>SFSZ01000018.1 GCA_004563275.1 bacterium
AAAAAAAAGAGAAAAACTTACACAAAAAGAGAAAAATAATTTTCTCTTTTTAATATACTGTCTTTTTTTATGATGTCTACTGAATAGGGTTCACATCAATTTTGCCTTTTTTAACTTTTTAAATCTAATTTAAGATTAGACATTTTATTACTTTCTATAAATTATTATTCTCTATTTAATTCTCTCTAAAATATAATCTTTTAATTCATCTAAAGATATCTTAACTTGTTCCATCGTATCACGATCTCTAACAGTTACAGTATTATTATTTAAAGTATCATCATCTATTGTAATTGCAAATGGAGTACCAACTGCATCACATCTTCTATATCTCTTACCAATTGAACCTGCTTCATCATAAGATACATTAAATTCTTTAGCTAAACTTTGATATAACTCTAAAGCTTTATCACTATGAATCTTTTTAACTAAAGGAAGAATAGTAGCTTTAATTGGACTTAAAGAAGGAATTAATCTTAATACTTCTCTTTCTTCTCCATTATCTAATACTTCTTTTTCATAAGCATTACTTATTACTGCTAAAAATAATCTATCTAAACCTACTGAAGGTTCAATAACATAAGGTAAATACTTTTCATTAGTTACAGGATCTAAATATCTTAAATCTTGACCAGAATGTTTCATATGAACACCTAAATCATAATCAGTTCTATCAGCAATACCCCATAACTCTCCCCAACCCATTGGGAATAAGTATTCTATATCTGTAGTAGCCTTACTATAAAAAGCAAGTTCTTCTGGTTTATGATCTCTATATCTTAAATTTTCTTCTTTTAAACCTAAACTCTTTAAGAAATTCATACAATAATCTTTATAAAATTTAAACCATTCTAAATCAGTACCAGGCTTACAAAAGAACTCTAATTCCATTTGTTCAAATTCTCTTGTTCTAAAAATAAAGTTACCAGGAGTAATTTCATTTCTAAAACTCTTACCAGTCTGTCCAATACCAAAAGGAATCTTACATCTCATACTTCTTTGAACATTTAAAAAGTTTGTAAATATACCCTGAGCAGTTTCTCCTCTTAAATAACAGACACTCTTAGCATCTTCGGTAACACCAATATGAGTCTCAAATAATAAGTTAAATTTTCTTATATCAGTAAAATCTTCACTACCACATTTAGGACACTTAATATGATTTTCTTTAATAAATTCTTCTAACTTTTTATTATCCCAACCATCACCAGTTTCTTTACCTTCAGTAAAATCTTCAATTAACTTATCAGCTCTATATCTAGATTTACATTTCTTACAATCCATTAAAGGATCAGCAAAACTAGTAACATGACCAGAAGCAACCCATACATTAGGATTCATAATAATAGCTGCATCTAATCCATAATTATTAGGTACCTCTTGAATAAACTTTTTCCACCAAGCTTTTCTAATATTTTCTTTTAATTCTTTACCTAAAGAACCATAATCCCAAGAATTAGATAAACCACCATATATCTCACTTCCTTGAAATACAAATCCATAATTCTTACAATAATTAACAATATCTTCCATACTATTTTTCATCTTTAATCACTCTTTCTAATTCATCAATATTATTTACAACAATTAAATTATTCAAATCATCATCATATAATATATTATTATCTAAATTCTTATTTAAAAATTTAATTAAATCATCATAAAACCCCTTATAATTATATATAATAACCGGTTTAGCTTTTTCTTCTAATAAACCAAATAATTCAGAATAAGTACCAATCCCACCAGGTAAAATTAAAAGCTTATCACTTATCTCACAAATTCTTTTTAATCTCTCAAAAGAAGTATCATAAACCTCATAATCACCACCATCATCATACTTAGTTATATTAATACCATAAACCTCTCTATTCATCTCTTTAAAAGTATTAAAGCATACACCCATCATACCCTCATTATAAGCACCATAAACTAAATCATAACCTAAACCAGCAATTACCCTACAAACTTCTTTTGCTACTAACTTTAATTCATCACTAATCTTAGGGTTAGACCCACATCCAATAAATATCTTCATACATCCTCCTAATAAAAAAAGACCCTAAACTATAGGGACGTATTACCGTGGTTCCACCCTACTTTAGAATCTTCATTAATATATAGCTCGTTCTTTTCCAAGGAAGTCATCGCTTTAAAATATATCTAAATTATAACAAAATATTTATAATTGTCAACACTTCAATGTCCTTCGTTTTTAATAAAAGTTAAAAAGATATACTAGTATCAGTTAATTGCCATAATTATTATTTTAATATTAAAGATATTTTATTTTACACAAAAAAACTGGATTTCTCCAGTTTATAATCTACAAGGATTATTATCTATTTCTATATTTACTTTATTATTACTTTTATAAACTTCATCTAAATTAATTAATGTAGGTTTAATTAAATCATAGTTTTTATATTTTAATATTATTTGAAATCTATAAACGTTATTTATTTTAAACATTGCTGATGTTGTTGGTCCTAAGATAATTGTATCTTTTAAATTTCTATTTAAGAATGAATACACTTTTCTAGCTTCGCTAGACGCCATTTCATAATCTTTAGATGCAATTTTAATTAATGTTAAATAAAAATATGGTGGATACTTTAATGCTTTTCTTATTTCCATTTCATAACTATATAAGCTCTTATAATCATTATTTTTAACAAACAGTAAAGTTTTATTATCAGGATTAAATGTTTGAATTATTGTTTCACCTTTTTTACTTCCTCTTCCGGCTCTTCCAGAAGTTTGACTAAGAAGTTCAAAGGTTCTTTCTCCACTTCTAAAATCTGGTACATTTAAAGCATCATCAGCATTAATAATTCCAACTAATGTTACATTAGGAAAATCAAATCCTTTAGCAATCATCTGCGTTCCAATAATAATTTTAGCTTCACCAGATTCTATTTTTTTAATAATTTCATCCTGACTACCTTTTCTTGTTGTTGTATCAGCATCCATTCTTACTGTATTTACATTATATCTTTGTTTAATTTCTTCTTCTAACTTTTCTGTTCCCAGTCCATAACTTGTTAAAGCTTTTTCGTGACACTCTGGGCATACTTCAGGATTAACTAAAGTATATCCACAATAATGACATCTTAGATTATTACTAGTTTTATGATAAGTTAAAGTAATATCACAATAAGGACACTTAAAAGTATATCCACAATTCTTACAATTAACTATTGTTGTAAATCCTCTTCTATTAAGTAATATAATTATTTGTTCATCTTTAGATATTCTATCTTTTATTTTTTCATCTAATAAATCACTTATAATCATATTTCTTTTTTTATATTCTTCTTGCATATCTACTAAAGTAACATCAGGAATAGTGCTTATCCCAACCCTATTATCTAATTTAATTAAATGATAAACATCTTTTAAAGCTCTTGCCATACTTTCTAATGAAGGAGTTGCACTTCCTAACACTACTGGACATTTATGATAAATACTTCTTTTAATTGCTATATCTCTAGCATGATATCTTGGATTATTATCTTGTTTATAATTAGTACTTTGTTCTTCATCAATTATAATAATTCCAATTTTATTAAATGGAACAAATATTGCACTTCTAGTTCCTACTACTACATGAACATCACCATTTAATATCTTATGATATTCATCATATTTCTCACCATCAGATAAAGCACTATGAAAAATTGCAACATCACTACCAAATCTTTTATAAAATCTATCTACAATTTGATGAGTTAAACTAATTTCTGGAACTAACATAATTGCACATTTTCCATTTTTAATAACTTTTTCAATTAAAGTCATATAAACTTCAGTCTTACCACTACCAGTTACTCCATGAATTAAAAAAGTATCATTATTATCAAAAGAGTTTTCTATTTTCTTAACCGCATCTTCTTGTTCTTTTGTAAGTATTATTTTCTTAATATCTTCTTTATCTTTATTAATTCTATATTTAATTTCTTTTCTTATTTTAATTAAATTTAATTCTAATAACTTATCAATAATAGTTTTACTATATTCATTTTTAAGAATTACTTCACCAGTTAATAATCTATTTAAAAGTTCAATTTGTTTAGTAACTCTACTTTTACTATTTATATAACTAATAACTTCATCTTTATTTATAAGTTCAACATACTCATTATATTTTTGATAATTACTTTTAATATTCTTAACTTTCATACTACTTGGAAGCATAGTTTGATAAGCTTGAATAAGTGAACATAAAGTAGTTTCTTTAATATATTTACCTAAATCAAGTAATTCATTATTTAATCTAAAATCTTTATTAGTTATTTCTATTATTTCTTTTAAATTATCTTGATCAGTTTCATTTTTTATTTTAATAACAAACCCATTTATTGTCATTGTTCCAAAAGGAACTAAAACTTTCATTCCTACTTGTAAATCATTTTTTAATTCTTCAGGAATCTTATAAGTAAATTGTCTATCTAAAGCTTTAACTCCATATTGTACTAATACTTCTGCATACATTATAAAACTCCTCTCTATAAAAAATTATATCATAAATAACCATTATTTGGCAATTGACTATATCAAACATATGTTTTATAATTAATACAGGTGATTGAAATGGAAGAATTATATCCTAAAAGAAATATTCTTGCTATTGATTTAAAAAGTTTTTTTGCTTCCTGTGAATGTGTTGAAAGAAAACTTGATCCATATAAAGTTCCTTTAATCGTATGTGATCCTACCCGTAATGGTGCTATAACTTTAGCAGTAACACCTTTTTTAAAAAAATTTGGTGTCCCTGGTCGTTGTCGTGTCTTTGAACTTTATAAATATAATCTACCTAAAAATATTAAAATCATTAAAGCTCCTCCTCGCATGAGTTTATATATTGCTAAAAGTAAAGAAGTTTTAAGTATTTATCTTGAATTCGTCTCTCATGAAGATATGCATGTTTACTCTATTGATGAAGTATTTTTAGATGTTACTGATTATCTTAAAATGTATAAAATGACTGACTATGAACTTGCTAAAACTATTATGCAAAGAATTAAAGATAAAACTGGTCTAACTGCTACTGCTGGTATTGGACCTAATTTACTTCTTGCTAAAGTAGCTATGGATATTGAAGCTAAACATACTAAAGATAATATTGCAAAATGGACTTATGAAGATATTCCAAATAAACTTTGGCCTATCACTCCTCTATCTAAAATGTGGGGTATTGGTCCTCGTATGGAAAGAAACTTAAATAAATTAAAAATTTATAAAATTGAAGATATTGCTAAATATGACAAAAATATTTTAAAAGATAAATATGGAGTCATGGGTGAAGAATTATGGAACCATGCTAATGGCATTGATTTATCTAAAATAAGTGATTTTAATAATGTTATCCCCAAAGATAAATCTATCAGTCATAGTCAAATTTTATTTAAAGATTATAATGAAGAAAATGTTACTTTAATAATTAAAGAAATGATTGATGTTTTAACTAAAAGACTAAGAGATTCTAAAAAACAAACTAGTTGTATTGGTTTTGGTATTGGTTATTCTAAAAATATTGGTGGTGGTTTCTATCACACTCAAAAACTACAAACTAGTACTAATAATGATAAAGTAATTTATAATACTTGTATTAATATTTTTGATAAATATTATGAAGATTTACCTATTAGAAAAGTAAGTATTTCTTTAGGTAAATTAACTGATGATAATAGTATTCAATTAAATTTATTTGAATCACTTGAAGAAATTAAAACTAATCAAGCTAAAGATAAAGCTATTGATGAAATAAAAGCTAGATATGGTGCCAATAGTATTTTAAAAGCTTCTGCTCTTTTAAAAGATTCAACTGCTATTGCTCGTAATAAAAAAATTGGTGGTCATAATGCATGATCGTAAAATGCTTAAATGGCTCCCATTTAATTCTGTCATCAATTCTAAAATATTAATTAAGGATATTGAAAAACAAAAATCCCGAATTACAAAACCTACTTTATCTGAAGAACAAATAAATAACTTAGAATCTAAAATATTAGAATCTTACTTTAATAAAATCCCTATTGAATTTACTATTTATCAAAGTGGATTCTTAACTAAAGTATCCGGAACTGTTATTAAAATTGAAAAATCTAAACAAGAAATTATTTTAAACAATTATAAAATTCTTCACTTTTGTGAAATAATTCAAATAAAGTATACTTCCTTCTCTTAATTTGTGGTAAAATTATAGTTCCGGGTGAGTAGTATGGAAGTTCAAAAAATTAAAAATCAAGGTAAACTACCTCAAAAGATTATTCTATCAAATGGTGATAAAAAACTTATCATCTCTTTTGAAAATAGCTTAGATTTATATTGGACTTTATCTAAATCACCTAAAGAAAAATTAATTTTAGAAACGTTTGAAATAACTAAAGAAGATTATGCTATTTATACTTTATTTGAACAATTATATAATCGTATTAAGAATGCCTCTGTCTTTGACATTGATACTGAAATTGCTTTATTTGAAAGTGGTCTTAGTCATTTTGACTCTCTTGCTGATATATATGATTTCTATAAAGAAAATGTCGCTAGTCTAAAAGAAAGTGATGCTTATCATGAATTATTTGATGGTAAAACTATTACTTGGTGTAGTGATGAAATTTATGATGATTCAAATGACTTAGTTAAGATTAATTTTGATGGTGAAAAGTTCATTCTAGAATTTGCTAAAAGAAAACAAAATGAACTATTATCTTCCCCATACAATATTCCTGTTAGATTTAGAAATTCTGGAAGTAAATATAATCCCTTTAATGTTATTTTTATGAGAATGTTTCAAGATCTTCAAAAATATAACACGGAATTTCATCAAATTCATATTGAAGAATATCTTTATAATCAAAAGATATTAAAAAAATAAAAAGAAAATACTTGATTTTAGTTAATTGATATGCTAGAATGAATATGTTCTTTGGGGAATTAGCTCAGTTGGCTAGAGCATCTGCCTTGCACGCAGAGGGTCAAGGGTTCGAGTCCCTTATTCTCCACCATTAAGAATATAAAGCGACTAAAAAGTCGCTTTTTTTATAAATTATCCATAAATACGAAGTGAATCATGGAAACAACTAATATTTCAAATGAATTAATTTCTAAAGAGGAAGATACTTTATATTTATCTAATATTCCTGGACTTATAGACAACATAAAATGAAATTAGAAAAAATGAAGATTGGAACCAAGCTAAAGAATTTAGCCCAGATGAAGAATGGTAAAAATATTTATATCACAAAAAAATTACTTTTAAAGCAAAAGTAATTTTTTTATCTAAATTAATTGATTAATATATTCTATTAGATATAATGGAACATTAATAATTTTTCCTTCCTTGCTTAAATTATTTAAAGAGAATCTTAATGAAATTTCATTATCATTTTTAGCATTATATTTAGTTAAACTAGTATTATTAACACTCTTATTTGATTTTACTTCAATAGGAACTATTTTATTATTCTTTTGAATTATAAAGTCTATTTCGTTCCTATCAAATGTATAATAATTAGGATTTTCATCCAAAACATAGCTTAAAGTATTTGCTACATAGTTTTCTGTAAAGGAACCTTTAAATTCTTCAAATAACTTATTACCATCTAAAATTATACTACTATCTAAATTAGACATTCTTCTTAATAATCCTACATCATTCATATATATTTTATATGATGATAAATCAGTATAAGCTTTTAATGGAAAAGTACATTTATTCACTAAATAACATTTATTAATTAAATTTGCATCATTTAACCAATTAAGTGCTCCTTCATATTCTCTAGCACGGGCTCCCTCTTTTACTACTTGATAAACAAATTTTTTATTTTCCTTAGCCAATTGTGATGGAATACCATTCCAAATTAATGATATCTTATTTGCGTCATTCGCATCGGTATGTTTTGCAAAATCACTTTCATAAGAATCCAAAATATTCTTTTGAATTTTATTAATCTTTTCAATATCCTTATCATTTATCCAACTATAAACAGCTTCAGGCATTCCACCAATTATGTAATATGTTTTTAACTTTTCAATTAACATATCATCAAATATTTTAGGAATTTCTTTTATCTCTTTAGTTTTTCTCATTACTTCAACTAAATTTTCAGAACCATCAGCAATTAAGAACTCACTAAAAGTCATTGGATACAAGTTTAAAAAATCAACTTTTCCTACTGGAAATGAAGTTTTAGAAAGTCGTATTCCTAAAAGAGAACCAGCACAAGCAACATGATATTCATTTGCTTCTTCACAAAAATATTTTAAAGAATTTAAAGCATTGGGACATTCTTGTATTTCATCAAAAATTATTAATGTACTTCCCGGATTTATTTTCTTACCATTGGCTAAAGATAATTGCTCGATAATTCTTTTTGGATCTTTAGTATTTAAAAACAATTCTGCTAATCCATCATCATGATCAAAATTAAAATATGCAACATTTTCATAATTAGTTTCCCCAAAATCTTTTAATATATAAGTCTTTCCAACTTGTCTTGCTCCCTTTAAAATTAAAGGTTTTCTATCTTTACTATTTTTCCAATCAATTAATTTTTCAGTTATAAATCTTTTCATAGTATTATCACCTCAATAGTATTATATCACACTTTTGCTGCTTTTTTTTACTGTTTTTATCACACTTTTGCAGCTTTTTTTACTGTTTTTATCACACTTTTGTAATTTTATAGCATTTATTACAAATTTAATTATGTAAATAACATGTATTTTAATTTGACTTGCATATGTTTACTTAGTAAAATTTTATTGTAAGGAAGTGTATATAATGAGATGCGTAGGCACAACAGTTAGAGGTATTCGTACCCCTATTATTAAAGAAGGAGACAACTTAAGTGAAATTGTAGTTTCATCAGTTATGCAAGCTGCTGAAAATGAAAATTTCAATTTAAAAGACAGAGATATTGTTGCTATTACTGAAGCTGTCGTAGGTATTAGTGAAGGAAATTATGTTACAGTTGATGACATTGCCAAAGATTTACAAACTAAATTTCCTAGTAAAGAAATTGGTGTTGTATTCCCTATTCTTTCTAGAAATAGATTTTCAATGATTTTAAAAGGTATTGCTCGTGGCATGAATAAGATTACTATTTTATTATCTTTCCCTTCAGATGAAGTCGGAAATAACATTATGGACGATAATAAATTAGAACATAGTTCATTCGATTTAGGAAGTATTATTTCTGAAGAAGAATACTATGAAAATTTTGGTGATTGGCTTCATCCATTTACTGGTGTAAATATGGTTGATTACTATAAAGATTTATGTCAAAAAGAAAACTGTGAAGTTCAATTTGTTTTCTCTAATAAAGCAAGTGAAATTCTAAATTATACTAATGATGTCTTAACATGTGATATTCATACTAGATATAAAACTAAAGAATCCCTTAAAAATAAAGGAGCTAATGTTTATTCATTAATGGATGTTTTAAATGCTCCTATTGATAATTCTGGATTTAATCCCAAATATGGATTATTAGGTTCAAATAAATCTACTGAAGAAAGATTAAAATTATTCCCTAAAACTGGTGATACTTTAGTTCAAAAGATTCAAGAATTATTTAAAGAAAAAACTGGTAAAACTATTGAAGTAATGGTTTATGGTGATGGTGCCTTTAAAGATCCAGTTGGCGGTATTTGGGAACTAGCTGATCCAGTTGTATCTCCAGCCTATACTTCTGGTTTAGAAGGTACCCCTAATGAAATTAAACTTAAATACGTTTCTGATAATAAATTTGCAGATTTAAAAGGTAATGAATTAAAAGATGCTATCAAAAATGAAATCAAACAAAAACAAAGTAATTTAAAAGGACAAAATATTAGCTTAGGAACTACACCTCGTAAAATAACTGATTTAGTTGGTTCCCTATGTGATTTAACATCAGGTTCTGGTGATAAAGGAACCCCAGTTGTTCTTGTTCAAGGTTATTTTGATAATTTAGCGGATGACTAATCCGCTTTTTTTATGTTATAATTTTAATATAATAGATTGGAAAGAAAAATATGAATACAGAATATTTAAAGCAGTACAATAAAGTTTTAGTTATCGGTCATCTTACTCCAGATACAGATACAATTACATCGTCATACATCTTATCTAAGATCTTTAAAAGTTTTGGTATTAATAGTGATTATGCCGTTTTAGAAACCGAAAAAATTAATTCTAAAACTGCCAAACAATTAAATGAAGTAATGACATACTCTCCCTTCATTTTAAAAGAATCAGAGATTAAAAATTATCATTACTTTTTAGTAGATCATAATGATGTATCTCAATCAGTTAAAGATGCATCTTTAGTAGTTGGTTGTATTGATCATCACCCTGATAGTAAACAAATACCTAACGCTATCATTAAAGATTTTTGTTCAACCACCCTATTAATCTATGACTTATTTAAAGATATCTATAACTTTACTGATGAAGATAAAAAAGTTATCTACATGGGAGCTTTAGATGATTCAGCATGTGGTTTTTCACCAAGATATAATGATAAAGCCAAAAAACAAATTCTTGAACTAGGCTTTGATAATTACCTAAAAGATAAATTTGAAGATTATTATATTCCCACCGATTTAAGTGATTTAGATCTAGCTTTTAATAAAGCTAGATTAAAAAAATATAGTTTTGATGATGATATCAATTTTAAAAGTACAGGTATTGAAGCTTTTGATGATAATCATAAAGAAGAATATAAAAACTTTATTAAAAATCAAAATGAAAACTTTTTAGGTTTATGGTTAAACTATAAAACTGAAACATCTACTGTTTATTTAAATTATGACCATCAATTTTATCAAAAAGATTTTAATCATATTGTTTCTCGTGGTTCTGAAATAATTGATTTAATCTTAAATTTTATAAGGAGTAACAAATGAAAAAATTATTAAAAAATCGTAGTAAATTATTACTAGTTATCACTATTTTAGAATCTATTTTATCTATTTGGTTCTTATGTTATTTTAATTATTTAGATAGATTAAATTATGCTGAAAGTGTTACTACTACAACTAAAGATTTAGCTCTTCTTATCCAAAATATGTATACATCAACTTGGTGGGCTTTAATCATTTTAGTATCTTGTTTTATTGCCATATTTGCTCTTATATCATTTATTTATAAAGAAAGTAAATATCAACTAATATCATGTATCCTATGGTTTATATTATTATTACTTGCTTTAAATGTCAAAGATTCATTTATGTCAAATATTAGTATTATATGTATATTTATTCCTATTATGGCAGCTAATATTATTGCTTTTCTAAATCAACGCAAAATGACACTAAAAAAGAATTAGTTGGACTAATTCTTTTTATATATACTCTTCTATTCTTTTTAAATCTTCTTCCGAAAGTAATTCCCTTATTTTTTTATTATTACCTAATAATTTCAAGTTAGATTCATAATAATCTAACTTTTCTTTTATTTCTTTTAAAGTTTTACTAATCGCATTTCTTGAAACATCATAACTATCAGCTATTTCTTGTAGTGATAAATTATTAAAATAATAATCTTCAAAATACTTTCTTTGAACATCAGTAAGTAAATTTTGATAATAATCAAATAAAGCTGAATAATAAATAATCTCTTCCATTACATCATATCCTTTAATAATCCATAGATGTAATCTTCAATATCAAATGATTTTAAATCATTAATACCTTCTCCAAGACCAACAAATTTAACTGGTAAATTAACTTCCTCTTTAATAGCTAAAACTATACCTCCTTTAGCAGTACCATCTAATTTGGTTAAAACTATTCCCGTAATATTTGTTATTTCTTTAAAACTAATTGCTTGACTAATCCCATTTTGTCCCGTAGTCGCATCAATTATAAGTAAAGTTTCATGAGGAGCTCCTGGAATAAATTTACCAATAACTTTATTAATTTTTTCGAGTTCATTCATTAAATTAACTTTATTTTGTAATCTACCAGCTGTATCAATTAAAACAATATCAGCCTTTTCTTTTAAAGCTTCCTCTAGTCCATCATAAATAACACTTGCTGGATCCATATTTTCTTTTCCTACAAATAAAGAATCAGTTCTTTCGGCCCATTCCTTTAATTGTGGAACCGCTCCTGCTCTAAAAGTATCACCAGCAATTAACATCACTTTCTTACCTTCATTATGATACTTATTAGCTAGCTTACCTATCGTTGTAGTTTTACCTACACCATTAACACCAACCATTAAAATAACTGTTGGTCCATCTTCTTGAATATTAATCTTATCAGTTAAAGAATCACCATTAACATAAATCATAAAAAGTTCATCAATAATAACTTCTCTTAAATATTCAGTATCTTCAATCTTTTCATCTTTAACTCTTTTTCTTAATCTATCTAAAAATTCTGTAACAGTTCTAATTCCAATATCTGCTTTAATTAAAATAGCTTCTAATTCTTCAAAATAATCATCATTAACTTTATGATATTTATGACCTAAAATAGATAATTCTGATACAAATTCTTTTCTAGTTTTTTCTAAACCCTTATCAAAAGCTTCAATATCTTCTTGTTTCTTTTCTTCTTTTTTAAATACTTGTTTAAATTTACTAAATAAACCCATAAAACCTCCTACTTCGGTGTACATTTAGCGCCACTTGAATCAATACTTACCTTAAAAGTATTTTCATCAGCTGTTATTACAATAGACCCTGTACATAAATCATTTGGATCACTTAAATATTTATATGTTTTCATATTACTAATATTTAAAGTAATACCCTCATTATATAAAACATCTTGCATCTCATCACACTTAGATAAATTATTATTGGCTATAACACCTCTAGTATTACTATTAATATCACAATAAAGAATTTCTTCAGCTACTATTTTACCTGCATCTTCTACTTGTCTAATATTAATACTATTTATCTTATTTTTAGATTTATTTAATGCATCTTGAATAATTGGCACTAAAACAATCGCTATTAATCCTAAAACAACTACAACAACTAATAATTCAACTAAAGTAAAACCCTTCTTATTCATCTACATTAACTCCCTTACTATATAAACAGCCACAATAATCTTGTCTATATAAATCATATTTCTTAGATAACTCAATTGATCTTTTATATCCATCTTCTTTTTTAAAATCTGAAAGTAAAAACTTAACTCCATACTTTTCTTCTAATTTAAGTCCAATCTCATTAATAATCTTACTATTTTTATGAGGACTTACTGTTAAAGTTGTCCCAAAATAATCAAAATTATTTTCTTTAGCTTTACTTGCAGTCTTATCTAATCTTAATTCAAAACATAAAGGACATCTAAGCCCATTTTCCGGCTCATTTTCATACCCTTTAACCTTTTCATGATACTCATTATTAAGATAATCAATATCCATAAATTTAATTCCTAATTCATTTAATAATCTAAGTTGTTCACTCTTTCTTTTTTCATATTCTTCTTTAGGTTCAATATTTGGATTATAATAAATAACTGTAATATCAAAATAATCTCTTAATCTTTCAATAACACTACTAGAACAAGGACCACAACAACTATGTAATAAAAGCTTATTATGATCATCTAAATTACTAATAATTTTCTTCATTTCTTCATTGTAGTTAATGTTCATTTTACCTCCATGTAATCTCCACTATCCAAATGTAAAATACCTTTCTTATTATTTAAACTAGCATATATTTTAAAATAATACTTCATATTATCTAACTTATCTAAATTAATATAAACAATATTACCATCATTCATTCTAAACATAAATCTAGTTTCATCTAAAATACTACCTGTACCAGATTTATCAGGAGAATACTCAATTTCACTAATAGAACTTATTATACCATAATCAAGATTACCCATACCACTTAAAAATTTCTTTAAAACATCCTCTTTTGTATAATTAACTAAAGAAGGAATCCCTACAATATTAGAATCATTATCTATCTGACTACCATCACTTAATAATATCTTATTATTATCATCATAAACACAAATAGCTTTTTTTTCTTTTATCTTAATTTTTAACTGAAATAATAAATTTCTTTTAATACTAACATCTTCTACTAAAGGTAAAGATTTAATTTTCTTTTTTAATTTACTATTTCTTAAACTTGAATAAGCAGGATAATTTTTTAATCCTGCTACTTCTATAACATCTGCATCATTTATATAAGTAGTCCCACTAATTATAATATTTCTTACTGGCTCACTTAAAACATAATATACACCATATCCTACTAAATAGAAAAATAGTATAAAAACAAATAATTTTCTAACATTTAATTTTTTCTTTCGCTTTTTTTGAGCCATAATTATTCACCTAATTTATTCTTTAATTAAATTTTTAAGAAGTTCATAAATAATTGTACTACTATTATCTGTACTCATAAACTTCAAATTATCTTGCATACTTTTATATAATTTATCGTTATTTAAAATATTATCTACTTTTGTTTTTAATAAATCACTTGTTAAATCTTTTTCTTCAATCATTTCCCCAGCCCCAGCATTTTTAATACTTAAAGCATTATAATATTGATGATTATTTGCTACATAAGGACTTGGAATAAATATACTTGGTATTCTAAGCGCTGTAATTTCTGAAGTTATACTAGCTCCTGCTCTAGTAATAACTAAATCAACATCTTTAAGTAAAGCACTTAAATTATCAACATAAGGTACTACTTTTACATTATCACTAAATTTATTTTTACTAAAACTTTCATAATAATCTTTACCTGTAATATATAAAACTTCATAATCTTTAGAAGAAACACTACTTAAATAATCTTTCATCTTCTCATTAATAATACTTGATCCTAAAGAACCTTGTACTATTAAAACACATTTTTTATCTTTACTTAATCCATACTTAGTTTTAGGCATCTTTTTAATATTAATCGCATTTTCACTACAAGGATTACCAGTTAATCTAACTTTTTTAACATCAAAATATTTCATTGAATCCTTAAAAGATACTCCAATTAAATCAACTTTTTTAGCTAACACTTTATTGCTTTTACCAGGAATACTATTTTGTTCATGAATAAAAGTTTTAACACCTAACTTTTTAGCAGCCATAATAACTGGAAAAGTAACATAACCACCTACTCCAATTACTACATCAGGTTTAAATTCTTTAATAAGAGTTAAACATCTTTTATAAGCTTTATAAATTAAACCAAGATTTTTAAAGTCTCTTTTAATCATTGTTTTACTAAAACCATATATTTCAATAGCTTCATAGCGATATCCACACTTAGGTACAATATCCTTTTCCATTCTATTGTGAGTTCCAATATATAAAAACTCACTATTAGGTTCTTTTTCTTTAATTTTATTTATAATTGCTAATGCTGGATAAATATGACCACCAGTTCCACCAGCAGTTATAATAACACGCATCTATACCACCTCTATTAATATTATATAATAAATAAAAGGATTTTTTAATATATTTGTCAATAAAAAAATAAAATAGCTTTAAATGAAGTTGTCAACGAAAAGTAGACACTAAAAAAATATTTATTTAAAACCTAGTTGGGTTCTATACTCAACTGGGTTTTTATATTGTAATGCAAAACTTG
>SFSZ01000041.1 GCA_004563275.1 bacterium
TTAGAATTTGTAAACTGCCTACTTACCGCTGGAATAACAATAATCATGACTAATGCCAAAACTGAAATAACTGCAATAACCTCTACTAAAGTAAATCCTTTTTTATTCATCTTTTTTCCCTCTTTCATTCTTGCTATACAAGCATCCACAATAATCCTGTCTATACAAATCATACTCTTTAGCTAGTTCCACACTTCTTTTATAACCATCTTCCTTTTTAAAATCTGAAAGCAAAAATAAAATACCTTCATCTTTTTCTATTTTCATTCCTAAAGCATTAATAATTAAACTATTCTTATGAGGACTAACTGTCAGTGTTGTACCAAAAAAATCAAAACCATTTTCTTTAGCTATCTTAGCAGTCTTTTTTAGTCTTAAATTAAAACATAATGTGCATCTAGCACCATTTTCAGACTCATTTTCATAACCCTTAACCGCATCATGATACTCTTCATTTAAATAATCTATATCATAATAAGAAACGCCTAATATTCTAAGTAATCTAATTTGTTCACGCTTTCTTTTTTCATACTCCTCTTTAGGCTCTATATTTGGATTATAATAAAGAACAGTTATATCAAAATAATTCTTTAATCTTTCAATCACACTAGAAGAACATGGTCCGCAGCAACTATGCAAAAGCAAACTCTTCCTCCCATCTAACCCTTTAATTATTTTCTTCATTTCTTCATTATAATTCAAAAATATCACTCCTCATAAAGTGTTAATAAATACCTCTCATAATTACCACTATCTAGATTTAATACACCCTTTTTACCATTTAAACTAGCATATATTTCATTATAATAAGCAAGTACATCACACTTCTTAACATTAATATAAACTGTATTACCATCATTCATTTTTAACTTAAATCTAGTATTATCAATAACCTCATCCTTATCATTCTTACTAGGAGTATACTCCATCTCGCTAATTGCTCCAATAATTGAGCTATCCAGCTTTCCAAGCTTACCCGCAAACTCTTTCAAAATATCCTCAGGCGTATAATTATTAAGCACCGGAATTCCTATATAAACCTTATCATTAATAGTACTTCCATCACTTAAAACATACATCTCATTAGACTTATTATATAAAACCACCCTTTTTTCTTTAATATTAATGAGTAACTGAAAATGCAAATTTCTTTTTATAGTCACATCCTCAATTAGAGGATTATTTAAAAGTGTCTTCTTCATCTTACTCTTACTTAATGTAAAAAGCCCAGGATAATCTCTAATACCAAGATCATCAATAATACTAACATCACTAACCAATCTATTACCAGTTATAATAATATTTTTAATTGGCCTACTAAAAACATAATATATCCCATAACCAAAAAGATATAAAAATAATACTAATATTAAAAATCTCTTATAATTAAATTTCCTCTTTATTCTCTTTTTAGTCTTCATTTATACCTCATCTATTTAATTAAATCTTTAAGTAAATTATATATTAAAGTACTACTATTATCAACACTCATACCTTTAACATTCTTACTAATCTGATTATATAACAATTTATCTTTAAATAATGTATTAATCTTTTCTTTTAATAATTCCCCACTAAAATCTTTCTCTAAAATCATAATAGCTGCTTTATTATCATCTAAACTCTTCGCATTATAATACTGATGATTATTTGCAACATACGGACTAGGTATTAAAATACTAACCTTACCTAAAGCCATAATCTCACTAATAACACTAGCTCCAGCCCTCGTAACTATAATATCTATATCCTTCATTAAAGCACTCATATTATCAATAAAAGGAACTATATGTACATTACTACTAAACTTATTACTACTAAAACTATCATAATAATCTTTACCGGTAACATATATTACATCATAATCTTCATCTTTAATACTTGATAAATAACTCTTCATCTTATTATTCATTACATTAGAGCCTAGACTTCCCTGAACAATTAATACACACTTTCTTTTCTTATCTATACCATATTTACTCTTTAAAGTTGGTGCTATATCTATTGCTCTTTCTCCGCAAGGATTACCAGTCAAAACAGCATTCTTTCCAAAATACCTCAAACTATCCTCAAAAGAAACGCCAATTAAATCAGCACCTCTACTTAAAATCTTATTGCTCTTACCAGGTATAGAATTTTGTTCATGAATAAAAGTTTTTATCTTCAGTTTCTTAGCTGCCCTTAAAACTGGATAAGTAACATAACCACCTACACCAATAACCACATCTGGCTTAAACTCTTTCATAATTTTTAAGCACTTCTTCTCAGCCTTCAAAATAAGCCCAATATTCTTAATATCACGCTTAATATCCTTTTTACTAAACCCATATATCTCTATGGATTCATACTTAAAACCAGCAGCTGGAACAATATCCTTCTCCATCCTATTATGAGTTCCAATATAAAGAAACTCACTAGAACTATCTTTCTCTTTAATTTTATTAATAATCGCTAAAGCTGGATAAATATGTCCACCAGTACCACCAGCACTAATAATTACACGCATCCTCATCACCTATTACTATTATATAAAAAAACTGATAAAATTTCATCAGTTTTCATTTATTTTACTTATAACTTAAAAGTAAATTAATTCATCTTTATCTCCCCCTTTAGTTTTGTCCCTCAAAAGGTTTTTCGGGACATGAAACGTCTGACGATTTGGGAGACAAAGTTATTCGCTATGCCGCTATCTTGTACGGGCTTGTAGCACTACCAATCCCACTACTTGATATTTTGACTCCCGACTGAAGTGATAGAGAAGGCCGAACCCCGCCGACGCCGTTAACGACGCCGTCGTCAAGGTAGCCGCCGTTGCCACCAACACCCCAAACGAAAGCGCCGTCGCCACTAAAGACGGACGGAGACAAAGCCCACCAAAAGCCTGAATTAGAATTTCCTTTTATATAATATGTAGTATTTGTTTTGCCATAAGCTCCACCAGCAAGTGCTATTTCATCTGCTGTAAGTAAACCTACTTTGGCATAACCTCTTAATGCTCCATTACCGTTAGTTGTATCACTTACTGTAAACTTAGATAACTTTCCTCCATTATTATCATTTGGACATATTAAACTTGGCCCAGTACCACCAACACCCCACGAAGATGCTTGCACTAATCTTTGGGTGGCGCTATAATAATTTTTATTATTTGCATAACCATAATTTGTTCCTAGTGTATAACTACTAGGATTAAACGTAGCATCAGTTACCACACTTTTATCATTACACCAAATAGTATCAGCTAACTGGCTATCATTAAAATTAGCTTGCTTAGAAAGTACATTTGTATACCATTTATTTAGATTAGTTAGTATTGTACTCGCATTAGTATTAGTATGAGCATCTGCATAACTACTTGCACCAGCCGTACCATACATTAGTCCTACATAAGCATTATCATTATAACTTGAATTAAATGCTGATTTATATGTATCTCCTTCATATCTTGCAAAAGCATAAGTATTACCAGTTACATTACATGGCGTACTACTTGCTGGAGTATTATTAGTACTAGTTAATCCATTATAATTATATAAAACTAGCTTTATTGAACCATCACCTGTTACTCTAACAATTCGCCAGCACATATTAGCATATTCAACAAAATTATTTTTAACGGCTCCTCTAAAATAATAAGATATCCCGTAATCATCTGC
>SFSZ01000019.1 GCA_004563275.1 bacterium
ATTACACGAAAAAAATTAAAAAAACGCATATTTTCGTGTTTTTAGTCGTGGTATAATATTAATATAAATTTAGTGTTGACAAAACTTAGATAGTCAATTCATAGAGCAGAAAAATGCTCTTTTTTTATTGGTGTAGTGATAAAAAGTACTGATGGAAATGAAACGGAAATTAATTGGAAATTGAGTGGTAGTGAGTAATAGAAGTGATTTTTCTAAAAAAACAACATAAAATATTTTAGAATAAAAAATGCAAAAATATATTTTTAAAAAAATTGCAAAGTCTTATAAAACCTAGGAAAACGCTATTTTAATTCAGAAATTAATCGGAAATCACTCGAATAGTGATTCTGGGTATAGGTCTTTGCAAAGACTTGTGATATACTGAAAATGTCAACGAGGGACAGTTCATATAAGGTACGAATATCACACCATAAATAAATTAATCCTTAATGATTGTTTTTTTTTATACTTAAAAGCTTTAGAAAATTGACAATTTATAAATATATAAGTATTATTTAAATAGTATAGAAGTGAATTTGTATGTACGATATTAATACAAAAAATGTAAAAAAAGAAAGAAATATTTTTTATATATTTTCTAGTTGGAATTATAATGCTTATTATAATGGGATGGGTATATATATCATCAGTTAAAAAAGCTAAAATCCTAGATTCGACTGTAACATCTACAAATGTTGAAGTTAAATCTTATATTAGTGATGAAGGTAATACTATATATTCACTAGTTTATACATATGAAGTAAATGGGCAAACTTATAAATGTGAACCTACTTCTTCATCAAGTATATATCCAAGTAATGATAATAAAACAGTTTATTATGATTCAAAAAATCCATCAAATTGTATGACCAAATATTCTAAATATGGCAATACTATTTTGTTTATGTTGATTCAGTAACAGGAAAAACA
Organism: bacterium; assembly: GCA_004563275.1. The sequence continues at coordinate 931 of SFSZ01000019.1, forward strand.
TTTTCAAATTATACTGAAAAAATCCTAGCTTCTAAAATTAGTGAAACACAAGCTGAAGAAATCGGTCTGAAATATTTTAGTTTAAATCGTAGTGAGTGCAAAATAGTTGAAGCATATTATGATTATAATAATGGAAAGATGAGATATACATTTAATGCCCAATGTAAAGGTAAATATTATTCATTAAATATAGATCCAACAACTGGTGCAACCTCAAATCCAATTACCTGGTAAAATAAGCAATTAAACTTGCTTATTTTTTTTACATAAATGCAACTAAAATTTGCTTTACTTTTTGTTCCAATATGATAAAATACTATCGAAGTTGAGGTAGCATATGAAAGATAAAAAAGAAAGGATAAAAAAAACTCATATATTTGTATTACTATTTTTATTAATACTAATTCCTCTTGTATTATATTTGATCACATCACTTGATAATAAAAGTACTAGATATCGTTTAAATATAATCTCATCTTATGGAGATAAAGAAGCATATCATCCAAAAGTAATCGCTTTTAAAGAAAAGTGGAATGGATATAAATATTGGATGAGTTTTACTCCTTATCCTAAAGGAAAATCCGCTAAAGAAAATCCCCATATCGTTGCAAGTAATGATTTAATAAATTGGGAAGTGCCAAAAGGTTTAAAGAACCCTTTAGATGAAGTAGATAATATTCCTAAAAAAAGATACAATTCAGATTCTCATATCGTATATAATCCTGACACTAAGATACTATCTTGTTATTGGCGCCAAGTAGATCATAATAAAGTAATTATTTATAAAAGAGATACTAAAGATGGCATTCATTGGCGTAAAAAAGAGACTGTTATAATCTCAACCGATCGTCATAAAAAAGATTATATTAGTCCCGCTATTATTTATGATGAAGGAATTTATAAAATTTGGTATGTCGATGTTAATTATAAAGTAAAATATGCTACCAGTGAAGATGGTCTAAATTGGGTAGATCAAAAAGAAGTAAATATTACTTACAAAGAAAATCTAAACACATGGCATCTAGATATTATTAAAACTGATAAAGGTTATGAAATGTTAGTCGTAGCTTTTGATAAGTGGAAAAATTTAAATAAGATGAAATTGTATTACACATATTCTCTAAATGAAACGGATTTTGTTGAAACTAAAGTTGTCCTAAAACCTGAAACTAGAATGAATAAATGGGATAATTCAGGAATTTACCGTAGTAGTTTTATTTATGAAAATGGTAAATATTATGTTTTTTTCGGAGCCCAAAGTAAAAGAAAGCATCGTGGCACTGGTTTACTTGAAGGAAAAGATTTATTTAATTTAAATAGTATTAACCCTAAAAAATATAAGAAATACAACAAACAACATAACAATTCAATTACTAAACATCAAATCAAAACATGCCCACCAATTAAATTTGCTAACTAAAATTTATTATGATATAATTACAATAGAAGAGGAGAGTTTATATGAAACATTTAAAAAGATTATTATTAATTGCTTTATTATTGCCAATTACAGTATTTGCTCAAAATTATGAAATTAAAGAGGTAAATACACATATTACTATGCCTGATGATTGGTATGTTTTTACTAAAGAAAATCTTAAAGACAATGACAAATTAAAAGAAATTAATATTACTGAAGAATACATGAAAAATTTCTTTACAACGAATAGAGCATATCTTGATGCTATGCCTAAAACATTTGCTTATGAATTTGTCTTAAGAACTAAGGACGTTGAAAAAATGAATAATTTATCTAATTACACTGATGATGAAGTAAAAGAAGTAGCTAAAGAAATTGGTAAAAGAGTTTATTCAAGTACCAACGATATTTACAAAACTAATTATAAATATGTTGAATCTTATTATTATGATAGTACTAACAAAATGTATATTGCTTCTTATTACACAGTAGTAAATCGTTTAGGTTATACATTTACTGCGCAAAAAAGTGCAAACTTCACAGATACAGAAAAAAAACAAATCCGTGATATAATAAAATCAGTAAGTTATGATATTAAACCAGAATATAAAGAAGAAGAAAAAACATCATTTAACTTTAATAATATTTTAATATATGCAGCTATCGGTGGTGGTGGTTTAGCATCATACATAGCATCTAAAAAGAAAAAGAATCAAGCTAATTAGCTTGTTTTTTTATAACAAAAATTGACCATTTAAGTATCCTTAGTTGTTTTAATTAAATTCTTATGATACTATTTAAGTGGTGAAACGATGAAAAAATATCTAATGATAATTTTATTAATTTGTATATTTATCTTAACAGGTTGTTCCAATACTAAATTTAATATAACTAACACTGTCGAGTATAACTATATGAAACAAAATAGTGAACATATTACTGACTTTATTGTTAAGTATGATGGTTTTTCAGTGGAAGGACCTAAGTGTTATAAAATAGATAATGATAAATTATTTGACACATTAAATAAAGTAAAAACTATCAAGAAAACTAATGAACAAGTATCTGATGGAGATATGTATTACATTATTAAATTCGATGATGATACAACTAAAACCTTTAAATTTGAATCAGATATCTTAGTATATAATGAAGACAGATATGAAGTAGAATTACCTATATTAGTTTTAACCACCGACATCGAAGTACCATGTGAATAAAAGCCTAAACATCTATTAAATTTTTACATAAACTACACTAGAAAGGAAAGTGTATAAAATGTTTAAATCAAATAGATGCTGTGATATGCAAAATGATACTATGAAAATGGAGTGTCCACCAGTTTATGAATGCCCATGTGAAAAAGTATGTCATCGAGAAATTAATCATCAAATTGAGCATATTCAACCAGTTCATACTAGAATAATCAATCATCACATTTATCATCATTATTACACACCATGCTTTACTAGTTGTGAAGAAAACGAAGTGTGTCATGTTTATGACCAAAATCCTTGTGGTAAATAATTTTTGTAAAATAAATGTATAAAAATTGACAAAACTATGTTTAAATATTTTAGCCTATAGTATATTATTATTGTAGGAGAGTGATACAATGATTTATCCATCAATAGATAAAATATTAAACTATGTTGATTCTAAGTATAAATTAGTTCATATTATTGCTAAAAGAGCAGAGCAAATGAAAGAAACTAATCATTACCAACTTCCTGAACGAGAATATAAAAACAAAAAGGAATTAGGTAGAGCACTTGAAGAATTGGAAAAAGGGTTAATTAAATATAATAATTAAGTCTTTTTTTATATAAGGAGGAGCTATGGATAAAGTAAGATTTTATGAACCAATCCCAGAAAGATATGTAAGATATATTAATAACTTAATACCTCAAAATGAAAGTAGCAGTTTAGCAAATAATATAATTGCTACTAAATGTTTAGAATTAGCTAAAGACTTTGAAATCTTAGGTTTTAATGAAAGATTACTATATTTTTTATTTTATAGAGTAGTTTATAGTTATTATGATTTACCTAAAATATCATATGAAGAAGCATATAATGCTATCGAAGAAGCAATTTGTACAGAAGAATTTGCTAAAAGAATAAAATCTTATAATCCTCAAAGTGATTTCTTTATCGTATTTAAAAGATTATATGATGATATCGATGAATTAGAAACCTTACTTTATGAAGGTAAAAAATATTTAGCTTTAAAGAAATATCGCGATATCCTAATTAGAATTAGTGAAGATGCCGTAGATCAAACTATGAGTGATAAAGAACTATCTGAAGAATTAAATAAGCGTCTGCCAATACCTTATAATAATCTTAAAAACTATCGTCGTAGAATGGCTAATAAAACCTTTAATGCTTTTAAATATCCGAAAGAACATCCCTCATCAGTTGTTAAAGTTCCCGGTTATTCATTAGGGTGTCATATACTTCAGAACTATCTTATTGATTTAATGCAAAAATATTATCAACAAACAGGCTATTACTATCATCCAATTGATGGTAATTTAGAATACTTTGTTTTAAGCCATATATCTGTAATAACATATCGTTATGATGATACATTTACTCCTTATTTTCAAGTCGGAAATAAAGAATTAACCTTTAAAGATTATGGTTTCTGGGCTATTTGCTTATCACCAGACTTTAAACCAGAAAAAATAAAACAAAACATTAATCCTGCCTTTAAAGATAATCATTATGGTGATTTAATAATTGCTCCATATGAATATATGGAAGAAGCTTTAATAAAATATGCCAATGGTAATAATTATGATGGTATGACTGATAGTTTATTTGCTAGAGAATTATTAACATCAATTGGTATGCCAGATGATACTCCAATAACTGATAAACTAAAAACAAATGGTAAAATGTTTTATAAAGATTTTAGTAAAGTAGATGAAATAGAAGTAAAAGACTTATCTCTTTACCCAACTTTAGAAAGACTTCAAAGTGAAAAATCACTTGAAGAAAGAAATAAATATATCAAAGGCTTACTTGCTAAATATAAAGGAGATCAAACTAGAGTTAAAAGAAAAGAGCAAGAACTAAAACAAGAGATATCTCAAAAGAAATTTAAACGTAAAAAAGCAAGTGATACATATCGTGATTAATCTAGTACAAAAGTACTAGATTTTCTTTATAAAAAAATCAAAATATATTATAATATTTAAGAGGTGTTTAAAATGAAAAAAGTAATTTTAGTTGATGGAAATAACTTAATGTTTAGAAGTTACTTTGCTACTGCCTATACTGGTAATTTAATGAAAAACTCAAAAGGCGAAGCAACTAATGCATTATACGGTTTTGTTAATATGATTAATAAAATTATAGATGAAGAAAAGCCAAATTATATGGCAGTTGCCTTTGATATAGGTAAAAACTTTAGACATGCTAAATATAAAGATTATAAAGCTGGTCGACAAGAAACTCCAACTGAATTATTAGAGCAAATGCCTAAAGCACGTACTTTATTAGATGCCATGGGAATTAAACACTATGAAGTTGAAAATTATGAAGCGGATGATATTATTGGAACCATTTCAGTCATGGCTTTAGATGATCCTGAATTTGATGCTACCATAGTATCATCAGATAAAGATTTACTTCAACTAATTAATAAAGAAGTCGATGTAAAATTATTAAAAACCAAAGATTTTATTAGATACAATGAAAAAACTTTTGAAGAAGATTATGGAATTAAACCAATTCGTATGATAGATTTAAAAGCTCTTATGGGAGATCCATCAGACAATGTTCCAGGAGTTAAAGGAATCGGTGAAAAAACTGCTTTAAAACTATTACAACAATATGATAGTCTTGAAGAAATATATAATCATATCGATGAAATAAAAGGCTCACTTCATGATAAATTAGTTAATGATAAAGACAATGCTTTCTTTAGTAAAGATATCTGTACAATTTATTTAGAAGTGCCTCTAAAAGATAAATTAGAAGACATGACATATAATGGACCTACCAAAGAATTAGAACATATCTATGAAGATTTAGAGTTTTATTCATTCTTAAAAAAATTACCACAAAAGAAAGAAATAAATACTCAAATTGATTATAAAGAATTAACTAGCGTTACCGAAATAAATAAAGATAACATTATATCTTATTATATTGAGATTGATAATGAAAACTATCATATCGCAAACATCTTAGGAATGGGATTATATGATCAAGAAAACTTATTTTATATCAATAAAGATCAAATAAAAGAAGTATTTACATATTTGAAAGATACAAAAAAATATACTTACGATTTAAAGAAAAATATTATTATTCTAAATGATTTTAATACTAATACTATCTTTGATAACTTAATTGCTACATATCTTCTTAACTATCAAATCAAAGATGACTTAGCAGTTCTTATGAATAAAGAAGGCATTGAAGTACCATTTTATAACGACACCTTAAAAGATGAAACAAAACTTAAAAATGCTGTCTGCCAAAAATCTAAATATATCTTTGACACCAGAGATGATTTAATCAAAAAATTAAAAATGGAAGATATGTATGATTTATTTAATAATGTTGAAATGCCATTAATTCCTGTTCTTGCTCGTATGGAACAAAATGGAATAATTTGCGATAAAGAAATTTTAAATAAACAAAAAGAAGAATTAGATAAAAACTTAACTGAAATTGCTAGTATTATCTATAACTTAACTGGTGAAGAATTTAATATAAGCAGTCCTAAACAATTAGGAGAAGTATTATTTGTTCATATGAATTTACCATATCCCAAAAAGAAATTAGCTGGAAAAACTTATAGTACTGATGTTAATATTTTAGAAAAACTTATTGATGTTCACCCAGTTATCGAATATATTTTAAAATATCGTAATCTATCAAAACTAAGTAGTACTTATCTAGAAGGTTTAACTAACTATATCAGACCAGATCATAAAATTCATACTATCTATAAACAAGCACTAACAAGAACTGGCAGATTATCAAGCATTGATCCTAACTTACAAAATATTCCTACTAAAACAGATCTAGGAAAAAGAGTAAGAAAAGCCTTCTTACCAGAAAATGATTTATTCTTAAGCGTTGATTATTCTCAAATCGAATTAAGAATCTTAGCTCATATATCTGGTTCTAAAGAATTAATTGATGCCTTTATTCATGATAAAGATATCCATACCGAAGTAGCTAGTGACATCTTTGAAGTAGAACCAGAAGAAGTAACCAAACAAATGCGTAAAGCTGCTAAAGCTGTAGTCTTTGGAATCGTTTACGGTATTAGTGGTTTTGGTTTAGGAGAAAATCTTCAAATTAAACCAAAAGATGCTAAAAAATTTATTGATAAATTCTATGAGTTATACCCAGGTGTAAAAAAATACATGGATGACATTGTAAGCGAAGCACACCTTTATGGTTCTGTAAGAACTTTATATAACCGTAAAAGAGTAATTGATGAATTATCAAATAAAAACTATATCATTAGACAATCCGGCGAAAGAATCGCCATGAATACACCAATTCAAGGAACAAGTGCTGATATTATTAAAATGGCTATGATAAAAATTGATGAAGAAATGCAAAATGCTCATTTTAAATCAAAAATGTTATTACAAGTACATGATGAATTAATTTTTGATGTTGTCAAAGAAGAAAAAGAATCATTAACTAGTTTAGTAAAAGAAATAATGGAAAATATTGTAAAACTAGATGTTCCTCTAAAAGTAGGTATCGACTTTGGAACTGACTGGTATGAAGCAAAGTAGGTAAATTATGCCAGAATTACCAGAAGTTAGAACTGTTGCCAAAGTTCTAAAAAAGAATTTATTACATCAAAAAGTTACTAACATCAAAATAATATATCCTAAAATAATCGAACCAACAAGTTTAGATTTATCTAACCTAATTGGTCATGAACTAAAAGATATTACTACTAAAGGTAAATATTTAATCTTTGACTTTGATAATATATATCTAATAAGCCACTTAAGAATGGAAGGTAAATACTTTATCAAAAACATTAATGATGAAATAGTCAAACATGAACACATAATAATTGAGTTTGGCAATATTTCCTTAAGATATCACGACACTAGAAAGTTCGGTAGAATGTACTTAACTGAAAATCCTGACTCTTATGAAAGTTTACATAAATTAGGCCTTGAACCATTTTCTAAAGAAATGATACCAAGCTACCTAAAAGAAAAATTAAGTACCAAAAATATTCCTATCAAAGAAGCATTATTAGATCAAACAATTATCTCTGGTTTAGGAAACATCTATGCTAATGAAGTGTTATTTTCATCTAAAATAAATCCATTAAAACCAGCTAAAAATCTTACTGAAGAAGAATGTCAAAGTATCATAGATAACTCCGTAAATATCTTAAATAAAGCTATCACTTATGGAGGCACAACCATTAAAAGTTATACTTCATCACTAGGAGTAACTGGTTCTTATCAAGATTTCTTAAACGTTCATAAAAAAGAAAATGAACCATGTAAAATATGTAAGAATCCTATCAAAAATATTAAAGTAGGGGGACGAAGTACTTATTATTGTCCTAACTGTCAAAAATAACAAAACTATTTTCCAAAAGAAATAGTTTTTTTTCTAGTTATTTTATGGTAATATATATTATAGGGATGATTCAAGTGAGTGATAAAACATATATAATTCTTGGTATCGTTTATGGAGTAGTGGCAATTATTTTAATTGTCGTTGTTTTAGTGCTTATAAATAAGCATAATAAAAAACAATACGAAGAAATCCTATCTAAACTTGAACGTAATAAAAATCTAATTATTTCCGGTAATATCTTAACTGAATTAAATAAAGTATCTTCTTTAATTAATAATAAGGAACTAGAAAAAAAATATGAATCATGGCAAAAAAGATACAAACAAATCAAAGACGTTGATATTCCTTCCTTAACTAATGAATTAAATGATTTAGATGAACTTATCAAAACTAAAAAAAGAAAAGCAATCAATGAAGCAAGTGCTAAATTAGAATTAGAAATTTACTATGTTAAAGCTAAAAGTGAATTCTTACTTAAAGAAATTAGAGAAATATCTTTATCAGAAACTAAGAATAGAGAAATTGTAACTAAACTAAAAAAAGATTATCGTGATATCTATTTAAAATATAATAATCATAAAGATGACTATGAATCAATTTCTAAAACTATTGAACTACAATTTGAAAACATCGATAAATTATTTAATGCTTTTGAAATAGCCATGGAAAATAATGACTATACTGAAGCTCCTAAAATCGTTAAAGCTCTAGGTGATAACATCGGTAACATTGAAATGGTTGTTAACGAAGCACCTACAATTATCCTAATGGGTAAAAAATTAATCCCATCAAAAATTGAAGATATACGTAATATTTATAATAAGATGACAAAAGAAGGATATGTCCTAGATTACTTAAATATTGATTACAATATCTCTGAATCAGAAAAGAAAATAGCCGATGTCTTTGATCGCTTAAAAGTATTAAATTTAGCCGATTCAATCTTTGAATTAAAAACAATATTATCTTACTTTGAATCACTTTATAATGATTTTGACAACGAAAGAGTATCTAAAAAAGAGTATGAAGAAAACTCACGTAAAATCGCTATTAAATGTAAAAAACTATTAGAAATAATTAAAACCTTATCATCAAAAATCGAAGACATAAAATATAGTTATGATTTAACTGATGATGATGTTAAAATAATAGATGAATTAAATCTAAGTGTTAAATCTATTCAAAATGATTATGAAATAATAGTTGAAAACTATCGTAGTAAATCATTTGCTTTCTCTAAATTAAATAAAGAACTTGAAAATTTATCTTCTAAACTTGCTGTTGATGAAGAAAAACTAGAACTAACAATTAAAAATTTAAGTAGTTTAAAAGAAGATGAATTAAGAGCACGTGATCAATTAACTGAAATTAAAATGATCTTAAAAGATAGTAAAGATCGCATCAATAGTTATAAATTACCAGTAGTTCCTAAAACATACTATATTGAATTATCAGAAGCAAATGATGCACTAGATATCATGATTGATGAATTAAACAAAAAACCAATTTCAATTAAAACCTTAAATTTAAGAGTAGATACTGCCAGAGATTTAGTTTTAAAACTATATAAAAATACTATTGAAATTATTAAAAATGCTTCCTTAGCAGAAGAAACAATTGTTTATGGTAATCGTTTTAGAACCACTATCAAAATAGATAATGGATTAACCAAAGCTGAAAACTGTTTCTTTGAAGGTAAATACAAAGAATCTTTAGAACACGCTATTAATGCTATCTCTGAAGCAGATCCAACAATTCATAAAAAAATCTTAGAGATTTCCAAAGAAAAGAAAAAAGAACTCGAATGAGTTCTTTTTATTATAAAAAAAATAACTATATAGTTATTTTAAGCATTTTTCTTTAATGTTCTAGCAGCTCTTGCAGTTAATCTAACTTTTACTCCATTAATTTTATAAGTTTGTAAATTAGGATTTTGTCTACTATTTGTTTTATTATTTGCATGAGAACTTAACTTTACAAATAAAGGTTTAGCTTTTAATACATTTTTTGCCATAGGTCTTCCTCCTTAATCAAAATTCTTTATGATTTTATCATATATTCTTGATAAATGTCAATGATTTTGACTATTTATGTTATAATTGTCGTAAGGAGGCTCTTATGAAATCATGTCTAAGTATTAAAACTGATTACAGCATTTTAACAAGTCTTATTAAAATACCAGACTTAATTCCATATGCCATAAACAATCATATTGAAGCCCTAGGTATCATTGACGACAATTTATCATCATCAATGGAATTTATTTTAGAATGTCAAAAAAACAATATAAAACCTTTAGTCTCACTCGAAGTAAACTATCAAAACAGTAAAATATATTTATATGCCAAAGATGAACAAGGACTACATAACTTATTTAAAATAAATACTATAATTTTAAATAATCCTTTAACTATAAATGACTTAAAAAAATACATCAATAATTTAATAATTCTTTTACCATATAATTCAATTAAACTATATGACGAATTAAAAACTATAACAAACAATATCTTTATTGGTTATCAAACAAAACAAGAAAAACAATCAGCCTTAATCATAACAAACAAAATAATTTACTTTAATCAAGCTTTATCTCTAACTAAAGAAGATACTAAATATCTAAACTATCTAAATATGATTAAAGACAATTTAACCTATGATACCTACCAAGATATCGATTATTCTAATAATTATCTTCATATCACTGAAGATGCCGATGAACTAATAAATGAGGTAAGCATCACAATATCTCCAAGTAAAAACTTAATCCCACATTATGATGAAAATATCAAAGATAGTTTTTCTTATTTAAAAACATTATCTATTAAAGGACTAACTAAAAGATTAAATGGTAATGTTCCAAAAGAATATCAAGAAAGACTTCTTTATGAATTAGACGTTATAAATAAAATGAACTTTGTTGATTACTTTTTAATCGTTTATGACTATGTTAAATATTCAATTAAAAATAATATCTATGTTGGCCCTGGTAGAGGTTCTGCCGCTGGCTCCTTAGTTACATATTCACTAGGAATAACCGCAATTGATCCCTTAAAATATAATTTATTATTTGAAAGATTCTTAAATCCTGAACGAGTAACTATGCCAGATATTGATATCGACTTTGATGCCTCAAAAAGATATTTAGTAATCGACTATGTTAAGGAAAGGTACGGTTCTAAAAGAGTAATGCCAATCATGACCTACGGAACTCTTACCTCTAAACAAGTTCTATTAAACGTATCTAAAATATTAAATATTGATATTTCTAAAATTAATAAATTAATTGATCCTAAAAAAACATTAAAAGAAAATCTAACTGAAGAAATAATTAAGATTTTAAATACTGACAAAAAAATAAAACAAGTATATTATGAATCTCTAAAATTAGAAGGATTAAAAAAACATATCAGTACCCATGCTGCTGGTGTTGTAATTTCTAAAGAAGATTTAGACGATATAATTCCAATCACTAAAAGTGGAGACGTATACCTCACTGGTTATACCATGAATTATTTAGAATCATTAGGTCTACTTAAAATGGACTTTTTAGCCATTAAAGATCTAACAACTATGGCTAGTATCATTGATAAATTACCAACTAAAATTAATATTAATAATATTGATTTAAATAATGAAGAAGTCCTAAATAGATTTAAAACTGCTAATACAACCGGTATCTTCCAATTTGAAAGTGCTGGTATGAAAAACTTTTTAAGAAAATTAAAACCTAATTCATTTAATGATTTAGTAGTAGCCTTAGCGTTATTTAGACCAGGACCTATGCAAAACATTGATTCTTTCATTAAAAGAAAAGAAGGCAAAGAAAAAGTAGAGTACATCGTTCCTGCTTTAGAACCTATCTTAAAAGAAACCTATGGCATTATCGTATATCAAGAACAAATCATGCAAATCTTTAGAACAATTGCCTCATATAAAATGTCTGAAGCTGATTTAATCAGAAGAGCAATCTCTAAAAAGAAAGAAAAAATAATTCTAGAAGAAAAAGAAAAATTTATTTTAAGAGCTGAAAAAAATGGTTACTCAAAAGAAATAAGTACTAAAATATATGACTTAATCTTAAAATTTGCTAATTATGGTTTTAACAAATCTCATTCAGTAGCGTATGCCTTAGTTGGTTATCAAATGATGTATTTAAAAGTAATATATCCTAAAATATTTTATTCAAGTTTATTAAATATTAATATTGGCTCTGTTACTAAAACTAAAGAATATATTGATGAAGCTAAATCATTAAATATTAAAATAGTTAAACCAGACATTAATACAAGTTCTTACGATTATTATATAAATAATGATATCATCATGCCTCTTAGAGTAATTAAAAATATTGGAGATGTTGTCTCTCTAGAAATATTTGAAGAAAGAAAAAAATCTCCATATCAAGATTTCTTTGACTTTGTTTCCAGAATTTATAATAAAAATATAAACACTAAAACTATTGAAACATTAATATATGCTGGAGCTTTAGATTCATTTAATCAAACTAGAAATACCTTAATAAATAATATCAAGCAAGCCTTAATATATGCTGAATTAGTTAGTGGCTTGGATAGTAACTTAGTAACTAAACCAAATCTTGAAACATATGAAGAATTACCATCAAATGAATTAATGAATAAAGAATTAGAACTTTTTGGTTTTTATGTATCTAATCATCCTGCTAGTAAATATAATGAGATAAAAATTATGAATATAAAAAATTATTTTGATAAAACTATTACTACTGTAGGTTTATTAGAAAGTATTAAATCGATTAAAACTAAAAATAATGATACCATGGCCTTCTTAGAAATATCCGATGAAACAGGTTCCTTAAGTTATACATTATTCCCTAATAAAATAGCATATGCTAACTTATTAAAAGTAGGGGACCTTTTAAAAATAAATGGACATGTTGAAAAAAGATATGATAAATATCAAATAATTGTTAATAAAATTGAAAAATTAAAATAGTTTTTATAACTTGACTGAAACAGAACCTTATTATATAATTTTAATAGGAAAATAGGTGGAGAAGATGAAAGAAAAATTTAGTTCTCTATTCAATTTAATCAAGAATAATAAAACTACTAGATATTTAGTGGTTTTATCTGTTTTGGTATTATTTGTTTTAGCACTAAATACAACTTACAGTGCTTTTACATCTAATAACACTAATAACTTAGCAAACGTAAAAGTGGCTGATTTATCATTTAATATAGCAGTAAATGGTACAGCAGGAGATATACTAACCGCACCTGCTAATAATGATGCCACCCAAACCCTAAAAATAAATTCTCTTAATAATTTCGGTGTGAAATATGAAGTCACTTATAAAGTATGTGAAACAAGTGCTTGTACCAGTTTTATTTCACTACCAAGTAGTTTAAAAGTTAAATATTCTGACACTACGGCATCTCCTGTTAATGGAACAATTAGTGCTAATGCTTCTAAGACAATTACATTAGTAACTGAAAATAGTTCATCAACAACATATTATATAAAAATATTTATTAATGCTGGATATGAAAATAATACCTTAGCATTAACCAATCAAATAAATGAATCAACTAATGATCAAGATGTAAAAATAGTTACAACTGTTGATGGTACAACAACAAATACTTTACCGACTAATGAAAACTATACTGTAACAACATCATGTAATGCTCCAGGCACAACATTAACATTTACTTGGAGTGGTTCAAAATGGGTTGGAAACGTAAGTGGTTTAAATAAAAAAGGTGTTACTTGTACTGCTGCCTTTACATTTGACGATGCATCATTCCCTAAATATACCTATAATGGTTCACTTCAATATACAGATGAAGGTAGTGGTAACTGGCATGTTAAATTTACAACAGGTGGAACTCTAACAATTGAAAAAGCTATGACCATAGATGTCTTCTTAGTTGGTGGCGGCTATGGTGGAGATGCTGGAATAGGTGGAAACACATGCTATGGTGGTAATGGTGGCCGTGGAGGCAACGTCTATACAGTTTATAAACATAAAGTAACCGCTGGAACTTATACAATTACTATTGGTTCTGGAGGTTCATCTGGAAGTTCTGGTAGTTCCACAAGTGCTTTCTCACTTTCATCTGCAAGTGGTACAGCAGGTGCAGAAGGCGGAATAGGTGCATCAGTTGCTGGACTTGATTCAGGCGCTGCAAGACCTTCAACCGCTGGTTCAGATGGAGTATATGCCTTTGGCACATCAGATATAGATGGAGTTATGTACGCTGCTGGAGGCGGTGGCGCTGCTTGCGTAAATACACAGTTTGTATGGACTAAGAATTTTGGTGGAGCAGAAAAACCAGGAGGAACAACAGGTGGTGGTCATGGAGCCCATGCCCAAGCCAATGGTAGTGCAGCAACCAATAATACCGGATCAGGTGGCGGAGGCGGTGGAGCCGATGCCTCAGCAAACGGTGGTGGTGGCGCATTTGGCTACCAAGGTGGTGCCGGAGGTTCCGGTGTCATAATTATCAGAAATGCACGATAAATAAAGACTTTTTAGTCTTTTTTTTGTATAATAGATTTAGGTGATTAAAAATGTTTGAATATATGGGAGACAGAATATCAAATGCAATAAAAAACATTAAAGGAATGGGTAGAATTACAGAAGACAATATTCAAGATGCTATCAAAGAAATTAGAATGGCCCTTCTTGAAGCCGATGTAAACTATGAAGTAGTAAAAGAATTTACTAAAAACGTTAAAGAAAAAGCTTTAGGTCAAAACGTAGAAAAAAACTTAAAACCCGAAGAATTATTTATCAAAATCGTTAAAGATGAATTAATCTCCTTATTAGGAGAAAATTATTTACCATTAGAAACAAACAAAAATCCTACTATAATTATGTTAGTCGGATTACAAGGTTCCGGTAAAACCACTACCTGTGGAAAAATAGCTAATCTAGTAAGAAAGAAAAATTCTAAGAAACCATTGTTAGTAGCTTGTGACATTTATAGACCAGCTGCTATCGATCAGTTAGTTGAAATCGGAAAAACCTTAAATATTCCTGTTTATACTGAAGGAAAAACCGATCCAAGAACGATCGTAACTAATGCTTTAAAGTATGCTAAAGAAAATAATAATGACTATATCATTATCGATACTGCCGGACGCCTTCACATTGATGAAATCCTAATGGATGAATTAAAAGATATTTCTGACATCGTTAAACCCCATGAGATAATCTTAGTAATTGATGCTATGATGGGACAAGATGCCATCAATGTTATTAAAGGATTTAATGAAAAATTAAATCTTACTGGTGCTATCCTTACTAAAATGGATGGAAACACCAAAGGTGGAGTAGCCTTATCCATAAGACATCTAACTAATATACCAATTAAATTTATTGGTGATTCTGAAAAATTAGATGGCTTAACTGAGTTCTATCCCGAAAGAATGGCCGAAAGAATTCTTGATATGGGAGATATTCTTTCAATTGCAGAAAAAGCATCAAATGCAATTAGTGAAGAAGAAGCTAAAGACATGGCTAAGAAAATGAAAACTGGTAAATATGACCTTGAAGATTTTCTTGCCAATATGAAACAAATTCGTAAACTAGGACCTCTTGAAAATATCATTAAAATGTTACCAGGAGCCCGTAATATGGGATTAAATAATATTAGTATTAACCCTAAAGATATGGCTCATGTTGAAGCAATAGTTTTATCTATGACCCCTTATGAAAGAAGACATCCAGAAGTTTTAAAAGCCTCAAGAAAGCAAAGAATTGCTAAAGGATCAGGAAGAACTGTTGAAGAAGTAAATAGATTATTAAAACAATTTGAACAAATGAAATTAATGATGAAACAAATGAGTAATGGAAACTTAAAAATGCCATTTTAAAAAAAGGAGGAATTAAATGGATTTAGTTATCATGGCTGCCGGAATGGGTTCAAGATTCGGTGGTTTAAAACAAATTGAACCAATCGGACCAAATGGAGAATTTATTATAGATTATAATATCTATGATGCAATTCAAAATGGATTCGATAGAGTAGTTTTAATCATCAAGAAAGAACAAGAAGAAATATTTAGAGAAACGATTGGTAAAAGATTAGAACATCACGTTAAAGTAGAATATGTCTATCAAGAACCAAATATCCCTGGAGTAACTATTGAAAGAACTAAACCTTGGGGAACCGCTCAAGCAATATTATGTACTAAAGATACTGTTAAAGGACCATTTGCTGTTATTAATTCAGATGACTATTATGGTGCTGATTGCTTTAAAGTTTTACATGACTTTTTAGTTAATATCAAACCTAACGAATGTGGAACAGTAGGGTACAATGTCTTAAAAACAATTACTGAATCAGGAAGTGTTAAAAGAGGAGTACTTGAAGAAAAAGATAACATTGTAACTAAAATAACTGAATCATTAATTGAGAAGAAAGATAATAAAATATATGCTACTAAATTAGGAACTACAGAAACCATAGAAATACCATCAACTACAAGAGTTTCTATGAATGCCTTAGCATTTACGCAAGACATCTTTAAACATCTAGAAACAGGCTTAAAACACTTTATTGAAACAGCTAAAGATCTAACTAAAGATGAATATCTAATCCCCGAATTAATCGAAAGTAAAATCGAAACAAAAGAACTAACTTTAAAAATGATTAATACCACTGCTCAGTGGTTTGGAATGACCTATAAAGAAGATTTAGACATCGTTAAAGAAAAAATAAATAAATATATTAATGATGATTTATATCCAAATAATTTATGGCAATAAAAAAAATAACCAAAAGGTGAAGTTGTAAGATAAAAGTGTACACGAAAAAAAGTGTATGCTTTTATTTTTGCTATAATATTTATAAGGAGATGATTCTATGGCTACAAAAGGT
>SFSZ01000020.1 GCA_004563275.1 bacterium
GCTGGGTTCAGAACGTCGTGAGACAGTTCGGTCCCTATCCATCGTGGGCGTAGGAAAATTGAGAAGGGCTGTTCCTAGTACGAGAGGACCGGAATGGACATACCTCTGGTGTATCTGTTGTAACGCCAGTTGCAGCGCAGAGTAGCTATGTATGGAAGGGATAATCGCTGAAAGCATCTAAGCGAGAAGCCCTCTTCAAGATGAGTTTTCCCATATTTTATATAGTAAGATCCCTTATAGACTATGAGGTTGATAGGCTAGAGGTGGAAGCGTAGTGATACGTTGAGCTGACTAGTACTAATAGATCGAGGATTTAACCATATAATATTTATTTGATGAGTACATTATCTTGTTTTTAAAGGACAAAATCCTTTTATTGGTGACAATAGCTAAGTGGATACACCTCTTCCCATCCCGAACAGAGAAGTTAAGCACTTATACGCCGACGATAGTGTATGCGAAAATAGGTAGTTGCCAATATTTTTTTTTGCAATAAAATACTCCAATGAGTATTTTTTTTATGTCAAGAAACCTGTAAATAATATTTATTATATTTCCCAGTATTTTTACCAACAAAAAAATAAAAATTTATATTTTAATAAAAAACTATTTTCTTCTTTGTTATTTTTTTATATTATTAAAATAGATGGAGAGGTATTAAAATGAAGAAAGGTTTTGATAATGATAAGTACGTAAAAGTACAAAGTAAAAAAATTAAAGAAAGATTCAAAATGTTTGATAAGCTTTATTTAGAAGTCGGAGGAAAATTATTTTCTGATAATCATGCAGCCAGAGTATTACCTGGATTTAAACCAGACGCTAAAATTAGTATGTTTTTAGAACTTAAAAAAGATTTAGAAATTATTTTTTGTATAAATGCTAACGACATTGAGAAAAATAAAATTAGATCTGAGTTTGGTATAACATACGACATGGAAATGTTAAACATAATAAATAACGCTCACAGATTAGGTTTTTTAGTAAATTCAGTTGTAATCACCCTTTATAATAATCAACCAAGTGTTGATAAGTTTATTAAACGTTTAGAAAGACAAAATATAAAAACATATATTCACACATTTACTAAAGGATATCCTACAGATGTTGATACAATTGTAAGTGAAGAAGGTTATGGAGCTAATCCTTATATAGAAACAACCAAAAAATTAGTTTTAGTAAACGCTCCTGGTCCTGGGTCAGGAAAACTAGCGACTTGTTTAAGTCAACTTTATCATGAACACAAAAGAGGAGTTAATGCTGGTTATGCAAAATTTGAAACATTTCCAGTATGGAATTTACCACTAAAACATCCTGTTAATATTGCATACGAGGCTGCTACAGCTGATTTAAAAGACATTAATATGATAGACTCATTTCACTTAGAAAAGTACGATATAAAGGCTGTAAACTATAATAGAGACTTAGAAACATTCCCTATCCTAAAAACAATATTAAATAGAATAACTGGAAAAGATATATATTATTCACCAACGGATATGGGTGTAAATATGGTTGGATTTTGCATAACAAATGATAAAGCAGTTGAAGAAGCAGCTAAAAAAGAAGTAGTAAGAAGATATTACAATGAATTAAATAACTATAAATTAGGTTTTTGTGAATATGATACAGTTCAAAAAGTAAAACTATTAATGAATGAACTTAACATCGATGAAAACTATTTAAAAGTAGTTAAAGCAGCTTTAGATAAATCCAAAGAAAAAGGAGTTCATGTAATTGCCCTAGAACTTCCAAAAGGAAAAATAATAACCGGTAAACAAACTGAATTACTTAGTCCGGCTAGTTCATTAATAATTAATGCCGTTAAAGAATTATCAAAAATCCCAGATGACATCAATTTATTAAGTCCTTCAATATTAGAACCAATTTTAAAAATGCGTAATAACAATAAACCATTATCATTACAAGAAGTTTTAATCGCATTATCTGTTTGTAGTGCTACTAACTCGATGATCGAAAAAGCAATTAAAAATTTATCTAAACTAGAAGGATGTGAAGCTCACTCAACATATATAGTTCAAAATGGTGATGCTAATGCTTTAAAATCCTTAAAAATAAACTTAACATGTGAGTCAGATTTTTATACCAATGAAATAATGTAAAGAGGTATTTACAACATAAATATAATTATATATAATGAAAATAGGTGAGAAAATGGATTATAAATATACATCTAGAAGTATAGATGACACAATGGAATTAGCAGAAAATATCGAATCAGAAAAATTTCCTGGAATGGTTATATGCTTAGATGGTGAGTTAGGAAGTGGAAAAACAGTTTTTGTTAAAGGTTTTGCTAAATCATTAGGAATAACCGAAACCATTACTAGTCCAACATTTAATTTAATTAAAGAATATAATTCCGGTGAAATGCCATTATATCATATGGACGTTTATCGTTTAGAAGGAAAATGTGATACAATTGGTTTTGATGATTACTTTAATAAAAACGCTGTTTGTATAATTGAATGGTCAGACATGATATGTGATTGTTTACCAGAAGAAAGATTACAAATAGATTTTAAAATCATTGACGAAAACACAAGAGTTTTAGTCTTAAAACCTTATGGTGAAAAATACGAAGATTTAGTAAACTCTGTTCTTTAAATACTAGATAGACTAGTATTTTTTTTATTTTATAGTATAATATTATTGATTTGGAAGTGATAAAATGTACAAACTATTTATAAGTACTTATAGCGAATTAATTACAATTGGATTATTCAAAGATAACACTCTAATTATGCAAAAAGAAAAAGAATCAGAAAAAAGTCATAGTATTTATTTAGTACCAATGATTGATGAAATCTTAAAAGAAAACAATATTGAATGTCAAGATTTATCAGAAATATTAGTAGTTAATGGACCTGGAAGCTTTACCGGAATAAGATTAGGAGTAACCGTTGCTAAAACTTTAGCGTATACCTTAAATATACCTATTAAAACAATCTCGAGTATTGAAGCAATTTCTGCATCAATAAAAGACAATAATAAAATTATAACTATTAGTGATACTAAAGGAAAATACTTAGGAATATTTGAAAATAATAAATTAGTTAATGAATTAATGTATTTAAAAAATGCAGATTATGAACAATATATAAATAATTATAATTATCCTATATATGAAGATAGTAAATTAGATTTACAAAGTATAAATAATTATTCTCTAGAAATTGCTCCAACCCCAGCTCATGCTGTAAAAGCAATTTATATTAAAGAGATTGAGGCATTAAGTGGTAGATAATTATAAAGAAAATTATTATGACGAAATAATCAAATTGGGAAAAATTGTTAATAAAGATTTTGAAAAGCTTTTTAACATAAACAATTTAAATAGAACTGAAAAAATCTATGTTTATCTTAATGATAATAAAGTAACCGGCTTTATTCACATTTCTTCTAACTATGAAATAATTGATATCTTAAATATTGTAGTAGAACCAAAATATGAAAAACAAGGAATCGGAACAAAATTAATAAATTATATTATTAAAAAGAAAGATACAATTGTATCTAAAATAATGTTAGAAGTTAGAGAGGATAATTTAAAAGCTATTAACTTTTACAAAAAAAACAATTTTACAATTATAGCCAAAAGACAAAATTATTATAAAAACAAAGATGCCTTAATTATGGAAAGGAACATATAATGAAAGATGTATATATTTTAGCAATTGAATCATCATGTGATGAAACAAGTATTGCCATCATAAAAAATGGTTGTGAAGATGTTGCAACCACAATTCTAACACAAATGGATACTCATGCATTATACGGTGGAGTAGTCCCAGAAATTGCCAGCAGAATGCATTGTGAAAACATTACAATGGTTCTTGAAGACGTATTTAGTAAAACAACTCTTACAATGAATGATATTGATGCTATAGCTGTAACCTATGCACCAGGTTTATTAGGAAGCTTACTTATTGGTTTAGAATTTGCTAAAACTTTATCTTTAGTTTATAAAAAACCATTAATAAAAGTTCATCACATAGCTGGTCATATTTATGCTAATAACTTAGTCGAAAAAATGGAATTTCCATTACTTGCCTTAGTTGTAAGTGGCGGTCATACTGAACTAGTTTTAATGGAAGACGATTATAAATTTAAAGTATTAGGAAGAACTTTAGATGATGCTATTGGTGAAGTTTACGACAAAGTAGCAAAAGTATTAGACTTACCATATCCTGGTGGACCAAATATTGAAAAATATGCATTACAAGGAACTCCAAGCTATGACTTGCCAAAACCAATGAATAATGATGAATTAAATTTTTCATATAGTGGTTTAAAAAGTGCAGTTATAAACTTAGTTCATAATGAAAAACAAAGAGGCAATGAATTAAGAAAATATGACCTTGCAGCATCATTTCAAACAGTTGCTATTGATGAATTAGTAAGAAAGACCGAATTAGCTATCAATCAACTAGGTATTGAAAGATTAATAATTGCCGGTGGTGTTACCGCAAATAAATATTTACGTGGAGAAATGGAAAAACTAGCTCAAAAACATAATATCAAATTAACAATTCCACCAATGAAATATTGTACAGATAATGCTGCTATGATCGGTTGTGCAGCATATCCATTATACTTAAAAAAGGATTTTACTGATTACAGTTTAAATGCTCAAAGTGCTTTAGATTTATTCTAATGCATTTTTTTTGTGGTTGTAATAAAATTAAATTTGTAGTATTATAAAATTGATTATTATGGATAATAGTAGAAATGACAATGTATTATACAAAACTCTAATTGTAATTGCTATCCTAATACCATTGGTAATAGGCTTTTCGTATGCCTATTTCTTAACTAATATTAAAGGAAATAAAACTATTATTTCTGGAACAACTTCCGCAAATGATTTTGTTCTAAATTTAATAACCGATAATGATGGTTATATTAACGCAACCGGTTTAGCACCAATTCAATCAATATTTGTATCAAGTAATGCTGCTAAAGGAATGTTTACAGTATCTACAATTGATGAATCAGGTACAAATGAAAATGATTATCCAGTAGCATATAATATATCTTTAACCGATATAACTATAACAAATGGTTTAAGAGACGCTGTTAATGATAGTTTTAGATGGTCACTAACTTGTGAAAATTGTTCAGATACAAGTAATAATAGAAGTGGTAACTTCACTGGTTTACAATCCCAACCAATTTTATCAGAATCAACAAGTGATGAAGTAACAACATATAAATATAGTGAATATGTACTAGCTGATAATTTTCAATTAATAATATGTCCCAATACAACAAAAACATATACATTAAGATTATGGATAGATTGGTTAGATAATGTTGAGCAATCATCAGTAATGAGTCAATCATTTAGCGCTAAAGTATCTATTCAAGGAGAAGGCGTATACTTGACAGGCACAAATCAATGTAAGTCATAAATATATGGCTTTTTTTTGATTGTTTTTTTATAATTAATATGTATAATATTGAAAAGGTGATTTAAATGAAGTATTTATTAATAAACATAGTTGTTGGCTTATTCTTTTTAGCAGGAGCCTTTATTTCATTAAAACAAAAACAAAATAAAAATTTAGTAAATTTTAGTATTGGTATGGCATTTTCTGTCTTATTACTTTTATTATTATTTGATATAATTCCTGAAACATATGAGTTATTTTCCTATGATAAAATACTATGTATAACAGCTGGCACCTTAATTGGAATATGTACTTTATTTTTACTAGAAAAAATAGTACCACATCATGATCATTATAAAGAACAAAAACATCATAGTAATCATTTAAATCATATTGGCATCATGACTTCTCTAGCGTTAATTATTCATAATATCGTTGAAGGTATGAGTATATATGGAGTATCTCAAAGTGATTTAAAAACTGGTTTAATTTACGCGATAGGTGTAGGTTTACACAACATTCCATTTGGAATAGAAATAACTGCCATGTTTGATAAGAAAGAAAGTAAAAAAATGTGGACATGGTTAATTCTATTAACAATAAGTACCTTCATAGGAGGTCTAATAATATTTATCTTAAAAGATACATTAAGTGATTTTTTATTAGGGTCATTATTATCAATAACAATAGGAATGATTTTATACTTAGTATTTAACGAATTATTAGTAGAATTAAAAGAAAACTTTAACAAATTTAGTTTATATGGATTATTAATTGGAATAATCTTAATGTTAATAGGAGTGATTTTATGATAGGATTCGCTTTAGAAGGTGGCGGAGCTAAAGGAGCATATCAAGCTGGCGCTTATATTGCTTTAGTAACCAATGGAATCAAACCCAAAATAATAGCTGGAACATCAATAGGATCACTAAATGCCGCACTTATGGCTCAAGGCGATATTAAAAAATTAGTAAGTTTATGGTTAAATACAACCACAGATATATTCGGAATTAATAGTAAATTAATAGATAAAATTAAACATAAGAAAATAAAAAAAGAAGATGTCTTACTTGGATATGACAATCTTAAACAAATCATTGAAAATAAAGGAATTGATACCTCAGAATTTCTAAAAATTGTTTCTGAAAATATTGATGAAAAAAAATTAAGAAAAAGTAAAATTAAATTTGGCTTAATTACTGTTAAAGTAAAAGGAATGAAACCACTTGAACTAACCATTGATGAGATTCCAGAAGGCAAAGTAGCCGAATATATTATGGCATCATGTTATTTACCAATATTCAATTTAAAGCCAATTATTGATAATAATTACTATATTGATGGTGGATTTTATAATAATGTTCCCTTGTCATTAGTTGAACATTATGGTTGTGATACAATCTATTCCATTAGAATAAAAGGCATTGGCTTTAGTCGTAATCACTTAAAACCAGAAACCAAAGTAATTGAAATAAAACCAAAAGGTAATTTAGGATCTATAATACTATTTGACCGTGAATCAAATGAAAGAAATATGAAATTAGGTTATTTAGATGCTTTAAGAGTAATAAAAAATTTAGATGGTGATGATTATTATTTTTATCACAAAAAAGATAAATATTATGATCGTATAACCAGAAACATTTCTTTTGAGTTAATGAATAAATTAAAAACAAAATATAAAGTTAAAACCTCTAAAGAAGTTGTAATTAAAGTAGTAGAACAACTATTAAAAAAGGATAATCGTAATAATTTAATGTTATTAAATATTAAAAAAGAAATAAGATATATTAAAAAGAATATAATTATTAAAGATAACAATCTAAAAGAATTCATATTTAGTTGCAAACTACTTTAAAAAAATATATAATATGAAAAGCAAAGGAAGTGCCTTATGGGAAGAGCATATGAAGTAAGAAAAGCAAGTATTCAAAAAAACGGAGCCGTAAAAGCTAAATTATATAGTAACTATGCAAAAGAAATTTATTTAGCTGCTAAAAAAGGTGTTCCTGAACTTGAATCAAATATAAGTTTAAAAAGAATTGTTGAAAAAGCTAAAAAAGAACAAGTACCTAGTGACATTATAAATAGAGCAATCGATAAAGCTAAAGGTGCTGGTGGAGAAGATTACACAGAAGTTGTTTATGAAGGCTTTGGTCCTGGAGCAAGTACATTTATTATTAAAACATTAACTGATAATGTAAACCGTACTGTAGGTTTCGTCAGAGCAGCATTTAATAAAGTTAATAAAAGTTTAGGTGTAACTAACTCAGTATCATATAACTATGATTATTTATCAATCATTTCATTTAATAGTGACAAAGAAGAAGAAATTTTTGAAGCTATCTTAAATGAAGGCATTGAATTAGTAGATTTTGAAAATGAGAATGGACTTATCACTATTACATGCAATCCAACCGATATCCATCATGTTAAAGATATTTTAGAAAAATTAATTCCTAACATTGAATATAGTTATGATGAAACTGGAATGTATCCTAAAGAACAAATTACTCTTGAGGGAGAAGATAAAGAAGTATTTGATAAGTTGTATAATATGTTAGATGAAATAGATGATGTAACAGCTATCTATACCAATGTAAAACTAGATTAATCTAGTTTTTTTCATTATAAATTCATATATTTGATATAATATACACGTAGGTGAGAAAATGAAACTATTAGTAGTAGATGATGAATCATTAATTAGAAACGTTATTAAAGAATATGCCTTAAATGAAGGATATACAGTTGATGAAGCTGAAGATGGCAATGAAGCCATTGAAAAAGTTGAAGAAAATAATTATGATTTAATAATCATGGATATAATGATGCCTCATAAAGATGGCTTTTCTTCAGCTAAAGAAATCAAAGAAATTAAAAATATTCCTATCATATTCTTATCTGCCAGAACCGAAGAATTAGATAAGCTTAATGGTTTTTCTTTAGGTGCCGATGATTACGTAACTAAACCATTTAGTCCTAAAGAACTTATAGCTAGAATTAAAGCAGTGAGTAAAAGAAACGAAACTGAAGAAATTATTAAAGTAGATAACATAACTATCAATAAAACATCAAGAGAAGTTATAATAGATGACAAAATTGTAGAGATGACTCATACTCAATTTGAATTATTATATTTATTTTTATCAAATCCTAATATCGTACTATCAAGAGAAAACATTATTAAAAATATTTGGGGATACGATTATGAAGCCGATGACCGCACCATCGATGCTCATATCAAATTACTAAGAAATAAATTAGGAAAACATCGAGATGATATTAAAACCATAAGAAAGGTGGGCTATAAATTTGAATATAAAGAAAAATAGCTTAGGAGTTAAAACCTTTTCTTATCTCATAACTTTCTCTGTTGCTATATTGTTACTTTTATATATGTTTCAAATTGTATTTTTAAAAATATTTTATGAACGTTATCAAATTAATAATTTAAAAAGTGTCGCAAACAGAATAATCACTTCACCAGAAACAGTTAGCTTTGAACAATTAGCATACGAAAATGAAATGTGCATTCAAATATATAATGATAATAAAGTAACAAGCTATAATGTTTTAAATAAAGATTGTCTATTAAATAGTAATGATAAAAGAGTTATAAAAGTTAAAAATAAAATATTAACATCAAGTAAAAACTCAATTATTAGAGTCATTAATCCTAAATATGATTCAAAAAGCATTATATACGGCATCCATTATAGTGATGATATATACATCTTACTTAACACCAAATTAGAAGATGTTAATAGTACAACTTATATCTTAAGAGGACAACTAATCTATATAACTTTAATAATGATTATATTATCTGGAATAGTTTCATACTTTGTTGGCAAAATGATTAATAAACCAATTTTAAATATCACTAATAAAGCCAAATTGATGGCAAATGGTAACTATGAACAGGATACAAATAAATATGATATTGCCGAAATAGATGAACTAAATCAGGTATTAAACTATGCAAGAAGTGAGATTAAAAATACTGATGAATTAAGAAGAGATTTAATGGCAAATGTTTCCCATGATTTAAAAACGCCTCTAACCATGATCAAAGCATACGCTGAAATGGCAAGAGATATTAATAATGAAAATGAAGATAAAAGAAAAGATAACCTAAATGTAATTATCGATGAAACCGATCGTTTAAACGTATTAGTAAACGACATCTTAGAACTGTCAAGAATGCAAAATTCATCCGATGAATTAAACATCGAATCTTATGACCTAATCGAAGAATTAAATCAAATTTTAAAAAGATATGAAATAATCAAAGAAACAGAAAATTATAAATTTATTACTAACATTCCTGAAAAAGTCATGGTTAAAGCTGATAAGAAAAAAATTAATCAAGTTATGTATAATTTAATTAACAATGCTATTAACTACACCGGTGATGATTTAACAATTAAAATAAATATCACCGATTGCAAAAAAAGATATTTAGTTGAAATAATTGATACTGGCAAAGGAATAAGCGAAGAAGATTTAAAATTTATTTGGTCAAAATACTACAAAAATGAAAAAAATCATAAAAGAAATATTGTTGGTACTGGCCTAGGCTTATCAATAGTTGAAACTATACTAATTAAGCATAAATTCGAATATGGCGTTAAAAGTAAAAAGAATAAAGGAAGTAATTTCTACTTTTATATCAATAAATCTAAAAATTCATAATAATTTCATATTAAAAAGTTACCATATAAACAAGGAAGAAGAAAAAATAAGTAAATCATATAAACTCAAACTCACACTATACATCTTCTTCCTTTTTTTATGTCAAAATTTATTTATAATTTTTAAAAATATATTGATTTATAAAATTGTAAATGATATGATTTATATATAGTAAAGGAGGATATTAAATGAAGGAAGGAAAAAATAATACTGTTCTTTTAACAGTAATTGGAATTGCAACATTACTAGTAGCTGTTGTAGGTGCAACATTTGCATATTTTAGTGCACAATTATCAGGAACTGAAAATCAATCAACAATGACAATTCAAGCATCTAATGGTGGTTCATCAACTTTATGGTGGTCAAGCTATCGTTGTTAAAGATATCTATCCTAGAGATGAAGCTTGGGTTAATAAAAAGATTGCTGTAACATATGATAATACTACTGCAACATCTGGTACATATGATTACAACGTTGGTTTACATTATACTAATGGATATCAAGTAGTTGGAAGTTCATATGATATTCAATACACAATTACTGAAGGTTATTGTGAAACTCACCCTGAAGCTGTCGGTTCAGCTGCATGTGGCACTGCTGGTGGTACATGGTATCAAAATGTAACTGAACAAGGAACTGTTACTAAACAAACAGCCACAAAAACAGGTATTCCAGCTGGTACAGGTGATTTAGCTGCAATCGCTTCTGGTAGTATTAATTTACCTGCAAATGGAGTTAAACATTATTATACTTTAAGAATTTATTTCGTAAATGACACTACTAGAAATCAAATTCAAGGTGCAGAATTTACTGCATACGTTATGACTGAACAAGTTAACGGATAATAGATAGGAGGAAGAAAAATGAAAGATAACAATAATAAGACAAATACATTATTACTAACTGTAATTGCTATTGCTACATTAATGGTTGCTGTTATTGGTGCTACATTTGCATACTTCACCGCTAATACTTCTGGTAGTGAAACTGTTTCAACTATCAAAATGACTGGTGGTAGTTTAACTATTAGTTATGCAGATAATAGTGCATCATTAAGCTATAACCAAACAAATGGAAGCGTTGAACCTCAAGAAGCTGCTGTAATTCAAAAAGCATTTTTTTTAACTGGAGCTAACACAACAGATTTAAAAATGCCTTATGTAGTTAATATGGTTGTTGTAAACAACGAATTCTCAAATAACGCATTAACTTATGTGTTAACAAATGATACAGTTAATAATGGTACAATTACATTAGAAAATTCTGGTCGAGGATCAATTCCTGGACCTGAAGTAACATTCGTAGGTCAAACAGAAACTGATTATACATCAGCTAATAAAGGTGCTGCTGTAACAAATCAAACAATTAAATTAGCTGAAGGAAACTTCACCAAAACTGAAAGTGCAACTCATCAATATAAATTATCTGTATTCTTCTTAGATAATGGTAAGAAACAAGATTACGATAAACAAGCAAAATTTGCTGCTTATATTGATATTACTGCAAAACAAGCTACAGAACCTACAGAACCATAATATAAATATAAATTAAGCCTTTAAGGCTTTTTTTATTGTATTTTTTTTTGCTATCGCTTATAATTATAATATAGGGTAGAAGGGTATATAAAATGGAAAAAGATAACAAAAAAAATACATTTAATAAAATAAGAAAAGCATTAACTTATGTCAGTAAATTATTTTCAAGTGCAGTATTAGTATTATTACTTGTTGTTGGAGCATTCCTAATATATTATTTATTTTCAGCTAAAAAATATGCTAATGACCCAGATTACATTCCAAAAATGAGTTTATATACCATCGTAAGTGGTAGTATGGAACCAGCAATAAAAACTATGGATGTTGTATTAGATATTAAAGTAGATAAACCAGAAGACATTAAAATCGGAGACGTTATTACTTTCAGATCAACAAGTAGTATCAGTGAAGACTTAATAGTTACTCACCGTGTTATAGGTATAACCCAAAATGAAAATGGTGAATATGAATATACTACCAAAGGAGACTGGAACCCAACATCAGATCCAGATACAGCTAAATTTTCTAACGTAATTGGTAAAGTTGCCATGAGATTCCCACAACTTGGACAAGTACAATTTTTCTTAGCTTCAAAAATGGGCTGGTTCTTAGTTGTATTACTACCAGCAATGTGCGTAATTATATATGATATTTTAAAATTAGCTAAATTAATAATGGCAAAAAATAGTAGTGATAAAATAGTCCCTACTAATCCTCAAACACCAACAGATAATGTTAATAATGCCATCGAAAAAATCAAGAAAAATGATTACATCAATAAAATCAATGAGTTAAAAGAGAATAATACTCAAAATTCAGAAGAAGAATCAAATGTATATCTTGAGCCAACAGACTCAGAAATAAACTTTGATGAAGATACTATCAAAGAATTAACCAAGCATTATACAAATAATCAATTATTAAGCCCTGATGAGAATCCAAATAAGTAAAAGCCTTTAAAGGCTTTTTTAATTGACAATAAAACCATAAAATGCTATTATAGAACACATTAGACAAGGGGAGATTTATATGTATGAAGAAACCAAAGAAAAATTTAATTGGAAAGGCTTTATTATTAAATTTTTAATAATTCTAGCAGTGTTTGTCTTAATAATAAAATTATTACCATTTACATCAGATAATAATGGTAAATTAAGTAAAACATTTACTTCAAATATGTCAAAATTAAAAGAAGTAGGTAACACATATTATACAAAAGAAACATTACCTAAAAATATCGACGATTCAGTAAAAACATCTTTAGAAGAATTAATTAAAAATAAAAAAATAAACACTTTAAAAGGAAATGATGGCAAAAAATGTAATGAAGAAGATAGTTATATTAAAGCAATCAAAAAATCAATAGGTTATGAATTAGAAGTATATTTAGAATGTGGTGAAGAAAAAGATACATCATACGTATATTTAGGATGCTATGATGAATGTGGTAATACAACATCACAAACTAAGAAAACAACAACTACAACCACTACTACTAAAAAAACAACAACTAAAAAGACAACACAACCAACAACAAAAAATAATAATCAAGTTACAACAACTAAAAAAATAATAAAACCTTCAACAACAACTACAACCACTACAAGAATTAAAAAATATGCAGTTATATTTAATGTAAACGGTGGAAGTAAAGTAAATATGCAAACAGTAGTTGAAGGTAAGAGAGCTACAAAACCTGCAGATCCAACCAAATATGGATTTACTTTCGCAGGATGGTATACATCAGATAATGAATTATACGATTTTAGTAAACCAGTATATTGCAACACAATCCTAATTGCTAAATGGTATGTTAAAGGTATATCTAATACATCAGCAATTACTCAATCATACGTTAGCAACGTTTATAGTGTTAATTATACTAGCGTTGATTCAACTGGACTAAATATTAATAATAAATTAACAATTCCAAGTGAATTATTATCAAAAAAGAATTTAACTGTTAAAAGTATTCAATATGTTAGAAATATAACTACTCCAACAGATTTAGAAAGATATAAAAGTAATGCAACACCATCAATTGATAAATATGTAAATACACTTAATTTAAGTAATATTGGCACTGTAAATAACGTTTCAATAAATTATCAATTAAATAAAGATGTTATAAATATTAATTGGACGGCTAATATAACTAATAAATGTTCTGAATTAATCGATAATAAATGTGCTTATGGTATTATTTATAAAATAACTTGGAAATATACCAAATAAAAAAACTTCTTAATAAAGAAGTTTTTATTTTTCATAACTTTTAATTATATATGGTTTATCCTCAGAACCATCGCCATCTTCAACAACTAATCCCCCATCAACAATAATAACTGGATAGATACCAGCAGAAGAAGACGCTTTAGCCGCTTCAACATGACTACCTGAAATTCTGTATGCTTCGAAACTATTACCCTCAACTGCAGTCAATGTCCATAAAGTTCCAAATTCTGTAAAATAATTATAGTTTGCACATGAAGGACTTTCAATATCTAAACAATTCTTATCTAAACTAGCTTGAAAAAATTCACTAAGATAAGGTAAGCCTAACTTAGCATTTTCATAAACTGCTGAACATTCTACAGTACCAGCATTATTTTTCTCTTGATAAGTTCTTTTTCCTACACATAAATCATTAGTTTTAAAATAAACCTTAACATTATCATTATAGTGTTCATTGGTTTTAAAAAGATCATTTAAATATTCACTAATTTTACTTTCAATTCCATTTTTGAAAAAATCATTAATACCTACATCACGATCTTGCTCTATATTGTATCTATCATCCCAAACACTTGAAGATCTTCTTTTAACATCTATCATTTTTAAATTGTCATCTTCATTAATTTTCATAATTCTAAAAGTAAAATCACCAATTTTAACATAGTTATTAATATTGTCACCTTTAAAAATATATTCAGCCCCAGTTTCGTATAAACCATTACCTTCAGTAACAATATTGTCATCACTTGTTAATACATTAAATAATGTTTTTGTTGAATAATCATCACCACAATCTAGATAAGGCATATATAAATATTTACCACTATTATTTACTATTGTAACTTTACCATCACAGTTCTTACCCGTTTTAGTAATTTCAGTGATAATACCTAATTGTTCTTTAGCAACCATAGTGCTTAGTTCAATTTCAGTTACATCACCATCTTCTTCAGGTAAATAAGATTTTTCAGTATAATATCTTTTAGCGATATCAACCATCTTATCTTCTAATTCAGTATAAGTGTAAGTTCTATTTTTACCTGTGCAACTAGCTATAACCATTACAAATATAATAATAACCAAGAACCCCCCAGTAAATAAAACCATCTTTTTTGCTATGGGATTACTCATTAATTTTTCCCAAAATTCTTTGACTTTACTCATGTCATTCATCACCTACAAAAAGTATATCAAAAACTACTATTTATTACAATTATTTAAATTAATTATTTAAAATATCAACGTTATGTGCTATGATTAATTAAGAGAATAGGAGTTATTTATGAAAAGTAAGAAAGCAAAAAACATATTATTTTTAATTATAGTACTAATAGTATTAACATTACTTGGTGGTGGTCTATATTACATTTTATCACCAGAAGATGATAAACCATCAATAATTAAGAAATCTACTACGACAACAACTACTAAAGTAGTAAAAATTGTTAATGAAAAAACTGAATCAAGACCCTTTGCTGTTATGATTAATAATGCCCCAGCTGCAAGACCAGTTCAAAGTGGATTACAAGATGCTTACATCGTTTATGAAATCATTGTTGAAGGTGGCATTACTAGATACATGGCATTATTTTTAGATCAAAATACTGCACGTATCGGTTCGATTAGAAGTGCAAGACATTATTTCTTAGATTATGCCTTAGAAAATGATGCAATTTATGTTCACTGTGGATATAGTCCTCAAGCTCGTGCTGATTTTTCTAAATTGGGAGTAGATCGTATTGAAGCTGGCACATCATCTAATAGTTGGAGAGATAAAGAATTAAGAAGTCAAGGTTATGCTTATGAACACACATTATTCACAAGTATTGAAAAACTAAATAATAATGTTGGTAAAAAACGTACAAAAAGAAACAATGATTTACTATTAAATTATACAGTTGATGAAGTTGATTTAAGTAAAATGGAAAACGCTAAACCAGCAAATGAAGTTTTAATTAAATACTCAAACGTTAATAAAACCGGTTACACATATGATGCTGAAAATAAAGTGTATAAAAGAACTGTAAATGGTAAAGAACATGTTGATTATGTTACTAAAAATCAATATACTGTAAAAAATATTATTACATATCAAGTAAAAAATACAACTATTGAAGGTGGCGGAAAAGGGCGTCAAACTATTGATAATATAGGTAGTGGAACAGGCTACTATATAACTGATGGATATGCTGTTCCAATCACTTGGACTAAATCTTCAAGAAAGAGCCAAACTGTATATAAATATACTAATGGTGAAGAAATTAAATTTAATGATGGAAATACCTTCATTCAAATTCAACCTACAAATCAGGAATTAACCATTAATTAGTTATATATAATAAGAATAAGGAGGATAAATGAAAGATTTTATAGTTAATAATTATACAATTATTATAATTGTAGCAGCATTTTTATTATTTGCATTGATCGGTTTTTTAGTAGATCAATCAAAAAACTCAAAATCAAAAGAAGCTAAAATTTTAACTGAAACAGAAGAAGAAAACAAAGAAACTAAACCAGAACCTATCGTAGTTCCAGAACCAGAAAGCAAAGAAATTAAACCAGAAAATAAAGAACCAGTTATTGAAATACCAGAAGTAGATGATAAGCCAAAAGATAGTAAATAGTCGACTATCTTTTTCAATTATATAGAATTTTATTAAATAATTTGATATAATAACTATACTACAAAGGAGTGATAAGAATGACAGTATCAACTGTGTGGGACATAATAACTAAGATAATCGATATAAGTATCGTTTGGTTTATGTTTTATTATCTATTAAAGAATTTAAAAAATAATGTAAAATTAGTTTTAATATTTAAAGGAGTAGCTATCATTATTTTAATTAAAATACTTAGCAACCTTTTAAATCTATATACCATTGGAGTATTACTAGAATACGTAATCTCTTGGGGACCACTTGCTTTAATAATTATATTTCAACCAGAAATCAGAAATATTTTAGAAAGTATTGGTCGTAGTCAACTACTAGGAAGACATAAAGTTTTAACAGTAGACCAAAGAGAAAGAGTAGTATTTGAAATTACAAATGCTGTTGAATATTTAAAGAGAAACCGTATTGGAGCGTTAATCGTAATTGAAAGAAATGTATCATTACAAGAATATATTGAACCAGCTAATAAAATTTATTCAGATATTACTGCTCCATTATTAGAAGCAATTTTCTATCCAGAAAATCCATTACATGATGGTGGAGTAATTATTCAAGGAGATAAACTTACATGTGCTGGAGCCATCTTTAAAACAAGTATGAATCCAAATGTAAGTAAAAAATTAGGAACAAGACATCGTGCCGCCTTAGGTATAGCTGAAGAAACAGATGCTATTGCTTTAGTAGTATCAGAAGAAACTGGTCGAATCAGTATAGCTGTTGATAATTCATTAAATTATAACTTAACCTTAGAAGAATTCAAATTAATGCTTCTAGATGAATTAAAACCTAAAATGGAAGTATTCTATGATGCCGACGAAAGTGAAGAAGGTGATCAAGATGAGTAAGATTTTTAGTCCAATAATCGCATTATTTAAATTCATTTATAAAATAATAGATAAGTTTATTGTTGTGCCAATAAGTAGATTAGTTTATCGTTTAAATGAATTAAGTAGAAACAATAGTGGTAAATTCGAAAAAATATTAAATAGACCTAATGTTTTAATATATGTATCATTACTTTGTGCTATCGCCTTATTTATCTTAATTGATAGTAAAACGATTTCACTTGTAAGTAACGAAGCAGAAGTATTAACCGACCAAGTTGTAAATGTTATTTATAATGAAGAAGCTTATGTTGTAGAAGGAGTTCCATCCACTGTAGATATTACCTTAATTGGTCGTAAGAGTGACTTATACTTAGCAAAACAAATTGGAGAACATGAAGTAGTATTAGATTTAAGTGATTATAGTACAGGAACATATAAAGTAAAATTGAATTATAATCATAGCATTGATTCAATAAATTATAAATTAGATCCAAGTACAGTCACAGTAAAAATAAGTGAAAAAATAAGTCAAGTTAAAACAATTACTTATGATTTATTAAATGAAGATCAATTAGATAAAAAATTAAGTATTAAAGATGTAACATTAGATCGTAGTGAAATAATTGTTAAAGGTTCAGAAGAAACCCTAAATAGAATTGCTAAAGTTAAAGCATTAATTGACTTAAAAGCAGCAAATTTAACTGAAAAAGGAACATTTACTGTAGATTCAATTATCTTAGTTGCTTATGCAAATGATGGTTCAATTATTAATAATGTTGAAATAGTTCCATCAAAGATAAGCGCCTCAGTTAAAGTTGACTCATATTATGCTGAATTACCTGTCAAAGTGGTTTCAGAAGGTACATTAACATCAGGATATGCCATGAGTAGTGCTGTAAGTTCAGTAACTAAAGTTGGTGTATATGGCGATGAAGAAGCTATCAAAGCATTAAGTTACATTGAAGCAAAAATAAACGTTGATGGATTAAGTTCGAATAAGACATATAGTGTAACTTTAACTAAACCATCAGGAGTTCGTTATATGACCGAAAATAGTACTAATATTGATGTAAAATTAGAAACCGAAACAAGTAAAGAATTTAATGGCATTCAAATTGCTTATCTAAATTTAGGTAATGGTTATATTGCTTCTGCCTTATCGGAATCAGATCGAACCATAACCGTAATTGCCAAAGGTGTTACTAGCGTTCTTAACAATCTAAGTGATAAGAACATTAAAGCTGAAATAGATTTAAGTGGATACACAGCCGGAACCTATAATGTTCCAGTTAAAGTAAAAACCGATGATGTAAGAGTTTCACTAGTTGCAAAAACAACGACAATTAGAGTTAAAATCATCGCAAAAGGGTAGTTAAAACTACCTTTTTTTTTCACTTTGTGATAGTATTATAATAGGGTGGAGAAAATGAATAAAAAAGGATTTACCTTAGTAGAATTAATCTCAGTTGTCGTTTTATTATCTATAATATTAATTTTAGTAATACCCGCATATACTCAAATAGAAGGGCAAATAAAAAATAGTAATTTAAAAAATAAAAAAAGCATGATAAGTAACGCTATGCTTGAATATGCTAATGCTAATCTTTTAGATAAATTAAAACCATTAGGTCAAACTGGAACTAATGAATTATATTATTCTTTAGATTATATAATAGCAAATAATATCTTTGCCGCCAGTGAAACTGACTCACAAGGAAATAAAATATTTTTAAATCCCATAACCAATGATAAATTGTATGGCTGCATAAAAGTTACATATGATGTAAATAAGTTTGAAGTAAAAACAGAATTTATAGATAAAAATAATCAAGCAGAGATGGATAACTGTAAAGGATAAAAGGAGAATAAAATGAAAAAAATATTAATGATAATTTTAGATGGCTTTGGTATTAGAGAAAATGAACATGGTAATGCTGTTAAACTTGCTAACATGGAGTTTTTCAATAGCTTATGGAATAAATATCCACATGCTTTATTAGAAGCATCAGAAGAAGCAGTTGGACTACCTCATGGTCAATTTGGTAATAGTGAAGTATGCCACCAAGTTATTGGTTTAGGTAAAAAGATAAACCAAAAAATAACTATTATAAGCGAAGAAGTCGAACATAAAAGAATCTTAAAAAATGAACAATTTCAATCTTTAATTGAACACGTTAAAACCAATCATGGAACACTTCACTTAATGGGTTTGCTATCTGATGGTGGAGTTCATTCCAATATCAATTATATGAAAGGTTTAATCCCAATATTTAAAGAGCAAGGCATCGAAAGAATTGTTTTTCATGCTATTACTGATGGAAGAGATACATATTCCAAATCAAGTATTAAATTCCTAAATGAAATGTCAAATCTTTTACAAGAAAATCAAATAGGTGAAATTGGCACTGTCTGCGGTAGATACTATGCAATGGATCGTGATAATAAATGGGATCGTACTCAAAAATATTATGATTTAGTTATGCGTGGAAGTGGTTTTAAAGTTTTAAATATCAATACTGCTATAAATAATTGTTACAAAAAAGGTATAACAGATGAATTCTTACCTCCAATGCTTTTAACAGAAAATACTAAAATCGAAGATCATGATGCTCTATTATGGCTAAACTTTAGACCAGATCGTGCTAGACAAATTTTAAATGCTTTAAGTGATCCAGAATTCAAAGAATTTAATATTGTCCCTAAAGTAAATTTCAAAGTATGGAATATGTTTAAACAAGATGATGTTCAAAATGTAACATCACTTTATGAAACTGATAAACAAGATTTATATCCAATTGGTAAATATTTTTCTGATTTAGGTTTAACCCAAGCTAGAATTGCTGAAACAGAAAAATATTCACATGTAACATACTTCTTTAATTCTGAATTAGCAAAAAAATTTCCGGGTTGCGATAACTACTTAGTAAACAGTCCTAAAGTTGCTACATATGATCAAACTCCATTAATGAGTGCCAAAGAAGTAACAAATAAAGTTGTATCAGCACTAGAAAAAGATTATAACTTTATCTTAGTAAATTATGCTAATCCTGATATGCTAGGACATACAGGTAATCTAGATGCTACTATCGAATCACTTAAAGGATTAGACGAATTATTAAAAACAGTTATAACTGCTGCTGAAGATAACTTCTATAAAGTATTTATATTAGCAGACCACGGTAACTGTGATGAAATGTTAACACCAGATAATGAGAAGATTACCACTCATAGTTTATCAAAAGTACCATTTATTATAACTGATGAAAATATTAAAATAAAAAAAGAAGGCGACTTAACAAATGTAGCTCCGACTTTACTAAAGTATATGGATATCGCCTTACCAAAAGGAATGGAAGAATCAAAAGACTTATTCTATGAAGAATAAAGAGGTGTTTATGGATTACAATATATTAAGAGAAAATGATATAAGAGGGAATTACCCCAAACAAATAAATAAAGAAGTAGCTAAAAGACTTGGCGAGTCTTGGAGTTATTATCTAAAAGAAAATAATATATCTAAATGCATTATTGGTCATGATAATAGATTAAGTAGTGAAGAACTATCAGAAACTTTAATTAATACAATTTTAAGTAGTGGAATAGATGTTTATGATGTAGGTTTAGTTACAACCCCAATGTTTAATTATGCCAGTATGCAAAATGATATTCCCTATGGAATTATGATAACTGCAAGTCATAATCGTGCTTCAGATAACGGATTTAAAATATTTGGTGAAAACTTTTTACACTTAGCTCAAGATGAATTGAAAAAATTATACAAAATATTTAAATCTGATAAAAAAATAGATGGAGAAGGAAAATTAACAGAAATAACTATCAAAAAAGATTACATAAATATGATGCTATCTAAATTTCCACAAATGAATGATGTAAGTGTTGTAGTAGACTGTGGTAATGGAACCGCAAGTATTGTTATCAAAGAAATATTATCAAAATTATTTTTAAATGTAACATACTTAAATTGTGAAAGTGATGGCTCATTCCCTGTCCATAATCCTGATCCAAATGTTGAAGAAAATTTAAAATGGCTTAAAGATTTAGTAAAACTAAAAAAAGCTGATTTAGGTATCGCAGTTGATGGAGACTGTGACAGAGTAGGAATAGTTGATGAAAAAGGTAACACTATATTTACCGATTATTTAATTGCTATATATGCCAATGAAGTAATTCCTTATGCCGAAAATAAAAATGTTATCGTCGATGTAAAATGTTCAGTTGCTATTCCTCATGAAATTGATAAAATCGGTGGTAATCCAATAATGGTCAAAAATGGATCCGCATACATTGAAGGAAGAATGCATGATATTCCTGCACTTATTGGTGGAGAATATTCTGGACATGTTTTCTTTAAAGATGAATATTTTGGCTATGACGATGGAATATATGCTGGTCTTAGATTAGCAAGAATTCTTCACAAAACAAAAATACCTGCAAGTACTCTTACTGAAGGTATGGAAAAATATGAAAGTACTACTGAGATTAGATTAGAAGTAGATGACGACATTAAAGTAGAAGTAGTTAATAAAGTTATCGACTATGCCTTAAGTAGAAATTATAAATGTAATTTAGATGATGGTGTCAGAGTAGATTATGACGATGGTTTTGCTCTTATCAGAAAAAGTAATACCGGACCATTCATAACTATGAGATATGAAGCATCAACTAAAGAAAAATTAAACCAAAGACAAAAAGAATTTACTGCTGTTATAAATAAATATCTTAAATAAAAAATGTCGGATTATTGTTAGATACAATAATCTTTTTCTTTTCTTCCGGTTTACTTATTTCCTTAGAAGTATTATTACTTATAACTTTATTATTTTTTTTCTTAACAAAATTATAAACATTTTTAACTAAAGGTTTACTATCTCTATAAATAGGAATAACTTGCCCAGCTATTCTTAAAGTTTTATTAAGGCCAAACAATAGCCTAGTAAATGCACCATAATTATTCATAGAAACCTACTTTCAAAATATTATATGATATTATATAAAAATATTTTACATCGATTTTTTTTATGTTATAATGTATAAGAGAATAGAGGGCATTTAAGTGGCTAAAGAAAAGAAAGAAAAAAAGAATCCATTTCTTTATATATTGAAATTACCTTTCTTAGGTATCTTTTATGTCGTTGACTTTTTTATTAAAATCTTAAATTGTGAAATAATTGGTATAGTTACAGTATTAAGTCCATTATTTATCTTTTTAGAATATGTTAGTCTAGGCTGTTACTATACTTTGTATGGTATTCTTTATCCATTTATATTCATATTTACTAAAATAGGGGATTTAATATTCAAACTATATAGTAAAACTAAATCAAAAAATATCGATATAAAAGAAATAGCTCCTCTAGAAGAAATAAAACTTGATACATCAGACTCTCCAACTGAAGAAAAAACTTCAGAAAACAAACCAAAAGAAGAAAAGACACCTCTTGATCTTAAAGAATATTTTAAAAAGAAATATGAAGAATTTTATTTTGTAAAAAAACAAAAAGAAAAAGAAGAACAACAAATAAATGCATTGTTTGAAAGTATTCAAAAAGATAATTTAAGAAGTGAAAAACCAGTAGTTTTTAAATATGTAGCTAAAGATCCTGCTGGTAAAAAAGTAAGTAATATTTTTATTGCTTTCTCTAAAATGGAAGTTTATTCATTCTTACAAAATGAAGGATATAAAGTTTTATCTATTAAAACCTCAGATTTTATAAATTTCATCTATAATCCTAAAATTGTCGGAAATATTAAATTAAAAAATAAAGATATTATCTTTTGGCTAACCCAGTTATCAACATATTTAAAGTCAGGAATTCCTTTAACTGAAGCCATGCGCATCCTTGGTAAACAAATGAGTAGTAGCCCTAAAAAGAAAAGATTATTTGACGCTATCATTTATAACTTAACTCTAGGAGAATCATTTAGTAGTGCCTTATCAAAACAAGGTTCATCATTCCCAGCATTATTAATAAGTATGATTAAAACTGCTGAAGCAACTGGCGAATTAGAAGCTACACTAGATGATATGGCTGAATACTACACAGACATTGAAAATACCAGAAAAGCAATGATAAATGCCATGACATATCCAGTCATCGTAAGTTTATTTTCAGTTGCAGTAGTAACCTTTATTATGCTATACGTAATTCCTCAATTTAGTGGAATTTATGAATCAGCTGGAGCTGAATTAAATCCATTTACATTATTTATTATTAGTGCCAGTACATTTTTAGAAAAAAATATTATAAAAATACTTATAATTATTGTAGCAATAGTATTAATACTAATATTCTTATATCATAATGTTAAAGAAGTTAAAATACAATTACAAACCTTTGCTATGAAATTACCACTATTTGGAAAAATAATCATATATAAAGAAATGAGTGTTTTTGCAAAAACCTTTTCATCGCTTTTAAAGAACAACGTATTTATTACTGATAGTATGAACTTACTTTCTGAAGTAACCAATAATGAAATTTACAAGAAAATAATGTATAGAACAGTTTACTATATCGCTAAAGGTGACAAAATCAGTACTGCCTTTTATAATCATTGGGCCGTACCAGAAGTAGCTTACTATATGATTGTAACCGGTGAATCAACAGGAGAACTTGCTCAAATGATGAGTAAAGTAGCTGAATATTATCAAGTTGAACATAAAACATTAATTAATAACATGAAAGCCTTTATTGAACCTGCAATGATTATCTTCTTAGCAGTTGTTGTAGGTGGTATTGTAATGGCAGTAATTCTACCAATGTTTGGATTACTAGCACAAATTCAGTAGGTGCACTCATGGAAATAATAATTATAATATTGGGATTAGTTCTTGGATCATTTTATAATGTCGTCGGATTAAGAATACCTAATGGCGAATCGATAATAAAACCAGGAAGTCATTGTCCTAAATGTAACCATAAACTATCATGGTATGAAAACATTCCAGTCCTATCATATATATTTTTAGGTGGAAAATGTAAAAACTGTAAACAAAAAATATCAATTATATATCCAATTATTGAAATCTTAACAAGTTTCTTATTTTACATAAGTTATAAAATATTTGGACTTTCTGAAGAATTCTTTATTAGTTTGGTAATATCAAGCTTAGTAGTAATAATATTTGTAAGTGACTCAAAATACATGATAATATCTGATAGTCCTTTAATTGTAAGTACTATCTTAATATTAATAATAAAACTTATATATAACGGTTATAAAGATTGCTTTATAAGCATAATTTATGGTCTTATAGTATTTAGTGTAATGTATTTAACCATGTTACTTGGAAATGCCTTATTTAAAAAAGAATCTTTAGGTGGAGGAGATATAAAGTTATCATTTATCTCCGGTTTAGCCTTAGGTCCACTCCTAGGATTATTCTATATAATATTAGCCTCATTCTTAGCGTTCCCTTATGCAATATATATAAGTATAAAAAATAAAGATACAATGTTACCATTTGGTCCATTTCTTGCTACAAGCTTATTAATACTATATTTAAACTATGATTTCTTCTATGAATTTCTAATCACACTTTTACATTTAAAGTAGACAAAAAATGAACTGCACCCCTTAGAGTAGACATCATAAAAAAAGACAGTTCAAATAAAAAATGATAGAATACACTTCCGAAAGGAGGTGTATTTTTTATGGCTTCAAAAGGACAAAAATTTGCTTCATATTCATTAGAGTTTAAAAATGAAGTACTTGAAGCATAC
>SFSZ01000004.1 GCA_004563275.1 bacterium
TTAAGAAAAAGAGAAAAACTTACACAAAAAGAGAAAAATAATTTTCTCTTTTTAATATACTGCTTTTTTATTTGTATCTCCTAAACAGGGTTCACATCACAAAAAGTCTGCTTTTTTATTGATTTATTTTTTAAAATATATATAATTTAAATTAAGAAAGGAAATATATGGAAATAAAAGAAGATTTAAATAAAAATATTCAAGATAATCTAAAATATATATTATCGGTTGTTGAAAAAGATCTTAAAAAAGCAACATCCTTAGAAGAAAAAGTATACTTAGAATTATCTAAAAATGAAATAATCAAATATTTAAATTATGTTTACAAAATTATTAAATCATGGCAAGACTATCTTAAAAAAGAACAAATTGATTTAATAATCAAAGATTATAAAAAAATTGAATCTATTATTTCAGAATTAGAACTATGTTTAGCAGATCTAGACGATGAATTTCAACTTGAAGGAATATCTTTTGCTTTATTTAACATTGGTAAGATATTAGTAAATAAGGAGGAACAATTATAATGTCAAATGAAAAAGCAATAATAAAAGCATCTACGCCAAATAGCGATAAATATGATGCAAAGATAGATGTATATAACAAGGATCCAAAAAGCGGCCCACACGACACAGTTCATATAGCTGTAACAACAGAAGAAAAAGAAGCACACATTATCGATAAATTTGATGGTAAAACAAATCATACTGATGTTAAATGTTATTTAACAACAGCATGTATGAGATATTTTCAAAAAGATTTTGACGATAATTGCTATGAATTAAAGGTATTGAGATGGTTTAGAGATAATTTTGTTACAAGTGAAGATATTAAACATTATTATGCAATAGCACCGATTATTGTTGAAGGTATTAGCAGAGAAAAAAATGATGAACTTATTTATAATTATATTTTTGATAACGTGGTTGATTACTGTGTTGAACAAATAGAACTAGGAAATTATTCTAATGCATATAATAGATATAAAAGTAGCATTTTAGTATTTGAAGAGCAGTTCGCCAAACCTTTATTACATAAAGAAATGATAAAAACCTTAAAATTACAAATAAGTGGTTACTCATCCAATAAAAATGTTTAATTACTTAATAATCGTATATTCTTTACATTTAAAGTAGACATTAAGAGTCTACTTTTTTCATACAATTAAGTATGAAAAAGATTATTATTTTATTAATTATATTAATTCCAATTAATGTTAAAGCGATATCTGCTAGTAGTTATATAGTAATGGATACTGATACTACCAGAGTTTTAGAAGGATCAAATATTCATAAAAAATCTTTAATCGCATCAATTACTAAAATAATGACTACTATGGTAGTTATTAATAATACTGAAAATTTAAACGTCAAAAAAGAAATGCCAGAAGAAATTTTAAAAAGCTATGGCAGCGGTATTTATATATCGGTAAAAGAAAAATTAACAACAAAAGAATTACTATATGGTCTTATGCTTAGAAGTGGTAATGATGCTGCTATTGCTCTTGCTGTTTTAACTGCTGGTTCTATGGAAGGCTTTAGTAAACTTATGAATGAAACCGCTAATTCTCTTAATATGAATGATTCAAGTTTTATTAATAGTCATGGATTAGAAGAAAAAGATAAAGCAAACATCTCAACAACCTATGATATGGCATTATTATCCTCATACGCAATCAAAAATAACGTTTACAAGGAAATAACCGGAACAAAAGAAATAACCGTTAAAAGCGATATAAAGACCTATTTATGGCATAATAAAAATAGATTATTAAAAGAATATAAATATTGTACTGGAGGAAAAACTGGTTTTACTGAAAAAGCCCGAAGAACCTTAGTTACAAATGCATCAAAAAACAAAGTAAATCTAACAGTCGTAACCTTTAATGATGGTAATGACTTTAATGATCATAAAGAATTATACGAAAAATATTTTAAAAAACTTAAAAACTATAAAATAGTTAAAAAAGGCAAAATCAAAACTAACATAGATA
Organism: bacterium; assembly: GCA_004563275.1. The sequence continues at coordinate 1,994 of SFSZ01000004.1, forward strand.
ATACCTACATAGAAGAATCATTTAATATGTCTTTAACTAAAGAAGAAAGAAAAAATATTAAAGTAAACATTAATTATTACGACACTAATGTAACAAATATTATTGGTAACTTAACAGTTACATTAAATAAGAAGGAATATTTTAAAACCAATATTATCAAAAAAGAAAATGTTAAACCAAAAGAAACATTTTTCCAAAAACTAAAAAGAAAGATTTTAAATTTATGGTAGATCATATTTGGGGAATATTTATTATTATCGGTATTACTTATAGTTTTATAACTGGTAATATTCATGAAATAAATACTGAAATTATTAATGCAGGCACAGATTCTATAAATCTTATTTTAAATTTATTACCATTATTAATTATCTGGATGGGACTTATGCAAATTGCTGAAAAGAGTGGTTTAATTCAAAAAAATGCCAAATTAATGACACCATTATTATCAAAATTATTTCCAACTATTCCTAAAAATCATGAATCTATTGGCTACATTGCTAGTAACATAGCTGTAAACATGGCTGGTCTTGGAAGTGCTGCGACACCATTTGGTCTAAAAGCTATGGAAAAGTTACAAGAATTAAATGATGACAAAAAAAGAGCATCTACTCCTATGATAACTTTTTTAGTCTTAAATACTGCTGGTGTTACCATTGTTCCTACTACAATCATTGCCTTAAGACATGCTGCAGGAAGTTTAAATCCCACATCAGTTTTACCAACCTGTATCCTTGCCACAACAGTCTCAACAATCGCTGGTTTAACACTTGATTACTTTATAAGGAGCAAAAATGGAAACAAGTAGTTTTATTATTTTACCAATCATAGTTTTAACTATAATAATCTATGGTTTTAAACATAAAATAAATATCTATGATGAATTTCTAATTGGTGCTAAAGAAGGTATAATAACTACTTTTAAAATAATTCCTAATTTAGTAGCTATGATTTTTGCAGTTAATATTCTAGTTAAAAGTAATATCATAAGTGATATATTTTCATTTTTAACCCCATATTTAACAAAATTTGACTTAACAAGTGACATAATCCCAATGTGTTTTCTAAGAAGTGTTTCTGGAAATAGTACTCTAGCCTTAATGGTTAATATTTTTAATAAATATGGACCAGACTCTATAATGGGACTTTTAGCTAGTACCATTCAAGGATCATCAGATACAACCCTTTATGTAATTGCTCTATACTTTGGAAGTGTAGGAATAACCAAAAGTAGATATGCACTTCCAGCTGGATTATTTGCTGATTTATTTGGTATAATTGCCTCATTTATCTTAATATATTTATTTTTCTAAAATTACCTAAAATATGTTAAAATACTAATAGGTGATTTTTTATGGAAAGATTGCAAAAAGTAATCGCACAATCAGGATATTGTTCAAGAAGAAAAGCAGAAGAATTTATAAAACAAGGCAAAGTATATGTTAATGGTGAAAAAGTAACTGAATTAGGAACCAAAGTAAATGCAAATGATGACATTGTTGTTAATAAAGTTCATTTATCAAAAGAAGAAAATGTTTACTTTTTATTAAATAAACCTCGAAGCATAATTTGTTCAGTTAAAGATGAACATGATCGTAAAACTGTTGTTGATTTAATCGCAACTGATAAAAGAATATATCCAGTAGGTAGATTAGATTATGATACTACTGGTCTAATAATTTTAACTAACGATGGTAACCTAGCAAATACACTAATGCACCCAACAAATGCTGTACCCAAAAAATATATTGCAAAATTAAATAAATGCATGGCAATAACCGACTATAAAAGATTAAAAGAAGGAATTGAAATAGATGGTATTAAATGTATTCCTACCAGAGTAAAAATAAAGAAAAACGATACAGAAAAAGATTATTCAATCATTGAAATAACCATTGTCGAAGGAAGAAATCATATTATTAAAAGAGTATTTAATAAACTTGGATACCTAGTAGATAAATTATCTAGAGTAGAGTATGCTTTCTTAAATACTGATAATTTAAAAAGTGGAGATTATCGTAAATTAACTCCAAAGGAAGTAAAAAAACTATATGAATATCATAGTTAAAATTGAATCATATGATCATCAAGGAAGAGGAATATCTCACTATAATAACAAGGTAATGTTTATACCTAATGCTTTATTAAATGAAGAACTTGAAGTAAAAATAATTGAAGAAAAAAAGAATTATTTAATTGGAAATATAACTAAAATAATTACTCCATCACCATTAAGAATAACTCCTAAATGTCCTTACTATGATAAATGTGGTGGTTGTAACTTCTTACATATTAATCATCAAGAAGAACTAAATATCAAAAAAGACATCTTAATCAATATTTTTAATAAATATGCTAAACTAACTATTAATCCCCAAATAATAAACTCACCTAAAGAGTTTAATTATCGTAATAAAATTGAATTAAAAATAGATAATTATAATTGGGGCTATTATAATGAAAAAACTCATAATATTGTTAAAATAGATAAATGCTTATTAGCAAAAGAATCTATAAATAAAATTATTTCATCAAAAGAACTATTCAAAATCAAACATGGAGACATAATCATAAGATCAAACTATAATGATGAAATATTAATTAAAATAAATACTAAAGATTCTTATAAAATAGATATTGATACTCTAACCAAAAATAATAAAATAGTAGGTATCATAGTTAATAATAAAATAATCTATGGAGAAGATAATTATATAGAAATAATAGATAAGTATTTATATAAAGTAAATATTAATTCATTCTTTCAAATAAATATAGACATCTTAAAAGAAGTATTTAAAATCATATCAAAAGAAAAATATGAGCATATTGTAGATTTATATTGTGGAGTAGGAACTCTAGGTATCCCTATGCAAAAAGATAAATTATATGGTATTGAAATAGTTCCAGAAGCAATTAAAGATGCTATAACTAACTCTAAAATGAATAAACAAAACAATTATTATCTTCTAGGTGATTCAACAAACCTTAACAAAATAAAAGATGAAATAGATTGTATTATTGTAGATCCTCCAAGAAGTGGAATAAATGATGAAACATTATCTTCATTAATAAACTATAAACCTCAAAATTTAATTTATATGAGCTGCAATCCTTTAACTCTAGCCAGAGATATTAATAACCTAAAAGAATATTATAACCTAAAAGAAATATATCTTTTAGACATGTTCCCAAGAACTAAACATATGGAATGTGTATGTGTTCTAAAAATTAGATAAGCGGTGATATATAAGAATAAATCAACTATTCAGTAAGTTTCTAAAAATAGTATATAAATAATAAATATGTATAGTAATAGATAAAAAATTATGCTAATGTTGTTCGAGAAGAGTATGTTTGCTTATACCATATTAGGTGGTATGGTTTGTATAATTGAAATGATATTTAAAAGAAATGAGGAGTAAAAATGGAAAAAATATATAATAAATTAGTAAGAGATAATATTCCAAGTATTATTCAAGAAGATAATGAGATACCAATTACTAGAATTTTATCTGATGCTGAATATAGACAAGAATTATATAAAAAATTATTAGAGGAATGTAATGAACTTATAACTGCTAAAACAAGTAATAACATCATAGAGGAGGCTGCTGATATTTTTGAAGTATTAAAAGCTATTTCAGAGTTAGAGGGTAAAAATATAGATGCTGTTATAGAATCTTCAAAACAAAAAAGGTTAAAAAGAGGCGGATTTATCAAAAAGATATTTTTAGAAAAAACAATTAGTAAAGAGTAAGTTTTAATAATTTAAGTAAAATTTATATTGTAAATAAATTAAAAATAGAAAGTATAAGTAATTATTATAGATAATTAAATTTATAATAATATAAAAGATGTATACATAATAGTTATATATTTATTATATTAGTCAATTATGTTTAAATGTGTAAAAACAATTATTTTAAGTTGAGAGATATGACATATCAAAAAATTTCCAGAAAGATATATGTTTCAATTAACTAAAGAAGAATATATTAAGTTAAGGTCACAATCTGGGACTTTAGAAGTTGACGGAGTAGGAAAACATAGTAAATATTTACCTCATGTATTTACTAAACAAGGTGTTGCTATGCTTGCTCCCGTTCTTCATACCAAAGTTGCTGATGAAGTAAGCATGAAAATTATAGATGCTTTTGTTTACATGCGAAAATATTTATCAACCAATAACAAGAATAATATTTTAGTAAATCATAAAGAAAGAATATTAAAATTAGAAGAGTCATTTAATAAATTCTCTAGTAACAAAGTTCAATAATATATGAAGGAAAAATATATGATGCAAATAGTATCTTACTAGATATTTTAAATGATGCAAACGAAGAAATAATAATTATTGATAACTACATAAACAAAGAATTATTAAATCTATTAAAAGACATAAATATTAAAATAATAATGATATCCAAAAACTTTAATGAAGAATTAATAAAATAATATAAATCTCAATATAAAAATATATGTTTCATAGATAATAATCCATTTCATGATAGATATATCATAATAGATAAAAAAGAAGTGTACATAAGTGGAATGTCCATAAAAGATATCGGTAAAAAATATAGTTATATCAATAAAATAAATGAAGAAATATTTATCAAAGAATTACTAAAAAAAATAAATGATGTGATACAATAAAAATATAGAAAAGAGGCAAATATGAAAACAATATATTTAATTAGACATTCAGCACCATTTATTGAAATTGACAATTATAGCGATTACAAAAATGTTTCTTGGGATGACTATAACAGAAATATGATTTTATCAAGTGAAGGTGAGGAAAAAGCTAAAAAATTATGTGATATATCCCAACTTAATAATATTGATGCAATTTATTCAAGCGATTCTTATAGAGCAATTGGTACAGCCAAATATCTAGCAGAAAAGAATAATTTGAAAATTAAGTTAGATAAAAGAATCAATGAAAGAAAATTGGGCTGTGAAAAAGTGTCAGAATTACCAGATAATTTTTCAGCTAATTCATTTACAAATAAAGATTTAAAATTTAAAACCGGAGAATCATTAAGTGATGTAGATAAACGTTTTCAAGAATTTTTAAATGAAATGCTAAATGCCAAAGATCACAAAATAGTTTTAGTTATTCATGGAATGATTTTAATGTCTTATTTACAAACAATTTGTAATTTTGAATTTAATGGTAATACTTTTAATATTACATTTAATAATAAAGAAGTAATAAATAGAAGATTCAATAACCCCGATGTATTTAAAATAGATTATGACGATAATAATCAAGTGATTTCTGTAACTAATATAGAATTATAACGAAGGAAATAATTAATTTCCTTTTTTGTTAAAATAATTTGCGTCACTTCCAAAACTATTTTATAGAGTATTTTCTCTAAAAATATATAAAAACTTAAATGAAAATCAAAACGGTGTATTAACAGTAAAAAGAAAAAGATTTGTAAGTATTGACCAAGATAAAAGATAGATTTAATCTATCTTTTTATGTTATACTATTTAAGAAAAAAGGAGAAATAACTATGCGTTATAATACAGTAAAAAATGCTAATCAAATATTAGAAAAAAGTTCGTATTTAATTAAGAAACCAGAAAATTATAAAAATAAATGGAAAGATGTCTTTGGTAATAACAATCCAATTTGTTTAGAACTAGGTATGGGTAGAGGAAGTTTTATTATTGAAATGGCTAAATCTCATCCTAATATAAATTACATTGGATTAGAATTAGATGAAAATCAAACTGCTACTGCAATTACCAATATAAAAGAACAAAAAATTCCTAACTTAAAAATAATTTGTGCTAATGCTCAAGATATTATTAATATGTTTGGTAAAGAAATTGATACTATTTACTTAACATTCTCTGAACCTTGGCCTAAAAAACAAGATGAGAAAAAAAGATTCACTTCAATTAATTATTTAAGATTATATGATCGTATCTTTAAAAAGAAAAAACATATTATTTTAAAAACTGATAATAAAATATTATTTGCTTCAGCCTTAGAAAGCTTATCAGAATATTGGTATACATTTACAAAAGTAAGCCTAGATTTACATCATGATGAAAGAAATATTGAAAATATAATGACAGATTTTGAAAAACAATATTATAAAGAAAATCGTCCAATATTTTATGTTGATGCTAAATTCGAAGATTAACATTGACAATACAATTGTTCGTTAGTATAATTTGCTTAGGTGATAGACATGATTTATTTGAAAAACTTTAAACTACCAAACAATGAAATGGAAAGTAATATAAGAGATCCTAGACAAATATATAATGGTAATTACTATCCGTTGGGATTATTTTCAAGTAAAGAACTAACTAATATAGATTTTGAAAATATAACTATTTTTTATGGTACAAATGGTAGTGGAAAAACAACTCTTTTAAATGTCATTTCCAATAAATTAAATGCAAGTCGTAATAATGGTATCAATAAAGGAACAAACTTTGATAATTATGTAAGTGTTTGCAAATTTGAAATGTCAGATAATAAACCATCAGAAATCAAAGTAGTAAGTAGTGATGATGTTTTTGATTATCTTTTAGACATAAGATCAATTAACAATCACATTAATCGTCGTAAAGATATATTAGGCGAAGAATGGATAAAAAATAAATACACTTCAAGTGATTATTCAATCAATGATTATGAAAAAATAAAAGCTTCTTATGATGCTAGACATCAAACCCAATCAGCATACATTCGTAATAGATTAAGTAATAATCTTGTTGAACAATCCAACGGTGAGTCAGCATTAATGTTTTGGGAAAGAGAAATTAAAGAAAATGCTATCTATTTATTAGATGAACCAGAAAACAGTCTATCTGCTGATAATCAATTAAAATTAAAACAATTTATTGAAGATTCAGCTAGATTTTATAATTGTCAATTTATAATTTCCACCCATTCACCATTTTTATTAAATCTATTAGAAGCAAAAATCTATAATTTAGATCAAACTCCAGTATCTATTCAAAAATGGTCAGAATTACCTAATATGAAATTATATTATGAATTCTTTAAAGAAAGAAAAGATGAATTTGAAAATGAAAACTAAAAAATTAACCATTGCCTTTGAAGATAAAAATTTACTTATAGTTGATAAACCAGCTAAACTATTAACTATTGGAACTACCAAAGAGAAAGAGCGAACTCTTTATCACGAAGTTTTAACATATCTTCATAAGAAAAATCAAAAAGCATTTATCGTAAATCGTATTGATAAAGATACCAGTGGATTAGTCGTATTTGCTAAAAATGAAGAAGCTAAAAATAAAATGCAAGATAACTGGTCAAAAGTTATTAGAAAATACTATGCAGTTTGTGAAGGAAAAATAAAGAATAAAGGCATAATTGAAGAGTATCTTACTGAAGATAAAAATTTAAATGTATATGCTACAACTAAAGATAAAGGAAAACTTTCTATTACTAAATATAATCCTCTTAAACTAACTAGTACTTATACACTTTTAGATATAGAAATTCTAACAGGACGAAAGAATCAAATAAGAGTAGGTTTATCAAATTTAAAACATCCGATTATTGGTGATAAAAAATATAACTCAAAAAGAAATCCTATCAGTAGATTAGGTCTTCAAGCTTATTATTTAGAATTTAATCATCCCAAGACTAATCAAAAAGTAATTATAAATATGCCTTTAAACGCATCATTTTCAAAAATATTTACAGAAGGAGAATAAACTCCTTCTTTTTTAAACATAGTCACTTAGTTGTCACATTATATTAAGTATAATTAAATCATGAAGAAAGGAAGATTCCTATGGAAACGTTAAAAGTAGAAAATCTTACAAAAATTTATCATAAAATATTTTAAATAAAAGATATTACCCTAAAGTAATATCTAGAAACATCATAATTATAAATCCAAGTACAAAGTAAAGAGCCATATGCTCTTTTTTTTCATTTGACATAGCTTCAGGAATTAACTCTACTATAATAACATAAAGCATGGCACCCGCGGCAAATGCTAATAATATTGGCATAATAATCGGATACTTCATAACAATTAAAGCACCTAAAACAGCACCAATTGGTTCAACAATAGCAGACAAAGCACCTATAAAAAAAGACATACATTTTGAATAACCATCTCTATATAAAGGAAAACTAATTGCTGAACCCTCTGGAAAGTTTTGAAGACCTATTCCTATTGCTAGTGACATTGCACTCATTAAAGCATCACCATTACATGCGGAACCAAATGCGATGCCTACAGCCATACCCTCTGATTGAAGTTATCAGGCATCATGGATTTTATAAATAAAATTTAACTTTTTAAAGTTAAAATAAATATCAATATTTCCATCTTCATGTATGGAAATACTTTTAATTAGTTTTAAGATTAAATCCCTAGTAGGATATCTATCTTTAAATTCTAGAACTTCTTTTTTTATAGTGTTAAATGTATCTTCATCTTTGTTTGTTTTTTCTAAATACCCATTTATTTCATTCAATTTATCTTTTTTCAAAAAAATTTCTTTATTAAGTTTTTCTTGTATTCTTTGATACATTTCTTCATTTATTTTATTTTGTAGTTTATCAATATACATATTATCTAAATTATTTTTTATAGTTTCAAGTTCAATTTCTAATTTTTGTTTTGTTTTAGTATAAGTATCTAATATATCATTGTTTTTGTATTTTTTTAGGATTTCTGACTCTAATTTATCATTACTAACTAAATATATTATTTTCTTAATTTCAGCCACTATACCTCGTTCTAAAGTGTCATAATCAAATCCATGCGCAGTACATAATCTAAAATCCTTATTATACTTTCTATAGTAATTACAAACTGTTGTACTTTTACCATTAGCACGTCTTGCGCGAATTCCAATATTATGACCACAATCTGCACATTTAAGTAGTCCATCTAATAAAAATAATTCTTTTTTATCATTTCGTTGATGTTGTTTTGGTAATAATAATTGAACTTTATTAAATGTATTTTTATCAATAATGGGTTCATGAGTATTTTCTACTATTATCCAGTCTTCTTTGGGATTACAGATTATTTTACGATATTTATAACTTAATCTAGAACGTCTATTTTGAATCATATCTCCAGTATATAATCTATTTTGTAATATCTTTTTAATCGTAGTATTACACCAATATCCGTAAATATTACCATTATTACCATTTCTTGTAAAATTTCTATTTCTAGTCGTAGAAAACGTCGGTACATTCTCATTATTAAAAGTATCTCTTATCTTATTAATTCTAATGCCACTAGCGAACATATCAAATATTCTTTTGACTATTGGTGCTTCTAATTCATCAATAACTAAATGATTTTTATCATTTGGATCTACTTTATATCCAAATGGAGGACATCCACCAACCCATTTTCCTTCACTTTGCATGGTATGAAGCGCTGTTCTAATCTTTTTAGATAAATCTTTAGCATACATATCATTTAATATGGCTTTAAAAGGTGCAATATCATTATTAGAATTGTCTAAAAATGTATCTATATTATCAGTTAAAGCAACATATCTAACATTATGTTCTGGAAACCATTTTTCTACATATTCTCCAGTACCAATATAATCTCTTGATAGTCTTGATAAGTCTTTAGTAATAACCATATTTACTTTGCCATTTTCAATATCTTTTAACATTCTTTGGAAATTTGGTCTATTAAAATTAGTACCAGTATACCCATCATCAATATAAATATCAACTAGAGTGTACTCTTGTTCTTTAACATATTTAGTTAATAATATTTTTTGATTTTGGATACTTTCACTTTCACCCAAATTGTCGTCTTCTTTAGATAGTCTTATGTAAATTGCAACCAAATATTCTTTTACTATATTTCTTAAAGTATTATACATTTTACCTCCTTTGTGATTAGAAATATAATATTGGTCTATATTTATAATAACGCGCTTTAACCAAAATTACAGCCTATTTCTTTTTTATTCTTTAAATAATTTATAATAGTTTCTATTAATAAGTTTTCTAATTCTTTATTATCATTGTCATAAAATAAATTAAATTTTAATTCTTGCTTTATAAAAATACCCCCCTTTATTTTTTTACTATCTAGTTAAATTTATGTGAAAGTATGACTATTTATTTATAAAAAAATAGTTATAATTATAGCTACAAAATGGCCTAACTTTTTGCCGTTAACAATCGTTAAACTTTAAAATCATATTAAAGCAGGATAAAACTGTTTACAAACAACTAGCCAGTGGCTAGTTTTCCCTTATTTTATAAGGCATTAACAAAAATACTAGTGTTTACATTTACAAAAAGTGTTATACAATCGTTAATTTTGTCATCTTCACAAACCCTTATAAATAAAGGATTTTAAAAATGCGTTATACAAATGTTATACAATTTTTTTTGCATTATTTTTCGATTTCCGACCAAATTTTAATAGTTTTTTTTGAGAATTAATGGACTAAACTTTGATCATAAAAATTAAATTTAAGGGGAATTAGAATATGAAAAAAAGTACTGACCTCAGACCTAAGATTAGCACTTTTAAATACAATTATTTCATATTCTACTATATTGTATCACAAGAATATCAATAGTCAATATGTAATAAATGTCGGAAAAATTACGTCAAAAATGTTGTATAAAATCTTTGTAAACACTTGTAAATATTAGTGTTTCTAAAATAGATACTTTGATAGAAATTTATCTATTGACTAACATGTTTAATTTTTCAAACAAAAAGTTATGAAATTTTATAATTTAATGATTATCTAAGTTTTGTCAAATCAAAAAAAATGTGATATTATAATCACGACAAAAAGAACTGAGTTGCCTCAATTTTTAAAAAAATTGGTAATTCAGCTATTTGTTTTCATACAAACAATTCGAAGAACATAACTTGTATATAATTTTGCATAATTTGGTTTCGCATGCGATTATACACTTGTAATGATGTTTACCTTCGGATTGTTTTTTTCTAAAAAACAAATAAATTGGATTAGTTTTATCTGCATGGGCAGATATTTGAATTATAGTTGTTACAATATTGAATAGAATTGTTCTACCAAACTTACATCCTGTTTTTGAAATTGGTCCATGATATGCAGAAACTCCAGATTGAGAAGTTACTGAATCAATTCCTATAAAAGATATGAACTGATATTTATCATCAAATCTAGTAATATCTCCAACTTCTGCCAAAAATAAAGCTGTAGAGAATTCTCCAAAACCAGGAATTGAATTTATTATTTTAAATAGATTTTTATTTTTCATTTCATTAATCAATTGATTTTTAATTTTATTAATTTCTGTTTTATGAAATTGAATCATTTCAATTACTTGAACTAGATTTTGAACTTGAAAAGAATCAAATGCTACATAACACAAAGAATTAGAAGCCAATTCTTTCATTTTTAAAACTTTATTTTTGAATCTATAAGCTTGAGTAGTTCCATTCTTTTCCTTCAAATAATTCATTAAATAATCAATTCTACGATTAATAAAAAACGTAGGATGAGGAAAATCATGAATAAAATCCAAAGCTAAATCATCATATAAATCGTTGAAAATTAAAGAAAATTCAGGAAAAATAATTTCAATTAATTGTTTATATCTATTCTTTAATCTAGTTTGTCCTTCTACTAAAGACCAATATTGTCTAGCTAAAGGATTATACATAAAATATTCATCTTGCTTTTGGTAAAAATTATCAATTGTACCTAAGTAGCATCTAGCAATTTTAAAACAATCTAATTTATCAGTTTTAGATTTATTTAAAGTATCTTTAAATTGTTTAACAAGTTTAGGATTCATGACAATAGTTTCAATACCTTTTGATCTAAAATAATTTTCAACTGGTAGATGATAAATAGAAGTAGATTCCATAACTACAATTAAATTAGAATAATCTTTGACTAAATTTAATAAATTGTCAAACTTGTTTTTATTATGTTCAATTAAAGTAGGCTCAATAATAATATTTTTAAATTCATCAATAAAACAATAAACACTTTTGCCTTTAGCAACATCAAAACTTAAAATATGTTTCATCAATTTCTCCTTTCATAAATATTTCGGTTAACACCATATTGAATTACCTATATTCCTACACGCTTAATCATCCGATATTCCTACACGCTTAATCATCCGAACTTTAATATTAAAATTAGTTTCCATTATCTACAACCGAATTAATAAATAATTATATGGCAGACATTCATAAAAACGTACTCGAAGTACCTGGTATAATCCGTCTTTACCGATGTTTGTTATAATAACAAAAAACATAAAGAAATCAAAATGTTAAACTTGAAATCTTTATGTTCAATATTATACGTGATATAATATAATAAAGATGATAGTTAATATGGTGGTGATATTGTGTTTGATAAATTATACTCATATCTATTTAAAAGAAAAATAAATTCTGCTTTTAATGATGAAACAAAAATGCTAATAGTAAATAATAAACAATTAAGAAAAACTTATGAGCGATATTTAAATGATATAAATTCCATTATATCAAACTTTGGTAATAACGACATAATAATTAATAATATATTTTTAGCACTGAAAAACAATAAAATGTCTGAATTAAATTCACTTTTTAATAATTCATTAACCACAACAATAGTTCAACAAAATATATTATCTGTTGAAGAATTATTCTTTTTAATAAACTATAACGATAAATTATCATCTTCCGACATAAAGAATTATAAAATTTTAGCAACATTTGATAAAGAGTCTTTAAATAATTATTTTAATTTTTCCATGCCAAATGTTAAAAAGGAAAATTTACCACCACAAATTTTTAAAAAAGAAAACTATAATAACTTAATATCAAATTCAAACTTTGATTTATTTGTTGATTATATAAATAAATTAACACTAAAATATTCAAACAGTAAAATAATGATTGATAAAATAGTTAGTTTATTAGAAAATGGTGGAATTAATAACTTTTGTAAATATATTTCAATCAACAAAAATATAGATTTTAATTGTGATTTTAGAGTTTTTGAAGATTACTACTTTAATAAAATTGGTATTGATAATTTATTAGAATTAGATTTATCAGACAAAAAAGAACTAGAATCAATAATGACTACAATAGAATTAAATAAATTAGATTTATTAGATGATTATTTGTTATGCAAAAAATATCAAATAATGGTTAATTATTTAGATGAAAATAAAAATCAAATATTTGATTTAATAACAGAAAATTCTTATAAAAAAATGTTTCTTTTCTCCAAATTATTTGGCGTGAATAAAGTTTCTCCTGTTATGAATCAAATTATAAATGGTTATATTTCATTAAACCAATTAAATAGTGAATTAATAGCAAAATATGAGCCTTTAATTAATTTTGTTATTACAATCAATAAATGTACTGATGATAAAGATTTTGAAAGAATAAATAATATAATTAATCAAAAATCTTTGGATTTTTCTTCTTATTTTTATCAAATGGAAGAAGATTTAAATAGAAATAATGCACAATTAATAGTAAATTCTATATCCAATGTTAAAATGTTTGAAAATCAACTTTTAGGAAATAATATTGAAGATGGAATTAATATTATAGATTTTAGTGGTCAACCTTTCAGCATGTTAATTCATGCAGTATATCAAGGCAATGAAAAATCTTTCGAAGAAACCATTGCTAAAAGATTTGAAAAATTTAATGGAAGTATATCAACTTCTCTAATATCAGATCAATATATCCATTTTTATCAAACAAATCAATTAGTTTTTTTAGGATATAATAGTTTAAATCCTAATCAAATTGCAAGTGCCAAACCAAAAGATTCCGGAACAATAAATAAATATCAAAAAGAAAACACAACTATTAATTTACCACAACAAATTTATAATGAAAATGGTTCGTCATACAACGAAGTAGTTGTTAATACCCAAGATGGAAAGCAAACACCAAATTATATTCTATGTTTTAATGATATAGACGAACTTTCAAAAAAAACAGCAAAAAAATATAATTTACCAATTTATCTAATTCATACTCGTTGTTATCCAAACGCAAGTATAGATGGAAATTTAATATCACATCAATATACTGAATTATCATACATTGACAATATAGAGCAAGTCCATTCAGGTCGCCGAAGAGGATTTATAAGTAACATATTACTTTTCATTATTGTAATTTTATCTATATTACTTGGCATAAGTATCGCTTGTTTGATTTATTCAAACTAATAAAAATTAAATAAACTATCAAAAATAATCAAAAAAGTTCTAGTAAAAACAAAACTATTAAAAACTTATTATATTATTAATATAATAAAATAATAATATGTTTAAAAATTTATTAACAACATATAATATTAATGCAAATGAAAATTTGCATATTTTATGACAAAGCATTGACTTTTAGCATAAAATATAGTATATTATTATTGCATTTGAAAAGGTGCATTAATATGTAAATGTTAATCGCTTCTAGGTGGTGCGAGCAATAAATGATCCTAGTCGTGAAATGTTAATCGCTTCCGAGTGGTGCGAGTAATAAATGATCTCGGTTGTAAATGTTTGAAAACTCTGTTAATATAATGGAGTTTTCTTTTGTTTTATGTTAGAATTATATATAAGAGTTGATAATGTGAAAGTACAAACTGGATATTTATATCATATCAAAGATGAATTTTTTGATAGAATCAATAATAAAGGTTTAATGATAAATCATGAAAATGGTCATTCCAGACCATCTTACTTAGCTATAAAAGATGATGATATATTATGGTTTATTCCTTTAAGTACTAAAATTGAAAAATATAGAACTATTATTGATAAAAAGGAAAAGAAATATGGAACTTGCAAAACAATATTAATTAAAAAAATAGCTGGGCGGGAACAAGCGATTTTGATTCAAAATGCTTTTCCAACATTAGAAAAATATATTCAAAGTAGACACACAATTGATGGTAAATTTATAAAAATATCATCTGCAGTTGAAAAAGAAATTATAGATGATTTTGAGTATATGTTATCTTTAAAATCTAGTGGACTAAACTTATTTTTTACAGATATAGATTATATTAAAAACTTAATGTTAGAAGAATTAAAATAATACTTATAAAAACTAAATAAACTATCAAAATAATAATGTAAATTATCTTGATAGTTTTTAAATTTTAAACCAATATTATATTTTTATTGTGATACATGAGGGCTACAATCTTCAGGAATATTATGAATAGTCATAGATAGAATTAAATTATTTGTTTTACTTTTTTTACCACATCTCATTTGTAACTTATCACATAAGAATAACACAATACAACCTAAAACGATTCCTAAAGAACAAATAATACCAGGAGATATCATAATTTCATTTGCCTTATCAATCGAAGGATTAATTAATGAAAAAAAAGAGGAGGCAAGCATAATGCCCGCAGATATACTTAATAATTTATCCATAAAAGATTTATTTATACTTTTACACATAAATATTAAAGCAGACCCCATAGTCGTTAAACTAAAAGTTATAATTCCAGCTATTAAGGATTGTATAATTGGATTTAATTCATAAAAAAAACTTATCATACTATATAATATGATAAGTTAAAATTTATGTTAATTATCCTTAACTTCCATAATTACCGGTAATATAATTGGTCTTCTACCAGTAAGATCATTTATAAATGGACTTAACTCTAAAATAATTTGATTCTTTAAATCAATATAATTATAACCAGTCTTTAAAGACTTAGAAACTATATCAGATACCTTTTCTTCAATTTTATTAATAAGTTCAGCATTCTCATTAACCAAAACAAATCCTCTTGTTGTAATATTAGGTTTAATTAATAATTCTCTTGTATTAGGATTAATATTAATAATTGTAACTAATATTCCATCATGACTCATTAATTGACGATCTTTGATAACAATTGAACCAATATCACCAATTCTTGAACCATCAACATAAACATCACCAGAATGAACTCTTTTACCAATTCTAGCTCCATCTTTAGTTAATTCAACAGTATCACCATTTTTACAAATAAAGATATTTTCTTTAGGAATATCACAATCAACTGCTAAGTCAGCATGAGTTTTAAGCATTCTATATTCACCGTGAACAGGCATAAAATATTCAGGCTTAATAATTCTAAGCATCCATTTTAATTCTTCTTGTTTAGCATGTCCAGAAGTATGAATATCAGATAATTGTGAATTAGTATAAACTTTAACACCCTTTAAATATAATTTATTAATAATTCTATTTATAGATGCCTTATTACCAGGAATAGGACTAGAAGAAAATACAACAATATCATCAGGTAATAAAGTAATTTGTTTATGAGTACCATTTGCAATTCTAGATAAAGCAGCTAAAGGTTCACCTTGAGAACCGGTACATAAAATACAAATTTCATTTTTCTTTAAATCTTTAGCTTCATTAGGCTCAATAAAGATAGTTTTATCAGTAATTAAATTATTTTTAATTGCTATTTCTTTAGCATTTTCCATTGAACGACCAAAAGTAACTATCTTACGGTTATTCTTACGACAAGTTTCTACTATATGCTTAATTCTATAAATATTAGAAGCAAATGTTGCAATAATAATTCTTGAAGTATGTCTTGCAAATACATCAGATAAAGCTTCATCAACTAAACTTTCACTATTAGAGTAACCTGGAGAACAAGCATTGGTACTATCACTTAAAAGTAATTTAACTCCATTTTGACCTAAAGCTGCCATCTTATGAATTTCTGCCATTGGTCCAATTGGTGTTAAGTCAAATTTAAAATCTCCAGTTTCAAATATAGTTCCATTTGGAGTCTTAATTACAATTGCATAACTACCTGGAATAGAGTGAGTAGTTCCAACAAAAGATACTTCAAAATATTTATATTTAAAATGACTATCTTTATCAAATTCTACTAAATTATTATATCCAATATTTCTATCTATAAATTTCTTTTGAATTAAATCACAAGCAATTTTAGAAGCGTAAATAACTGGAATATTAATATTTTGTAATAAAAATGTAATACCTCCAATATGATCCTCATGACCATGGGTAATAAATAATGCTTTAATCTTATCTTGATGTTGTTTTAAATAAGTAACATCTTGAATAACATAATCTATACCTAATAATTCATCTTCAGGAAACATAACTCCTGCATCAATAATAATAATTTCATCTTTATGTTCAATAACATACATGTTTTTACCGACTTCACCAAGTCCACCTAACGCAAAAACACTAGTAACATCTTCACTTTTCATTTAAATTCCTCCTTAAAAAATAATTAAATTAAAGTTCTTTTGGCTAACTAATTATAATATATTTTAAAAAAAAATTCAAGTTCAATATTTTTAATCATTTTAATTCAAAATAAAAAGTAACAAAAATGTTACTAATTATTTAAACCAACTTAATATTTTATTTTTTAATGATTTATAAATTTTGTTAATAGTAGAACCTATTCCTGTATGAGTTTCATGATTAACTTCATCTTCAACATCATCCATAATTTTGTCTAAATTTTCAACACCTTTTTTAGCATTATCTTCTAAATATTCTTTTCCATCTTCCATATGTTCTTCAAAGTATTCTTTACCTTCAGTAGCATGTTCTTCTAAATATTCTTTTCCATCTTCCATATGTTCTTCGAAATATTCTTTACCTTCAGTAGCATGGTCTTCTAAGTATTCTTTTCCTTCTTCCATATGATCTTCGAAATATTCTTTACCTTCGGTAAAATGATCTTCTAAATATTTTTTCCCTTCTGCAACTCTTTGTTCAATCATCTCTGTATGATTTTGGACTTTATCTACAACAGTTGTATTTTGAGTTTGAGCAAATGAAAATAAAGCAGCGATTGTTAATAAATTCATAAATTCCTCCTTATTGCCTTTTCAAACATTATCGTAATTATAACATAAATTATCTTCTTTTTCCACAATCATTTTATTGTGTTAATTATCTCTAGAAATTTTACCAATTTTTTACAGTTTAATAAATTTTCACAAAATTAAAGTTTTAAAATATAAAAATTACTAAATAATTCTATATATCCACAAAAAAACAACACTTTTCCACAATTATAAAAATTAAAAAGGAATTTCCTCTTTAATATACAACATAACAAGTAGGAGGGTAAAATGAAAAAATATTTATTAATCATGTTATTATTAATTCCCATTAAAATTAATGCAGAAATATTATTAACAGATTATTATCTAAAAGAATCAAATATTAAAGAACATAAAGAGGAAACTGAGTATCTTAAAAGAACTGAAATAATAAAATACAATAATTATTATAAAGATAGAATTGATCTTGGCTATCATAAACTAGATGAAGTTAATGATAACTATGATTTAAATGATTATATTGAAAAAGCAAGTTATATTATTAATGAAAATAATAACTATATATCTAATGTCATTCAAAAAAATATTAAAGTTAAATATCTTAGATTAGATAATTTTAATAATAATATTTTAGAATCTATTAAATTCTTTAAGGATAATAAAGAAATAAAATTTAACTATGTTCAAACTAACTACATAATTGGTAATAAGTTAAATTCTAATACAGCATTTACTGTTGAATTAGATGAATTAATTAATCTAGAATCATTATCAATAAATTTAACTTTTAAAGATAATAAAACACATAAAATAACATTTAATCTAGGTATTTATAACGAATTAAATTATGCTTGGAATATCGAACCTGACATAATTCAAATAAATACTAATTATAATGATAATCTAAATCTTAATTTTTTAAATCAAAATAAATATCAAGAACTATTAAATAATCTTAATTCTTCTAATTTAAATAATAATATTTCTTATTCTATAGTTACTGAAAAATTATATCGATTATATGAACCTGTAAAAGTATATTTAAGTAATTATACCGAAAAACCATTACCTAATTGTATCCATGATTTAAATGACTATAAAAAGTATTATACATATTACGAACGTTATTATATTGAAATAAAAGATGATGTAACTAGTAATGAAAATATAATCTTAAATACTAACATTCCATTAAATGAAATAGAAGTAATAAATAAAGAAGATTTTATAATATTAAAATACAAGCACGATACGTTCTATAAAAAAATAAATAAACCTAAAGAAGAAAATAATTCAAAAAACATAGTTAAAGTAGTTAATAAACAACCTACAACTAAAAAGAATAATTACATACCATCAACAACCAAACAACCTACAACTAAAAAGAATAATTACATACCATCAACAACCAAAGAAGTAATAACCACAACTAAAAATACCATTCAAGATCAACCTAAAGAAAAACATATATCCTATATATATTTATTGTTAATTCCTATTTTAATCATTCTTTACATTTTTATACGCAAAAATAAAATCTAGTTTTGTCGAACTTGTTTAAAATTAATCATAATCTACTTATATTATGAATGAAGGGAGAAATAATGTTAAAAATTAATTTAGAATTTCGCAAAGGTATTTTGTTTATAAGATTAAAAGGTAATTTAAACCAATTAACTTATCAAAGTATGAAAGATTATCTTATTCCTATCATTAAAGATAATGGAATAAAATATATTGTTTTCAACTTAGCGTATTTAAAATCAATTGATGGTTATGGAAAAGAAAGTATAAAAGAAGTAATTTTTTATGCTAAACAAAATCAAGGTACTGGATTAATTTGTAATAGTAAAGTATCTTTTGATAAACCATATAAAATGATTGAAAACGAATTAAAAGCATTAAAATATATAACAATTTAGGTGATAAAAAATGGATGAAACAGAGCTAATGTAGAATTATCAGATTTATATCAAGCAGGATGTATTGGTTTAATTAAAGCATATCGCAAATATGAAGCTGAAAAGGGGAGTAGCTTTATAAATTATGCTTATATGCATATCTTTGGAGAAATGCATGAGTTAGCTAATAAAAGTAGAGATATTCAGCTTAATAAAGCTTATTTAAATGCATATAAAAGAATTAAAGCATCAGAAACAAAATTATATGAACTATTAGGTAGAAAACCAAGTTTAACTGAAATAAGTTTAGATACTAATATTCCTGAAGATATGATTTCTGAAGTAATTATTTTAACAAGTCAAATGTTAAGTATTGAAGAAGAATATCAAACATTAAATGGTGATTCCGTTGCCATTAAAGATTGTATTGGTCAAGAAGAAGATATCGATAGTCAAATATTAATAGATGATTCTCTAAATAATTTAGAACCTCTTGAACAAGACGTTATTAAAATAAGATATTTTAATGATTTAACTCAAACCGAAACTGCTAAAGTATTAGGTATTAGTCAAGTAAAAGTATCTAGATTAGAAACTAAAGGAAAACAAAAGATAAAAGAGTATATTGCTGCATAAAATGTCTATACTAAAACTAGTGATATTATGAAAAATAAAAAAGAATATTTAAGGTTAGTAAAAAAACTAACTCCTAAACCCAATAAAAAAGTAGATTACACACGTGCTTTCCTAATGGGAGGAACAATTGGTTTTTTAGGTGAAGGAATTAAAATAATTTTAATGACATATTGTGATTTATCTAAAGATATGGCTACTAATTATGTTTTATTAATTACCATATTTATTGCTTGTTTATTAACTGGTCTAGGATTTTTCGATAATTTAGTTTCTAAATATAAATCGGGAATCATTGTTCCTATAACCGGATTTGCTCATTCTATAATGGCAAGTATCTTAGATTATAAACATGATGGAATGATTACCGGCATCGGTTCAAATTATTTTAAATTAGCTGGAAGCGTATTAGCTTACGGTATCATAAGCGCCTTCGTAATGGCTTTAGTAAAGGTGATATTTAATGTTTGATTTTAAAAATGTATATATAAATAATTGGTTTAGTATTATCGGACCCTTAGAAGCAAAATCGAATAATTTAAAAAATGTTGATTTAGTCATGAATGATTATTATTATGGAGAAAAAACCATTGAAAAAGCTGAAATAAAAATGCAAGACATAATAATAAATTATTTATGTAAAGTATCTAAACCTGATATAGTTTTAGGAAGTGATTTAATAAATCAATTATCTACAACCAACATGGCTCTTAGAAACAAGAAATTACCTTATCTAGGAATATATTCAGCATGTGCTTCTAGTATCGGAGCACTTATAACTTTAGGTACATTTATTGACTCTAAAAAAATAAAAGAAGGTTTATTTATTACTAGTTCACATAATTTAACTGCTGAAAAGCAATTTAGATTTCCTGTTGAATATGGAATACCAAAACCAGAAAGAAGTACCTTCACGACAACTGGTTGTATCGGTCTATCTCTAAGTAAAAAAGAATCTAATATTAAATTAATAAATGGAACTATAGGTAATGTTATAGATTCTCAAGTAACAGATGTTTATAATATGGGTGCAGTAATGGCACCAAGCACTGTAGATACATTCCTAAGACATCTCGAATTAACTAAAACATCTCCATCAGATTATGATTTAATTTTAACTGGAGATTTAGGTAAAGTAGGAGCCGATATTTTCATCGAATTATTAAAAGAAAAAAATATAAAATTAAAAAACTATAAAGATGCTGGAACTATTATGTATTCAAATAAGGAATATTCAGGAGCAAGTGGGCCAACCGTTTTACCATTAGTGTTATTTAACAATATTATTTATAATAAAAAATATAAAAAAATATTATTATTAGCCACTGGGTCACTTCATTCAAGCATTATAGTTAATCAACATAATACATTACCTTCAATAACTCATGCCTTAACAATCGAGGTGATAAAATGACATTATTATATTCCTTCTTATTTTGTGGATTCATTTGTTTACTAGGTCAAATAATTTTAGATAATACTAAATTAACCCCAGGACATTTAACAAGTATATTTGTTGTTATAGGATCCGTTTTAGGAGCATTCGGAATATACGATAAAATAGTTAAACAAGTCGGAATGGGAGCCACCTTACCAATCACATCATTTGGTAATACATTAGTTAAAAACTCCTACATAGGCTATTTAAAAGAAGGCCTAATTGGATTATTTTCGGGAATGCTTCAAGGTGTTTCTTTAGGAATTGTTTCTGCAATCGTATTTTCCTTCATAATAATGATATTTACTAAATTAAAAGACTAAAAAAGTGCTATTTAAGCACTTTTTTTAATACCTTACCAATTATATAAATAACTACAATACTAAGAAGTATATAAGTAAAATAATTAAGTAAGAAAGTAGTTGTCTTATAACTACTAATTAAATATCTAGCAGCCACAAATACCACAATGCCATATACACCAAATAGTACATAATAATTAAAATCTTCTTTTATATTAATACTAGCTAATGAAGTTATATTATATATTGTAATAATCCAAATCATAAATAATATATTCTCAATATTTTCAATCGATTTAAGTAAAGAAATCTTTTTAAATACCATATATTCTGGATATCTATATATTTTAGCAATATCTACACCCAAATTACCTAATGTACAAATAATAATTATATAAATAGTCACACTAGCTAATAAATAATTCTTATAATTAAGTTTCTCTTTAGCATTTGGAAGTAAAACCAAAGGAGTCGTACTTAACAAAGCCATATCTACTCCAGATAAAATTATCTTACTAAAACTATTAGTTTT
This sequence comes from bacterium, assembly GCA_004563275.1. Next base: position 24,654 of record SFSZ01000004.1, read on the forward strand.
AATTGGTAAAAAATAATCAATATTTATCGAAGGAATAAGTACTAAAGCTGCGACCAAAAATAATAACATAAACACAATAATAAGAATACTAGATGTCTTAAACAATGCCTCTTTACCTTTATAAACAGTATATATAAGTAGAGCATACCCAGGAATCATAATAATCAAATTAGGAGTCTTAGACAAATAAATAGAACCAACTAACTTATTAAAAATCAGAGTACCAAGTAATAAAAATATTGTATTAATAATTAGAGAACAATACTTACTACTCTTATTAGGTAATTTTTTAAACAAGAAGATAATAAATAATCCTAAAATAGTTCCAATAATCATCGATATCCATACATCAGAACCAACATCTCTAATCATTTTTGAAATTCCAATTCCCATAAAGAGGGGAAAAGCTAACAAATAAGCTAAACATTGATATTCTAAATTAGTTATTTTTTTCATGAACATCTCCTATAGATTCAAATATTAACCCCTTACGATCTAAAGTAACATTTACATCAATATCATAATTTAAATCTTTAATACTTTCTATTTTCTTCTTAGTTTTATTATATATAACTTTTTTAAACCCTAATACATCCGCATCTTTTTCCTTAATTAATCTAACAAATTCATCACAATCATCTTTAATATTTAACTTAATAATTTTAATTAAATTCTGCACATTTTTTTCATTTTTTAAATCGATACTTTCAATCTCATCCAAATTCCCATTAATATTTAATTTAATAAAAATTTTATTATTTTTATAATCAAACTTAACTTTATAATCAACTGCTTTAAAAACAACCTGATGATTATGATATTCATTATTAAATAAGTATAAAGCTTCAGTTTTGTTTAATAAATTATATATATTAGACTTATTAAAATCTAATTTTTCCACAATCTTATTTCCGTTAAATATTACCGCTTGATTAATAATATAAGCACCATCTTGAATAACACCATAAGGCAAAATCAAATCTTTCATATCACTTAAATAACTTTCTAAAAAGTCATAATATTTAACATTAACAATATTATTAAAATAACTTTCAATCATTTGCTTAATATATTGTCCGACAATTTTATCTTTTTCCTTAATATTTAAAATAGTTTCATCGATATTATCATCAACTAAAGTCTTGAAATTAACACCAACATTATTATCTCGTGTTAAATAATCAATAATACTATCTAATTTATTATTAATTGCATCCTGACTTAAAACCAGCATTTCTAAATCTACAAAATATAATGTTTTATTCATTCCAAAAGAAGTGTTTTGAATAGCTGAATCTAAAGATTTACCTTTACCTTTATATATAAGAGATTTGTTATCTTCATCTTTAATATTTTCCCTAATCTCTAATGTAATAATGTAATCATCGTCTTTATAATCAATTGCAATCATTGTTACAACCGCCAGTTCATCTAATTCAATATAGTTATAACAACCACTAAGTAATAAACAACATAATATAATAAAAATCTTCTTCATAATTATCTTTGCTTTCTAATGTTATCAGTTAAATATTTACTTCTTTTATTATCATTTTTCTTTTTAACTTTTATTAAAGTATCCTTTAAATATGCAAAATCAAAAGGTGCCACTGGAAACGTATAATCTAAATTAAATGAATTATACGAACATAAATCAACGATTAAAAATATAAATCCAATCGCAACTCCAAATAATCCCCAAAACGAAGCTATTGCCAAACAAATAAATCGCCAAATTCTAATTGCTCCACTTAATTCAACATTACTAAAAATCATACTGGATATAAATGTAAGCGATATTACAATAATTGTTATTGGACTAACTATATTAGCTGAAACAGCAGCATCTCCTAAAATTAAAGCCCCCAATATTGAAATAGATGAACTATAATTATTGGGAAATCTAATATCACTTTCTCTTAACATCTCACAAATAAAAAGCATAAAAAACGCTTCAATGGCAGCCGGAAAGGGGACACCTTGTTTTTGCGTTATAAAAGATGTTAATAAATTAGATGGAATAGTTTCTTGATTATAATTAACCATCGCTACATAAATAGCTGGAGTAAGAATAGTTATAAAAAAACAAATAAGTCTTAAAAACTTTAAAATATTGGCATTATAACTAACTAAATAAGAATCAGATATTGGATTTATAAAATCTGCTAAAACCGCCGGTAAAACAATTGCAAAAGGAGAAGTATCCATTACAACCACAATTTTACCTTCTAAAAGGGCATTAACAATAACATCTGGTCTTTCTGTTAACTTAACAGAAGGAAAAAAACTTTTATCTTCTTTAATCAAATAATGTTTTAACTCACCAGAATCAATAATTGAATCAACATCAATATTTTTAAGAATACTATCAACTCTATCAACAATTTCTTTTCTTGCTATATTATCAATATATAATAAACCAGTACTAGATTTAGAAAATCTGCCTAATTTATATTCTAAAGTTTTTAAATGTTTAGATTTAATTCTTCTCTTAATCAAACCAACATTCTTTTGATAATTTTCTACTAAGCTATCTTTAGCACCATATAAATCTTGCTCAATCTCCGGAAAAGAAATCGAACGATCTAAGTCAGCTCTAGTTTCTAAAGCATATATTTTATTAAGATAAATTAATATCGTAAAACCACTATAAATATAAAATTCAATCTCATCACTATTAATTACCTTTATATTAGGACCAGCCAAAATATTTTTTAAACTTTTTTTATGTACTGGATTAGTTATATTATCTAAAATAAAAGTATTAACCCTGTCACTACTACAAATAGTTTCAATATAAAAAAGATAAACATAAGAAAAATTATATCTAATCTTTCTGGTTATTAAATCCGGGGTATCTTTATAATCATCTAATATCTTATTAATAATCTTCATATAATCACATATTTATTATGCTCAATATTTATTATTTTATTTAACTTTGTTATAATTAACTAAGTAAGGAAGTGACACCTATGGCTATGTTATATAAAAATAAAGCTTTAGACATTAATCAAGAATTATTTACTGATTATTTTAATCTAAATGCTATCTATAACTATGACAAAATAATTATTATTAATGATGAAGAACTAGAAAAAGTATTAAATCAAGAAAAAATTTTAAAACCATTAATAATAAATGATAAATATCCTATATATACATTACTTAACTATCTAAATAATTCATCATCTATATATTTACAAAAAGAATATGGTATTTTAAACCAAGATGAATTAAAAGAATCAATCAAAAATTATTCTAAAACAATCATTGCAAGTAAAGAATTAATAATTTATCTTAAAGAACTTGATCTTATTAAAGAAGAATATACTCTTAATAAAAATGAATATTTAATTGTTGATAAATATCAAAATAATATCAAAAAAGCTATTAAATAGGAATAAAACACTAATAAAGTCATAAAATAACTTGACAACATCAAATAAAATGTTATAATACTAGTGTTTAAAAAAGGAAAGCGATGTATCCACATCCACCTGACTAGCAAATAAGCAAGTAGGTAAAAAGCCATGGAGTGAATTGGTTTTAATATGGGTGGATACTAAGCGTATTCACTTTTTTTGATATATGGAGGTGTGTTTGTATAGCAAACGTCAAAAAAGATGACTTACTTATTAATGAACAAATTAAAGTAAGTGAATTAATGGTAATTGGCCCAAATGGAGAACAAATGGGAACTAAGAAATTAGCAGATGCTTTAACATTAGCAAATTATGCCGGTTTAGACTTAGTCTTAATGAGTGGAAATAGCGATAGAGCAGTTGGTAAAATTATGGACTACAATAAATATCGTTATGAAAAACAAAAAAGACAAAAAGAAGCTCTAAAAAACCAAAGAGCTAATAATAAAGATATGAAAGAATATCAATTATCAGTTACCATTGATGTAGGTGATTTCAATACTCGTAAAAAGAATGCTGAAAGTTATTTACAAAAAGGCCATAAAATTAAAGCAACTATTAGATTTAAAGGCCGTCAAATGGCTCATACAGATTTAGGAAAAGAAGTATTAGAAAGATTCGCATCTGAACTATCTGAAAGTAGTGTAATTGAAACAAAACCAAAACTTGAAGGTAGAACAATGACAATGATACTAGCACCCAAAAAATAAGGAAAGAAGGATTTATTATGCCAAAACAAAAAACACATAAAGCAAGTTCAAAAGTTTTAAAGAAAAAGAAAAATGGTACTTTAGTTTATAAAAAATCTGGTGGCAACCATAAAACTGCTAAAGATTCAAGTAAACAAGTAAGACAAAGAAGAAATAAAGGATTATTAGCGAAAGGAGAAGCTAGCAGATTAAAATCTGTTATCTAGGTGGTATAAATGACAAGAGTTAAAGGTGGAGTAGTAGCTAAAAACAGAAGAAGAAAAGTTTTAAAAGCTGCTAAAGGATACTTTGGAAGTAAACATAGATTATATAAAACAGCACAAGAACAAACATTCCACAGTGGTGCATATGCATTTAGAGATCGTAAACAAAATAAACGTAATTTCAGAAAATTATGGATTACAAGAATTAATGCAGCATGCCGTGAAAATAATATTTCATATTCAAAATTTATTAATGGATTAAGCAAAGCTAATATTGAAATCAATAGAAAAATGCTTTCAGAAGTAGCTATCGACAATCCAAAATACTTTACAGAATTAGTTAATATTGCTAACGATGCATTAGCTGGAAAAACAATTAAAGCTGCTGAAGTAAAAGCTGAAACTAAAAAAGAAGAAAAAGTTGAAGTAAAAGAAGAAAAGAAAACAACAACTAAAAAAGCTGCTCCTAAAAAAGAAACAGCTAAAAAAACAACTACAAAGAAAACTACAGCTAAAAAAGAAAACTAAGAACAAGCTGAAAAAAACTGATATTTATTTATCAGTTTTTTTGTTCCATAATTTGATTATAAACTTCTTCAACATCCCTAAGAGGTTGTTTTTCTTTATATGCAGGAATAATATGTAAATGATAATGTTTAATAACTTGCGTAATACCATAATTATTAACTAAAACAAGACCATCAGGATTAAGAGCTTTATATAATAATTTTTTCATATCCTTGGCAACACCATGAATATGAGCAATAGTTTCTCCATCTAATTCTTCAAAATCAGTTATATGTTTTTTAGGTAAAACTAATACATGACCATTAGCATTTGGATTTACATCCATAATAACCTTAACAATATCATCTTCATATAAAGTTCTAGAAGGAATACTACCTTCAATAATCTTACAAAATAAACAATCCATTTTCTTCACCATAATAAATATAACATATATTTGAAAAATGTTAAATATTTGTTATAATATTCCCCACGAGGTGATATCATGGAAATCAAAGGCTATAAAGTATTTATTGGTAATCAATCAGATTTTAAAAATAATGCCGGCTTGCAATGTAAAGTAGGCCAAATATTAGAAACAACAAAACCAATTGCTCCCAAACAAAATGGTTATCATTTTGCTAAAAGATTAGAAGATACCTTACGCTTTGGTAATGCTCTTCACGAAGACGTTGTTATTTGCGAAGTAACATCTCTTGGTGATGTAATTGAATATGAAGATGAATACAACGACTATTTTGAACTATATGTCACATCAAAACTAAGAATAGATAGAATATTAAATCGTAAAGAAATTATTGAATATGCTGATTCTTTAAATGAATTTCGATTAAGAAGATTTATTCAAACAATGAGACTAACTGACTTAGAAGCCGAACATTTTAGAGGAGATCATTTACCATTGATAATTATATAGATTATTATCATTATGAAGATACATCCGCTTTTAAAAGACCATATCAGCCATCATATAAATCTAAAAATAGCAAAAAATAATGTACTTTTTCTAGGCTAATGCATACATTAAATTAGAGGAGTGATAAAGATGGCTAATCTAAAAGAAATTGTAACAAAAGCCGTAATTGGTAAAACTAAGAAAACAAGTAAAGAAGTATATGAAGTTTCTTTAGAAGATAATATCAGTAATGTCTTGGGTTGCTGGATAATTAATCATAATTTTAAAGGCAATAATAAAAACGGAAAAGTTAGTGTAACTGGAAGTTATGACATTAATATTTGGTATTCATATGATAACAATACCAAAACCAATGTAATTGCTAGAACATTTACTTATGAAGATATTATCAATGTTAATCTAAAACAAAATATTACTTTAACAGATGATAATGAAATTATTGTAAGAACCCTAACTGCACCATCAGTATCTGATGTTAAAACTGAAAATAATACAATTAAATTAACTGTTGATAAAGAATTAGGTGTTGAAATAGTAGGTGACACTAAAGTAAGAATTAATGTTGTTGATGATTTCGATGATTATGATGAAGAAATAGATGATAATATTGAAATAAATGAAGATTATTTAAACGGTGTCAACTAAAAAAGGTTGACACTTATTTTCTAATATGATAATATAATTTTATTGAAAAAGGAGGCATTAACATGGCAGTTAAATTAAGATTAAAAAGAATGGGTTCTAAACAAAGACCATTCTATCGTATTGTAGCAGCTGACTCTAGAAGTCCTAGAGATGGTAGATTTATTGAAACAGTTGGAACTTACCAACCAATCTATAAAGAAAACAATGTTACAGTAGACGAAGAAAAAGTATTAAAATGGTTAAACAATGGTGCACAACCAACTGATACTGTTAAAAATATTTTATCTAAAACTGGAGTTTGGGCTAAATATAAAGCTCCAAAAGCTACTGAAACTAAAAAATCTACTAAAAAAGAGGCTTAATAATGCATAAAGAATTAATTGAGTTTACAGAAACATTAGTAAAAGGTTTAGTAAAAGAACCTGACATGGTAAGTATTCAAGAATTTAGTTCAGATGATGAAACAATCATGTTAGAAATAATTGTTCATGAAAGTGATATGGGTGCTATTATAGGTAGAGGTGGTAAAATGGCAAGTGCTATTAGAACCATGATTCAAGCCTATGCATATACTCATAAATTAAACAAAATAAAAATAAATATCGATTCATTTTAATCGATATTTATTTTTTTATTGGTTTATTATTAAGTTCAAATTCCAAAGTATTAAGACCAGTTAACATATCATAAATCTTAGCAGCAGTTAATTCATATCTTTGACTTAAATACTTATCACTAATCTTACGATCGATTACAATATCTTTTTTTAAAGATTTTAAATACTTTTGACCCTTACTGTTAAATCCTAAAACTTTAACATATTCAATATACATATTACTTCGATCATATTTAGTTAAACCAACTAAAATATGAATAAGCATCCTTTTAATTCTATTATAAGTATATCTCTTAGACTTAATTTTTTCTATTAACTCATCAATCGTATGAACATTACTTATTTCCTTAACTAATTTATTTTCAATACCTTCATCAACAGTTAAATAAGAACTTAAATTATGATCAGTTAAAATTTTAATCTTTAATAGAGCAAACAATAAATCTTCATCAATATTAACAACCTTATCACCATAATTAGTATATTTCTTTATTGAAACATTATTTTTAATCTTTTCTCTAATATTAGATGCGCTAACAATCTCCTCATCACTATTTATATCATGAAAATCATTAGTTCTCTTGATACAAATAGGTTCAATCTTTAACTTATTTTTAATAATAGACTTAATATAACTTATACCAAGTAAATCATTAGGAGAATCAATATTAGAACTAATTGCTTTATTTAAAGCAGTAGGGTAATTAACACCTTCCTTTAAATATTGTTTAATTTTTATACTAAAATTAGAATCTAATTGTTTTTCAGCAATTTCTTTTAAATATTGAATGTCATTACATTCTGAACCAAACACTAATTTAGTAACTCCCAAATGCTTTAAAATAATAGTTCCTGCTTCTGCAAAGGTATCAGCTGACTCCGAACCAAATACAAAAGGAAGTTCACAAACAATATCAACATTATTTTCTAAAGCAATCTTAACTTTATCTTCCTTAGTTAAAACACTAATATCTCCACGTTCTAAAAAATAACCATTTAAAACTAAAACCAATAAAGAATCTGGAAATAATTCTTTAACTCTATTTATATGATATAAATGCCCATTATGAAAAGGATTATATTCACAAATAATACCTACAACTTCCATAAACACCTCGTGAGAGTATTATAGCAAATTTTTTAATAACATGATATAATTTTTTAAGGTGATAATAAATGGCTAGATTAAATGTTTATTTTTCTCATTCAACTAAATTTGATTATAATAATACTTTATATAAGAAAATTCTATCAAGTCCCATCTGTCTATCTCAAAATCTAATTTTACCAATGACAGATGAAAATAAAACTAAATATATAAAAGATTTAATTAATAAAGCTGATATTATCGTCGTAGAATTATCAAAACCTAACTTTTGGCATAAACTAGAATTAAAATGGATTTTAAAAGCAAATAAACCAACACTATATTTATCAAATGATAATATCTTACCTAAAACATATAAGAAGTTAGTACCAAATTTCACTTTAACAGATGACAATAATACATACATAAATTTAATTGAAAACTTTATAAAGCAAAATCTAGCGTTAAAAGAACCAAAAGATGCACCTCAAGTATTAGGTGAAATTTAAGATAGGCCAATATCTAAAAGGCTTTATCAACATTTTTTCTTTACAAAAAACTAATAAAAGTGTATAATATATTTACAGATTTAAGTGGGCAGAATATTCCCACTTTTATTATTGTATAGGAGGTATATGCAAAAGACTTTGGATGAAATTAGAGACCTTATTGAAGGCCCTATGAAAGAAATGGATATTTCAATTTGTAGTATTGATTATGTTATTGAAAACAATTATCCCTTTTTAAAAATTGTTCTTGATAAAGTAAATGGTATTGATTTAGATACTATTGTTGAAGCTACAAATGTAATTAATCCAATTCTTGACAAACATGACTTAATAAAAGAAGAATATATACTTGATATATCAAGTAAAGAAAGAGGATAATTATGGACGGAAAAGAATTTATAAAAGCCTTAAAAAACATTACAGCTGAAAAGGGAATCAGTGAAGACGTAGTATTTGAAGGCATGGAACAAGCATTAATAACTGCGTATAAAAAGAATTTTAATTCAAAAACTAATGTAAGAGTTGATATTAATAGAGAAACTGGAGAAATTAAAGTATATTCATATTTAATTGTTGTAGACGATTACATTGAAGGTGAAGAAATTGTTGATGAAGAAGGAAACATCACATATACAGAACCAGAAATCAATGAAGATGCTCAAATTCTTTTAGAAGATGCTCAAAAAATAGTACCAGGAATTAAAGTAGGAGAAACAATTGAAGAAGAAGTAACTCCTCATGATTTCGGTAGAGTAGCAGCATCAACTGCTAAACAAGTATTAACTCAAAAAATTAGAGAAGCAGAAAAAAATAGTATAATTGAAGAATTTGCTGGTAAACAAGATGAAATAATGGTTGGCTTATTAGCAATGGAAGACAATAAAAACTATTACATTGATTTAGGCAGAACCAGAGGCATCTTACCTAAAACAGAAATGATCCCAGGAGAAGAAGTTAAAATGGGTTCATCAATTAAAGTATATTTACAAAAAATTGAATCAACACCAAAAGGACCACTTATTTTATGTTCAAGAAAAAATAGTGGATTTGTAAAGAGATTATTTGAAATTGAAATTCCTGAATTACAAGACGGAACTTTAGTTCTTTATAACGTAGCTCGTGAACCAGGAGTAAGAAGCAAAGTAGCTGTTTATTCAACTAATCCTCAAATCGATCCAATCGGAACATGCATTGGTGAAAAAGGTTCAAGAATCGCCAGCATCTTAGCAGAATTAAATGGTGAAAAAGTTGATCTAATCAAATATGATGAAGACGAAAGTACATTTATTGCTAACGCCTTAAGTCCAGCTCAAAATGTAATTGTAAACATTATTGACAATACAAAGACAAGAGAAGCACTAGCAATTGTAAACGATGAAAACCTATCATTAGCCATTGGTAAAAAAGGAATCAATATTAAATTAGCTAGTAAATTAACAAGATTTAGAATCAATGTTAAAACTTTAGAACAAGTAACTAAAGAGGGAAATGAAAACTAGAAAAATACCTATGCGTATGTGCATAGTATCTAAAGAAAAATTACCAAAGCAAGAACTAATTAGAGTAGTATGCTCTGATGGAAAAGTTAATATTGATTTAACTGGAAAACAAAATGGCAAAGGTTGTTATTTAAAAAAGGATGCTGAAATAATTGAAACAGCAAGAAAGAAAAAAATCTTAAATCATATATTTGAAATGGATGTAAATAATGAAATATATGATGAATTATTAAAATTATTATAGAAAGAGGTGACTCTTATGAGTATTAGAGATTATGCAAACGAAATGAATTTTACAATTCAAGAAGTATTAAATCAATGTAAGGAATTAGGTATTAAAGCAAATGATGGAAATTTCATGTTATCAGATGATGACATCATAATGCTAGATAATTCAATGAATTTAATTAGTACTGATAGTGAAGCAAATTTTGATGATATCGATGCTCTAGATGATGCTGTAGATGAAATTTTAGGAGACCAAAAGGACTATACAGTAAAAAAACAAAAATTAAAAAAGAAAAATAATCAAAATAATAAAGATAATAATGATTATTTAAAAAAGAAAAAAGCAATGTATAAAAATAAAACTAAACTAGCTAATAATGTTGCTGATGAAAATATTGTTGTTTATGAAGAAGGAATGACAGTAGGCAAATTAGCTGAAAGTTTAGGAATAAACAATGCTGAAATAATTAAAAAATTAATGAGTTTAGGAACAATGCTAAATTTAAATCAAACAATTGATTTTGAAACAGCTGAAATTCTAACTCTTGATTATGGTAAAACCTTAAAGAAAAGTGAAACTCAAGATATCACTAATTTTGAAGAATATGAAATTGTTGATAATGCTGAAGACTTAGTAGATAGACCCCCAGTAATTACTGTTATGGGACATGTTGACCATGGTAAAACAACTCTTTTAGATTATATTAGAAATTCTAATGTAGCTGAAGGAGAAGCTGGTGGTATCACTCAAGCAATCGGTGCATATCAAATAACATACAAAGATAAAAAAATAACATTTATAGATACCCCAGGACATGCTGCATTTACGGAAATGCGTGCTAGAGGTGCTAGTGTAACTGATATTGTAATTATCGTAGTAGCAGCTGATGATGGTGTAATGCCTCAAACCAAAGAAGCAATCGATCATGCCTTATCAGCAAATGTTCCCATTGTAGTAGCAGTTAATAAAATGGATAAAGCCGATGCTAGACCAGATAAAATAATGGAAGAAATGGCAGCTTTAAATGTTACTCCAGAAGCATGGGGTGGCGATATTCCATTTGTTAATATTTCTGCTAAAACCGGAATGGGAATTGATGATTTACTAGAAACAGTAGCTACAATTGCCGAAGTAAGAGAACTAAAAGCAAACCCAAATAGATATGCAATTGGTACTGTTATTGAATCAAGAATCGATAAAAATATCGGTGGGGTAGCTAGCTTATTAATTCAAAATGGTACATTAAGATTAGGAGATTATGTAGTAGTTGGAACTACTCATGGTCGTATCAGAACCCTAAGAAATGATAAAGGTGAAAATATCATTAGTGCTGGACCAAGTACTCCAGTTGAAATAACTGGTTTAAATGATAATCCATCTGCTGGTGATAAATTTATGGCTTTCGAAACTGAAAAACAAGCTCGTGAAGTAGCTGAAAAGAGATTAATCGCTTCTAAAAACAAATCACAAAAGAAAGAAGTAGTATCATTTGAAGATTTATTTAACAAAATTCAAAGTGGAGTTAAAGAAATCAATGTTGTCTTAAAATGTGATGTTAGAGGTTCCGAAGAAGCAGTTAAAAACTCACTTGAAAAAATCGACGTTGAAGGCGTTAAAATTAAAGTTATCAGAAGTGGAATTGGAACTATTACCGAAAGCGATATCGTTTTAGCAAATGCTTCAAATGCTATCGTAATTGGCTTTAATGTTATTCCATCAGCAATAACTAAAGAAGTAGCAAAACGTTACAACGTAGAAATTAGACTATATCAAATAATCTATAAATTAGTTGAAGAAATGGAAGCAGCCATGAAAGGTATGTTAGATCCAGAATATGAAGAAAAAGTTACTGGCAATGCTGAAGTTAAAAAATTATTTAAATTTAGTAAAGTTGGAACAATCGCTGGTGTAATCGTAACATCAGGACTAATTAAAAATAAATCTCAAGTAAGAATTATCAGAGATGGAGTAATTATTTATGACGGCGTAATATCTTCATTACAAAGAGAAAAAGATACAGTTAAAGAAGTTAAAAATGGTTTTGAATGTGGAATCACAATTGAAAACTTTAATGATATTAAAGAAAAAGATGTATTCGAAACCTATGAAATGGTAGAGGTGAAAAGAGCATGAGTAATATTAAATTAGAACGCATTGCTTCTCAAATAGTTAGAGAATTATCTTCAATATTTTATGAAGAAGTACACAATGAAATTCTAAAAAATGTTACCATCATAGATGCAAGAGTAACTAACGACTTAAGCCTAGCAAAAGTATATTATACCTTTCTAGGAGACTATGACAAAGTTACCATTGCTGCAGAACTTAAAAATGCATCATCATTTTTAAGAACAGAATTAGCAAAAAGAATGGATTTAAGAACAACTCCAGAACTAAGATTCGTCTATGATGAATCAACTGAATATGGAGAACATATCGATGAAATAATCGAAGAAATCCATAATGAAAACAAATAATATGCACGGTGCAATAATTGTTAATAAAGCCCCTAATATGACCAGTAGAGATGTTATTAATATCTTAAATAAAAAATTTAATACAAAATCTATTGGTCATACAGGTACGCTTGATCCAATTGCCGAAGGAGTATTAGTATGTTTAATTGGTAAATATACCAAACTAACTGATATTCTTATAAATCATGATAAAGAATACATTGCTTCCTTCAAATTAGGCATCCTGACAGATACCTTGGATATAACAGGTAAAATTTTAAAAGAAGAAAAAGTTAACTTAACTAAGGAGGAAATTCAAAAAACAATTCTTTCATTTAAAGGAACCTATAACCAAGAAGTACCAATTTATTCAGCAGTTAAAATAAATGGTAAAAAGTTATATGAATATGCCCGTAATAATGAAGAAATAACCCTTCCTAAAAGAGAAGTTAATATCTATGATATAGAATTATTAAATATAGATAACGAATGTTTAACCATTAAAACCAAAGTATCTAAAGGAACCTATATAAGAAGCTTAATCAGAGACATTGGTTTAAAATTAAATACTAATGCAACCATGACAAAATTAATAAGAACTAAATTAGATAAATTTACGATTGAAGAATCCTATACCCTAGAAGATATTCAAAATGATAATTATAAAATATTATCTCTAGAAGATTTAATTGATTTAGACACTATTAATATAAATGAAGATATGTTATTTAAAATAAAAAATGGTCAAATAATAGATTATCAAACAAATAAATATATTTTATATAAGTATAATAATCAAAATATTGCTTTATATAAACCATATCAAAATAATAAAATTAAACCATTTATCATGTTTTAATTGACAAAATCAAACTTTAAGAATATAATGAAATACATAAAGCAATTGATGAAGACGTCAAAATATAAAGGTATTTAGAGAGCTTACATAATGGTGAAAGTAAGTATACTGGTTATTTTGTAGATCACTTCTGATGTGATTATCCGATAAAGGTAATCCGAATAACTCACGTTAAGAGTAAGAGAATGAATACGTTCATAAACTAAGGTGGTACCACGGTAACGCGTCCTTAGACTTATGAACTTTTTTTATTTTAAGGAGGAAAGAAAATGGATTATAAAGAAACACTTTTAATGCCAAAAACAGAATTTCAAATGAAAGGTAATTTACCTGAAAATGAAGCAATTCAAAGAGCAAAATGGGAAAAAATGGACCTTTATAACAAAGTAAGAGAAAAAAATAAAGGAAGAAAACCTTTCGTATTACATGATGGACCCCCATATGCCAATGGATCAATTCATATCGGACATGCTATGAATAAAATTTTGAAAGATTTTGTTAATAGATATGCCATGATGAGTGGAAGAGATATGATTTATATTCCTGGATGGGATACTCATGGACTTCCAATTGAACAAGCAGTAACTAATAGTGGAGTAGACAGAAAATCATTAAGTAAAGCTGAATTCAGAAATATATGTGAAGAATATGCTAAAAAACAAATTGCTACCCAGATGGAAGGATTTAAAAAATTAAATGTTTTAGCAGACTGGGATAACTATTATGCAACCTTCCAACATGAATTAGAAGCAAAACAAATTGAAGTATTCGCTACAATGGCTAAAAAAGGACTAATCTTTAAAGGAATGAAACCAGTTTATTGGTCACCATCATCAGAATCTGCCTTAGCTGAAGCTGAAATCGAATATAAAGATAGAACAGATGCATCAATCTTTGTTGCATTCCCTGTTGAAGAAGGTAACGAATATGTTCAAAAAGGTGATAACCTAGTTATCTGGACAACAACACCTTGGACATTACCTGGAAATACCGCTATCGCTGTTGGAGCTGATTTTGACTACGTAAAAGTAGAAGTAGACGGTAAAAACTATGTAGTAGCAAGTATGTTATTAGATAGCCTTAAAAATGACTTTAAATGGGAAAATGTTAAAGTATTAGAAACCTTCTTAGGAAGTAAATTAGAAGGAGTTAAATATCATCACGTATTTATGGATCGTATTAGTCCAGTTGTTCTAGGTGATGAAGTAACATTAGATGCTGGTACTGGTTTAGTACATACTGCTCCAAGTTATGGTGATGCCGATTTTATCTTAGGTAAAAAATATAACCTAGAAATGGTATTCGGTATCGATGATGATGGTAAATTAAATAAAGAATCTGGAGAATTTGCAGGATTATACTTTGAAGATGCTAATAAAGCTGTTATTACAAAATTAAATGAATTAGGTGTCTTATTATGCGTTAAGAGTATTACCCACTCATATCCACATGACTGGAGAACTAAAAAACCAGTAGTATTTAGAGCTACTGCTCAATGGTTCTGTTCAATTGCTCCAATTAAAGATGAAATCTTAAATGAAATTGAAAATAACATTAAATGGCATCCAGAATGGGGTAAAGTAAGATTACACAACATGATTGAAGGCCGTGGTGACTGGTGTATTTCTAGACAAAGAGTTTGGGGAGTACCACTACCAATTTTCTATAACGAAGATGGTTCACCAATTTTAGATTATGATGTAATGATGCATGTTGCTGATTTATTTAGAGAACATGGTTCAAATTATTGGTTTGAAAAAGATGCCAAAGACCTATTACCTGAAGGTTATACTAACCCAGCAAGTCCAAATGGTAAATTCACAAAAGAACAAGACATTATGGACGTATGGTTTGATTCAGGAACAACACATACCGGCGTTTTATGTGCAAGAGGTTTAGATTATCCTGCAGACGTTTATTTAGAAGGATCAGACCAATATCGTGGATGGTTCAACTCATCATTAATTTGTGGAGTAGCAATGCATGGACAAAGCCCATATAAAGAATGTATCTCTCACGGATTTACCCTAGATGCTAAAGGCAATAAAATGTCAAAGAGTTTAGGAAACGGAATTGACCCACTAGAAGAAATTAAAAAACGTGGTGCCGACGTTCTAAGATTATGGGTATCATCAACTGACTATACAGAAGATGTTAGAATAGGTGATGAAATCTTAAAACAAGTTCAAGAAAGTTATCGTAAAATTAGAAATACTTATAAATTTATGTTAGGTAACCTAAATAACTTTGATCCATCAAAAGATGCTGTTAAATATGAAGATATGTTACCATATGATAAATATATGATGAATGAATTATCTAACTATGTTAAAGATATCAAATCATATTATGAAAAATATGAATATCAAAATGTTTATAAAACAACAAATAACTTTATAACATTTAAATTATCTAATTTCTATTTAGATTTTACTAAAGATATTCTATACATTGAAAAAGAAGATTCACTAGTAAGAAGAAGTGTTCAAACAGTTCTATATAATATCCTTAAAGATTTAGTAGTATTACTTGCACCAATCTTACCATATACATCAGAAGAAGTTTATAGATTTATTCCTGGTGAAAAACTAGAAAGCGTTCATTTAAATGACATGCCAGAAGCACCAACTTATGAATTTGATTCAAAATTATGGGAATTATTCTTCGATGTTAAAGATGATGTATTTAAAGCTCTAGAAGAAGCTAGAAACGAAAAAGTAATTGGTTCATCTCTAGAAGCTGAAGTAAAACTAAACTTAGGCGAAAAATATAAACCAGTTAGGGAACAATTAGAAAAATATTTACATCAATTATTAATTGTTTCAAAAGTTGAATTTACTGATGATGAAACCTTGCCTAAAGCTTCAACAATTAGAGTAGAAGTATTAAAGAGTAATGGTCAAAAATGTAATAGATGCTGGAACTATGTTGATGAACTAGATGGTGATATTTGTCATAGATGTTCAGAAATCTTAAAAGAAACAAAATAAAAAAGTGATTAACAAAGAATCACTTTTTTTCATATCCAAAATCAATATCCTCATTAGCAAATTTCTTATCATTACTTATATCAGCTATTGTATCATCAACAATTTCTTTACTTCTTTCATATTCTTTATCTTCATCCGAATGACGAAAATTAGCAGCAATATCATTAACTTCATCTCTAAGATCTTCTAAAGCACTTTCATCTAAAAGTAATAAACTTGCCTTAAATTCAGCTAATAAAATATTAAAATTAATTAGTTCATCTGGATCATCTAAATCAGCATCAGAATAATCTAATAAAACTCCAGCTACCATACAGGCATTATCTAATCCTCTAATACTATGAACATAACTAATAAAATCATCAGAAACTCCAGGATATGTTTTAATAATTTTTTTATCAAAATCTCTTTTTATTCTTCTAAAACCATTATTACAAAATTCTGTTTCAATTAAAGGAGTAACAAAAGACATTATATTCCTTGCACTAGTATATTCTATAGGGGCATCATCCATAAATTGATCTAAAAACGAAACCGTTCTATAATTAATTTCCTGAGCATCCATTACCCAAGCATCATGTAAGAAGTCCATATTATTTTTACCATCAGCCAAAGATAACAAATCTTCATCAACATCATTTAAAAAATAATTATCATCCATTAATGCTATTAAATGTAATTTGCTAATAATCCTATACTGCTTAATTTCTTTTTCATCAGCATCAATAGTTACACTAGTAGCAGCCTCTAAAGACTTATCAGAACGTCTAGTTAAATATCCAACCGCCTTACAAGCTTCCTTTAAATCTCTCATAAAATATTTATATAATTCTAATTCTCTATCTCTTAACAAACATAGTTTTTCTAAAGTATCTTTAAATTCAGATGTATTTTTTTTATTATTATTCTCTAAATCAGTTAAATCACCATAAACATCAAAAATATCTTCTGTAATTTTACAAATGGCGTCTAATATTTTAAGTGTAGCAAATTTCATAAATTCTCCTAGAAATCCTTAGTAGTATCTAAATCAGAATTAAATAACTTTTTCTTAGCTTCAGTTAATTTAATTGCTTCAAGTAAAGTATCCTTAGCTAATTCATCTACAGGTTTACACGAAAGAGTAGCAAAATAAATAGTTTTTAAATCATCATCATCTAAATAAAGTAGGGCACTTTGAATATCCAATAATATAGATACACTAGAATTATCAATACGACTTTTAAATAAAATTGGTAAACTTTCCTTTATGAATTGAAGAGCTATAAATTCATATAATAAAGTCATAATTTCTTCATCAATACCATATTCGTTTTTAACTTCTTCTCTGAGTCTCATTGTATATCCATCAAAACCATTTTTTAAACGATCTTTTTCAACATCCCTATCAACAAAAGATCTTATATGCTTTCTGTTAACAGTATTAGTAATAAGTTTTTTATCATCAACATCTTTAAAGAAATCATCAGAAAATTTAAAACTTTTAAGTGTTAAATTAGTTGTAAATCTTTTTTGCAATAACACAAAAATATTAATAACTTCTTTTCTATCAAGATCTTTCATCTGGCTGCATAAATAATCAATAAATGGATTATTAATATAAGTAGTTACAATTCCTTCTTGAACACATAATATTTCTAAAGTACTTTGAATTCTTTCTTGAACAATAGTATAATCCTTATCTAAATCTATAACATGCAAAGAATTATTAACACTTTGAGCATCGCCTCTTCTTTGATTAAAATAAAAAAGGCATGATGCAGCTAATCCGGGATTTTTTCTAAGCTCGTCATAAATTTCTTCTTCATCACTTCTTAAAGTAGCAATCTTATCAATAATAACTTTTCTTAAATTTTTATAATTAGGATCATCTTTTTTATTAGAATCTAAATCAACTAATTCTTTATATACATCAAATATTTTAAAACTTATTTCAGCTAGTCTATTTAATATAACCTCAACCATATAAACCTCCCAAAGTTTCTATATATAATACCATATACTCTTAAAAATTTAAATAAAAAAAGCCACATAAGTGGTTTTTTCTATCTGTTGTAATATTCAACAATTAAAGATTCATTAATATCAGCATTAAGTTCGCTTCTTTCAGGATATCTTAAATAAGTACCTGTCATCTTCTTATCGTCAAATTCTACAAAAGCAGGACGATTTAAAGTATTTTCTAAAGCTTGTTTCATAGCTGGATGATTTAAAGATTTTTCTTTAACAGAAATTACAGAACCAGGTTTAACTGTATAAGAAGGAATATCAACACCTTCACCATTAACAGTAATATGACCATGGTTAACTAATTGTCTAGCTCCACGTCTAGTAGAAGCAAGTCCCATACGATAAACAACATTGTCAAGTCTACTTTCTAATAATCTTAGTAAGTTTTCACCAGCAATACCTTTCATCTTAGAAGCTCTTTCAAAAGTACGAGCAAATTGTTTTTCAGTTAAACCATACATGTATCTTACTTTTTGTTTTTCTTCTAATTGGATACCATATTCACTTAATTTTTTTCTTCTACTTGTTCCGTGAATTCCAGGAGCATAAGGACGTCTAGCTAATTCTTTTCCATTTTCTAAAACAGAAAATCCTAATCTACGAGCTTTCTTATAAACTGGACCAGTATATCTTGCCATAATAGTTTCTCCTTTCTTTAGCGAAATAGAGATTTCTAAATAATTAATAGGGTGTTTATTATCTTTTTCCCTTAGGCAGTTTAAGTTACTAAAGTTATTTCAAATAAACACATTACTAATATTTAGAACCCTGCCTAAATACGCATAAGTATTATATATTAAATATATGTAATTTGTCAAATATTTTGTTATATTTACATGGTATATACGAAATAATTTTACAAACAATAAATAATATGATAATTTTAAATTGAAATAGAAGGTAATTAATATGAATGAAATAAATAAACCATATACTGAAGAAGAACTAGCAGCTCTAAAAGCAAATTTTAAAAATAGTGATAACATTACTGATAAGCAAATTGAAGAAGCCATCGATAGAGTAATACTAGAAGGTAAATCATTAACAATGGAAAATGTTATTCAAACTTTATCAGGCATGAAACCAAAAACCAATGAAATGAGTATGATGTAGATTGCTACATCTTTTTATTTGTGTTATTATATAAATAATAGGAAAGGGTTGTCTATGGCTAGTTTAAAAGAACATTTTGCAATAAAAAACTATGAACAAGCAGAAAGCTACAAAGAAGCAATTTGCATTGGTAGATACTATCGTATAACTGTTCTAAGTGATGTATTATTAAGATTAGAATATTCACCAACTGGAACCTTTGAAGATCGTCCTACTGAATTAGTTGAATTCAGACGTTTTCCTGTTCCTAAATTTTTTATTAAAGAAGATCAAAACTTTCTAACCATAACAACCAAATATTTTAAACTAGAATATCAAAAAGATAAACCATTTTATGGTACCAAAGTATCACCAGATCAAAATTTAAAAGTAGTTTTAAATGGTACAGATAAAATCTGGTATTTTGATGCTGCCGAAGCACGTAACTTTAGAGGTACAACATACTCTTTAGATAATATAGAAGGTAATCCTACATATCAAAAAGGATTATATTCAACTGATGGTTTTGTTTCTATCGATGATTCACAAAGTCTATTATTTAATCAAGATGGATCATTAGGTCGAAGAAGTGATAAAAGAATAGATACTTATTTATTTATGTATCGTAAAGACTTTGGCTTCTGCTTAAGAGATTACTTTAAACTAACCGGTAAGCCTCTATTAATCCCAAGATATTCTCTAGGAGTATGGTGGTATAAAAACATTGAATATAATACTGATTCAATTAATAAATTAATCGATGATTTTAAAAGAAATGAAATCCCTTTATCAGTATTATTATTAAATTCATGGTACATGAAATATGACAATATGGATACTGGATACACATTTAATTATAAAGATTTTGATAATCCTAAAAAACTAATAGATACTCTGCATGAAAACCATATTAAACTAGGACTTCGTATTAATCCAATGGCTGGCATCCATCCTGAAGAACTAGGATACCAAAGATTTAAACAAGCATCAGGATATAATGAAGATGGTATCATCCCATTTAATGTCTTTAATAAAGATATGTTAAATGCTTATTTTGATATTTTAATCAAACCATTATATGATTTTGGAACTGACTTTTTCTGGATTGATTATAATAATCCTAAAGACTTATATACCTTAAGAGCCTTAAATTATTATCATTTTAATGACTATAAACAATTTAAAAATAAAAGAGGAATAATCTTAAGTCGTAATGGTCTAGTAGCTGCTCATAAATATCCAATTTTATATAGTGGAGAAACAATCGTTAGCTGGAAAAATCTTAACATGATTCCTGAATTTAATTCAAAAAGCTCTAACATAGGTATTAGTTGGTGGAGTCATGATATTGGTGGCTATAAAGATGGAGTAGAAGATCCAGAACTATATATGAGATTTATCCAATTAGGAACATATTCACCAATCTTAAGACTAAGCAGTGACACATCACATTACTATAAAAGAGAACCTTGGTTATGGGATGTTAAAACCTATAAAGTAGTAAAAGAATATCTAAACTTAAGACATCGTCTTATTCCATATATTTATACTGAAGGATATAAATACTCAAGAACCGGTTTGCCATTAATTCAACCAGTTTATTATCGTTATCCCGAAATATATGATGAACCATTATATAAAAATGAATATTACTTTGGAACCGAATTATTTATCGCTCCAATTACAACTAAAAAAGATCTTTTAATGAATCGTACAGTTCATCGTATCTTCTTACCAAATGGTGTTTGGTATGACTTTAAAACTGGTAAAAAATATATGGGTGGAAAAAGATATGTAACCTTCTTTAAAGATGAAGATTATCCAGTCTTTGCTAAAAAAGGAACTATTATTCCTTTAGCAGTTCAAGAAGAAAATATTAATGATATTAACAATCCTAAATCATTAGAAATCCATATCTTCCCAGGAACAAGTAATACCTATAAATTATATGAAGATGATGGTATCAGTTCTATGTTTGAAGAAGGAAAATATTTAATAACTGATATTGATTACAACTATCAATTAAATAACTTTACCGCAATCATTAGACCAGTAGATGGTAAAACTGATGTAGTACCTAAAGAAAGAAACTATAAAGTAAGATTTAGAAACACTAGAAAACCAAGTGATGTTATTGTCTATATCGGTGAAGATAAAAAAGACGATATTAAATCATATGTTGATGGTAATGACTTTGTAGTTGAAGTAAATGAAATAGATCCTGCTAAACAAGTGTCAATTAATTGTAAGGGTCAAGATATTGAAATATCTGCTGATCGTATTATTAATGATGACATTGATTCAATCGTAAGTGATCTTCAAATAGAAACATCACTAAAAGAAAAATTAGCTGCTATATTATTTAGTAACGAAGAAATAAAAGATAAGCGTATTAAGATAAAGAAATTAAGACGTAAAGGCTTACATCCAAAATATGTAACAATGTTTATGAAACTACTTGAATATATTGCCGAATTATAATCTACAAAATATTGTAGATTTTTTTCGCAAATTCAAAAAAATATGTTATACTTAAAACATAGAGGTGGATTATGAATACGAAATTACGTAACAATATTATTTTTATCGCTTTAGTAGTGATACTTGTACTTGTCTTTGGAGGAATATCTTATGCATATTTCACATCATTTACTAATAGTGAATCAGCATCAACAGTTTATACCAAAGGTGGTACTATGAAAATAGCTTATAGTAATAAAAGTGGAAATATTTCTGTAGCTAATATTTATCCAAGAGAAGCAGCATGGGCTACAAAATCATTTACCGTAACAGGTAATAATACAACCGCATTAGAAATGCCATATCGTATTGTTTTAACTATTGATAAGAATACATTTACTCATCCATTATCATATAGTTTAACTGGAACAAATACTGGATCAAACGGAACCTTAGTACCAAATGCAACTAATGTTTCAATTCAAAAATCAGGTCATCAAATAGTTGGTAGTGGAAAATATGTTCAAGCAACCAATAAAGTTCATACATATGAATTAAGCATTTTCTATAAACCAAAAGCAGATACCGATCAAAATGAAGACCAACAAGCTTCATTTGCCGCTCACATAATAATCGATAATGGTCTAGAACAATATACAAATTAATACTTGTAAAATATAAGAAGTTCTTATATAATACATTTTAAGCAGATGAAAAAAGAGTATTAGTAATCAATTCTTTTAAAGAGAGTTAACGTTAGGTGCAAGTTAATAAAGATAGATTATGAACTTACTTTTGGATGTAATAGGAGAAGTCCTTTAAAACTTAAGAGTTAAATAAAGGTGGTACCACGGCTTTTCGTCCTTTGAAAAGTCGTGTTTTTTATTAAGGAGAATAATTATGGAAAACTTATATTTATTTTTAATTTCATTCACATTTATATTTATAATATACTTAATCGTTTTCTTGATTAAAATGAAAAAAAGAAAATTAAGTAAAATGAAAGAATTCGATTTATTAAAATCAAAATTTAAACTAAAACATATTAACTATAAAAAAGTAGGATTAATCCTAATCTTAATTAATAGTTTTATCATATCTTTAACTGGAACAATATGCTCAATGATCGATTTAAGCATTCCATGGCAATTATGCATTGGTTTTGTCCTCTTAATGATGCTGATTTATAGTTTATATTATATATTAGGAAGTATTTTATTTAAATTAGAAAATAAAAAAGGAGATAATTAATATGAATACAAAAGAAATAGAAAGTAAATGGATTAAATATTGGGAAGATAATAAAACCTTTAAAACTGATATTAATGATTTTACAAAACCAAAATTTTATGCTTTAGATATGTTTCCATATCCATCAGGAGTAGGATTACATGCTGGACACCCAGAAGGATATACGGCAACAGATGTAGTATCAAGAATGAAAAGAATGCAAGGATATAATGTTTTACATCCAATGGGATTTGATTCATTTGGTTTACCAGCTGAACAATACGCAATTAAAACCGGTAATCATCCCAACATCTTTACTAAACAAAATATCAATACCTTTAGAAATCAATTAAAAATGTTAGGTTTCTCATATGATTGGGATCGAGAAGTATCAACAAGTGATCCATCATTTTATAAATGGACTCAATGGATCTTTAAAAATTTATATGAAGATGGCTTAGCTAAACTAGTTGAAATGCCAGTTAACTGGTGTGAAGAATTAGGAACAGTTTTAGCTAATGACGAAGTAATAGATGGTAAAAGTGAACGTGGTGGTTATCCAGTAGTTAGAAAAAATATGAAACAATGGGTTATCGACATTCCTAAATATGCTGAAAAATTATTAAACGGTTTAGATGAAATTGATTGGCCAAATTCTACTAAAGAAATTCAAAGAAACTGGATTGGTAAAAGTATTGGTGCTCATGTCATCTTCAAAATTAAAGATACTGACTATGATTTCACAGTCTTTACCACAAGATGTGATACTTTATTTGGTGCTACATATTGCGTATTATCGCCAGAACATGATTTAGTAGATAAAATAACAACTAAAGACCAACAAGAAGCCGTAAATAAATATAAAGAAATCTGTGCTACTAAATCAGATTTAGAAAGAACCGAATTAAATAAAGAAAAAACCGGAGTATTTACTGGTGCATATGCAATAAATCCTGTAAATAATAAAGAAGTACCAATCTGGATTAGTGACTACGTATTAGCAAGTTATGGAACTGGTGCAATCATGGCTGTACCTGCTCACGATGAAAGAGACTACGAATTTGCAAAAAAATTCAATATTGAAATCATCCCTGTAATCGAAGGAGGCAATATCGAAGAAGCAGCTTATACTGGTGATGGAACTCATATCAATTCAGGTTTCTTAAATGGTTTAGATAAAGAAACAGCAATCAATAAAATGATTGAATATTTAGAAGAAAATCATATCGGTAAAAAACAAATAAATTATCGTTTAAGAGAATGGATTTTCTCACGTCAAAGATATTGGGGAGAACCAATTCCAATTATTCATTATGAAGATGGAACAATCGGAGTATTAAGTGATAAAGATTTACCATTAATCTTACCAGAATTATTAGATTACTCACCATCAAAAACCGGTGCTAGTCCATTAGAAAAAGCTACCGATTGGGTAAATGTTGAAATAGATGGTAAAAAAGGTAAAAGAGAAACATCAACAATGCCAGGATCTGCTGGATCAAGTTGGTACTACTTAAGATATATTGACCCCCAAAATAATGAAACATTTGCAGATAAAAAATTATTAGAACACTGGATGCCAGTAGATTTATATGTTGGTGGACCAGAACATGCAGTTGGTCACTTATTATATTCAAGAATGTGGAATAATTACTTATATGACAAAGGCTTAGTTCCTGTTAAAGAACCATTTAAAAAATTAGTTCATCAAGGAATGATTTTAGGGTCAAATGGAATTAAAATGGGTAAAAGATATCCAGAATATTCAATTAATCCATGTGATATAGTTGAAAAATATGGAGCCGACACCTTAAGATTATATGAAATGTTTATGGGACCATTAGAAGCCGATAAACCATGGAATAATAATGGAGTAGAAGGAAGTAGAAAATTCTTAGACCGTATTTGGAGATTATATACTGAAGACAATAAAATTAAAGAAGAACCAAATCAAAACTTAGAAAAAATCTATAACCAAACCGTTAAAAAAATAACTGAAGATTATGAAAATTTAAATATCAACACAGCCATAAGTCAAATGATGATCTTCATTAACGCTGTATATAAAGAAAATATTTATCCTAAAGAATATGCTGAAGGATTCTTGAAATTATTAAATCCAGTTGCACCATTTATAACTGAAGAATTATGGAACAAATTAGGACATAATAAAACAATTGCTTATGAACCTTGGCCAACCTATGATGAAACAAAAATAGTAGATACAACTATTGAAATAGGAGTTCAAGTAAATGGTAAATTAAGAGCAAGTATTACAATAGATGATACTGATACCGAAGATACCATCAAAGAAAAAGCTTTAAAAGAAGAAAATATAAAAAAATACACTGATGGTAAAGAAATAATCAAAGTAATAGTTGTTCCTAAAAGAATCGTTAGTGTCGTTATAAAATAGAGAATATTAAAACTTTAATTAATATTCTCTTTTGTTTTTGTTTGCACTAGAAAAAAAATATGTTATAATGACAATAATAGTAGAGGTAGGTTAGTTGATATGAATTATGATTATAATACTTATGCAGATGTACAAGCTGCAACTAATATGTTTGCAAAAAGTTTTATTTTGATTGTTTTAGGAATAACATTAATTTTAGGCTTAATCCAATTTATTGGTCAATGGAAAATGCTTAAGAAATTAGGAAAACCAGGATGGTCAATGTTAATTCCTATTTATAATGGATGGGTTTATTTAGAATGTGGTGGTCTTCCAGGATGGTTAGTACTTATTCCTGTTGCCAATACAATAGGAATTATTGTTGCGGCTGTTAAAATTCCTCAACGTTTTGGTAAAGGTATAGGCTTTGGTTTAGGAAATTTATTCTTTCCATATATTTTCACTCCAATCTTAGGATTTGGTTCTGCTCAAGCAATTGATGCAGTACAACCAGAACCAGAAGTAAAACCAGACTTAATGGCTGAAAATCAAGGAGAAATTAAGGCTGATGGTAGCATCGATTTAATGAGTGCTCCAAATACTCCAGTAAGTGAACCAGTTATTGTTCCTGAAGAACCTAAAAATGAATTTACTGAAGCCCCAGCTTTAAATATAAGTGAAAATGTTCCAGAACAAACACCAATGCCGGAACCAGTTCCTCAAAATATTCAAAATACTGCCACTCCAGCTGATATTCCAAGCGCATTTGATATGCCAATGCCAGCTGCTAATAATGTATCAATTAATAATACTACTCCTGTAGAAAATGTTCCTGTAGAACCAACTCCTGTAGTAGATACTCCAGCAGTTCCAGTAACACCTGTTGTTGAAACTCCAATTGCTCCAGTAACTCCAATAGTAGAAACCCCAGTTGTTGCAGAAACACCAGCAGTTGCTCCTGCCGAAACAACAGTGCCTACAGAGCCAGTTCTAAATATAGAACCAATTAACGTCGAAGAAAAAATAGATGTTCCAGCTGTTCCAATCATTGAAGATAAACCAGTTGAAATGCCAGTTGTTGAAACACCTGCAGTTCCTGTTATAGAAGAACAACCAGTTGTAACTCCATTACCAGTTGAGCCAGTTGCTCCGGTAGTTGAAGAAGCACCTGAACAATTAAATTCAATTGAAGATGATATTAAAGAAGCAACTATTGAATTACCAAAAATGGTTAATGCTGAAATAAATGAAAATATTACAGCTACTAAAAAATGTCCATTCTGTGGAGCGGAAAATGAATATTCTTCAAAATTATGTGTAACATGTGGAAATAGTTTAAACTAGCATTAGCTAGTTTTTCTTATAAAAAAATAAGAATATTGACTAAAATTAAATATCAGTTTATAGTTAAGATGGTGGTTAATTATGATAAAAGTTTTTACTGGACCAATGTTTAGTGG
The DNA here is from genome assembly GCA_004563275.1 of bacterium. The sequence goes on from SFSZ01000004.1 coordinate 51,973, forward strand.
AAAATCAGATGAATTATTAAAAGAATATGATAAAAAATATCATAAAAGTAAAATATTATTATTTAAACCTAAAATAGATACAAGAGACTTTGGCGTTGTAAAAACTCGTAACAATAAAGAAGTTCCAGCAATATTAATTAAAGATTTAAAAGATATTAAAAAACATTTAACTGAAAAGATCACTACAGTATTTATTGATGAAGCAAACTTTCTAAAAGGTGATGTTAAAGTACTTCAAGATTTATCTATCATGGAAGATTTAGATATCTTTATTGCGGGGTTAAATATGACTAGTGAACAAGAACCATTTGGTCTTATGCCACAACTTCTAGCCATAGCTGATGAAATTGAAATCATGCATGCATCATGTAATGAATGTAATCGTGATGCTTATTATACATACTATGATGGAAATAAAAATAGTACAATATTAGTTGGTAGTGAAAACTATATTGCACTATGTCCAAGATGTTTAAGGAAAAAGAAAAATGAGAGGTAAATTAATTGTCATTGAAGGTACTAATAATTCTGGAAAAGAAACTCAAACTAAATTATTAGTTGAAAAATTGAATAAAGATGGAATAAAATGTGAAAAAAGAAGATTTCCTGATTATTCATCTCCAACCGGAAAAATAATATCAGAAGATATTTTAGGTAAACATCAAAAATCTTTATTTGATGAAGGAATCAATAAAATTCCCCCTAAAGTAGCTGCTTTATATTATGCCGCTGATAGATTATATAATATTGATAAAATCAATGAGTTATTAGACCAAGGAATAAATGTAATCTTAGATAGATATGTTGAATCAAATATGGCCTATCAAGCTTCAAAATTAGAAACCGTATCAGATCGTATTAATTTAATTTTATGGTTAGAACAATTAGAATTTACCTTATTAGACCTTCCAAGACCCGATAAAGTCGTATTCTTATATTTACCATATGAATATCGTCATGATCAAAATGAAAGCAATGAACACTTAAAAAGTGCCGAAAATGTCTATCAATTACTTGCTGAAAGATATAACTTTGATGTTATTTATTGTGTTAATAAAGATAAAATTAAAACCATTGACGAAATAAATGAAGAAATGTATCAAATTGTTAAAGATTACCTTGCCAATTAATTGTCAAAAATCTCTAAAAATATTTAAATATTATAAAAATTAGATATAATAAACAATGTTGAAAGAACCAAAAACGACAAAAAAATTCCTTTATTTAGATAAAATAATAATAGGGAGGAAATATGAAAGTAAAAGTTTTTGATGAATCACATGAAAAAGATTTAGAACAATCTGTTAATATGTTTCTTTCAACCATTGATGAATTAGTAGACATAAAATATTGTGTCTCAATCGCCGCAGTAGGTGAAGAACAAATATATTGTTTTACTGCGATGATAATTTATAAAGATTTGAGTGAATAAAAATGAAAAAAAATAGCTTTGTTGCAGGAACCATAATATCAACTGCATCAATTGTCATAGTTAAAATTTTAGGAATGCTTTATGTCGTTCCTTTTTATGCTATAGTAGGGCAAAAAGGTGGTGCCCTTTATAGTTATGCTTACAATATCTATTTAATATTCTTAGGTATCTCATCAGCCGGTATTCCTAATGCTATTAGTAAGATTATTAGTGAATATAATTCTTTAGGATATTTAGAAGCTAAAAATAGAGCATATGCTATTGGTAAAAAAATAATTGGTTACTTTAGTATTGCTGTCTTTATTATCTTATTTATATTTGCTGAAGAATTAGCAACTCTTATTTTAGGTGATTTAAAAGGTGGTAATACCATTGAAGATGCTTGCTTTGTTATTAGATGTGTATCTTTTGCTGTCTTAGTAATCCCTCATTTAAGCGTAACTAAAGGATATTTTCAAGGACATAGATATGTTACACCATCATCAATATCAAATTTAATTGAACAAGTAGTAAGAATATTTGTTATCTTATGTGGTTCATATTTAGCGTATAAAGTCTTTAATTCAAGTCTTTCCTTAGCAGTAGGTATTGCTGTCTCTGGTGCCTTCTTTGGTGGCTTAGTAGCTTATTTTTACCTAAAAAGAAATATGAATAAATATAAGAAAGACTTAGACATAATAGATGATCCAACTAAACTAAAAACTGATCCAGTAACTAATAAAGAAATATCTAAAAAGATAATCTCTTATGCAATACCATTTGTTATTATCAATATCATTTCCAATATTTATAGTTTTACTGATATGGTTTTAATCTTAAGAACCTTAAATTACTTAAATTATAATGCAGCTGATGTTGAATTTATTACCAGTATTATTTCTACCTGGGGTAGTAAAATATGTATGATAGTAAACTCTATATCTATGGGTATGACTGTAACTTTAATACCAGCCATAGTAGAAGCTTATGCTACTAAAGATACCAAATTATTAAATACTAGAATTAATAAAGCATTGCAAATGGTATTCTATACATCATTACCATTAACTTTAGGATTATCTATCTTAGCAACTCCAGTTTGGACAATGTTCTATAATACAAACCCATATGGTGGTAAAGTCTTAAGAGTCTTAATCTTTAGTGCTATGTTTGGTAACTTAAGCGTAGTTGTATCATCAACATTACAAAGTTTAAGTAAATATAAATATGTTTATATTACTAATGCTTTTGGTTGCATCTTAAATGCTTTATTAGATGTTCCAATTATGCTTTTGTGTCATAAATTAGGAATCGGTGCTTATTATGGAGCTATGATATCTTCTTTAATTGGATATGCTTTATCTATTACAATAGGCTTACATCTAATCAATAAAGAAAGAACCTTAAGTTATAAAGATACATATAAATGGATGGCTATATCATTAATACCAGCCTCTATTATGACTATTGTTTTATTAGTTATTAATAAATATTTACCATTTAATTTATATACTAAAACTGGTAGTTTAATAACTATTATAATAGATACTGTTATAGGTGGAATAATCTTCATCTATTTAAGCTTTAAACTAGGTATATTAAAGCATATCTTTGGAGATCAAGAGTTAGAACGTATCATAAAAAAACTTACCTTTGGTAAGCTTAAAATAAAGAAAAATTAAACCATATACATATTAGAAGAATAACTATTATCTTCATAAGTAATATTACTAGAGTTATCTCCCTCTAAATGATTAACTCTAGCTTCCAAACGACTTATTCTTCTTTCAATTTTAGATAATCTAGAATCAATATCACTATACATATTGTTATTCATATTAGGATTAGCTGGACCTGAATAAAAATTAGAATTAGCACTAATAGTATTTCCCATCATATTTTGATTAGGTATATTACCTGGAACCATCATATTAGTGTTATAACCATATTCAGAAAAAAACGCATTACGATCTTTTTTCATGTTTCACCTCTATAACATTATATGTAAAACAAGATAAAAGTTTAAAAGGAGTATTAAAATGAGATTAAGAAATATAAAAAACGCAAGAGAAATCGTATCAAATCACAACTTAGTAGTAACAAAAAATCCCTTTGATAATTCTAAACCTTTACATATTGAAATAGGTACAGGCAAAGGTGATTTTATTATTGGTAAAGCTAAATTACATCCAGAAATTAACTTTATTGGTATTGAAAAATATGAATCAGTTCTAATTAGAGCTTTAAATAAAGTAGAAGACATTCCCGAAAATCTTCGCTTTATGTGTTTTGATGCCATCAAGATAACTGATTACTTTAATAACAATGTTGATCAAATCTATTTAAACTTTTCTGACCCATGGCCTAAAAAGAAACATTCTAAAAGAAGATTAACTAGTCCTATCTTTTTAGATTTATATAACCAAATATCTAAAGATAATATTAATATTAAAATGAAAACTGATAATAAAGGTTTATTTGCTTATTCACTAGAAACCTTAAATAATAATAACTTTCATTTTAATGAAGTAAATTTAGACTTACCAATTGACTTTGAAGACAATGTTGTAACTGAATATGAAAATAAATTTAGAACTCAAGGAGTAACTATTAATTATTTAGATGCAACAAAGCCTAAATTCTGATATAATAATAACAGGAGAATTATATGAAGAAAATAATATTACTAATAATTTGTTTATTTATCTTTACTGGATGTACTAATTTACAAAATGATAATTTAGATAATATTGTATCAGAAATTCAAAAAAGTAAAATAAATATTAAAAACGAATATCGTACTGGCTATAAATATTATTTACCATCTAATATGGGAGTAGTTAAATCTACTTATGTAAATGAGATATTAAAAAACCAAAATACTAAATATTACATGTATGTTGACTTAGTTAGTTATTATAATAAAAAGAAAAGTAACTATGAAATAAATCCATCAGCTTTCTATAGCAAAGACATATCTTATGACAATAAACCAGGTTTTATTGAAATAAATAGTAAAAATGAAAAATATTTAATTGAAATAATGTATAATTATGCTAAAATAGAAGTAATGGTAGATAAGGATATGATTAATGAAACAATTGCTAATTCATTGATAATCTTATCTTCTATAAAATATAATGATGATATAATTAATAATCTAATGGGAGAAAATATTCTTAATTATCGTGAAGAAACATTTACTATTTTTGATAAAGAAAAAAATGACAGTGATTTCTTAGAAGTAATTCAAGAATATGATAAATATAATGAACCAAAAATTCCTGATTACGATTTAATTAACTAAGGAGTGAGAATAATGGGAGTATTTAGAAAATTAAAAGATGTTTTATTTGATATCGAAGAAGACGATATTCCAGAAATAACTAAAAAAGAAGAAATAAATCCAATTAAAGAAATTAAAATACCAAAAGAAGAACCAGAACCACCAAAACCAGTTAAAAAGGAACCAACATTTAATTTTCCTTTAGATGATTTTGATGAAAAACCTGTTCCTTCTAGAGTAAAGAAAGAATATAATTGGGATGAAGAAGAGTATCGTAAACCTCTTCCTAGAGAAACAAAACGTTTTGAAGAACCAAGAAGATTTGAAGAACCAGCTCCAAGAAGAAAAGAACCAGATTTTGGAAGATTCAATCAAAAAGAAACTAGAAAGAAAGATACAACACCATTTAAACCATCACCAGTAATATCTCCAGTATATGGTATCTTAGATCAAAACTATACTAAAGAAGATATTATTGTTAAAAATTATGTAGGAGTAACAACACCTAATTTAGATGATGTTAGAAAAAAAGCTTATGGAGCTAAAAAATCTGAACCGGTTATCTTAGATGAACCAGATGAATTTACTGAACCACTTAAAACCCTAGATGAAATCTTAATTGATAAAGATGAACCAAAAAAAGTGGAACCCCCTAAAATTATGGATATTCCTGCTGTTAAAGTAGAAGATGACGAATTACCAGATGAACCATATAAAGATGAAATAGTTAAAGAAAAACCGAAGAAAAAAGAAGAAACAAGCGATAATACATTAGAAAGTGACTTATTTGATTTAATAGATTCAATGTATGAAGATAGAGAAGAAAGTGAGGAATAATAATGGAAGCATTGAACACAGTATTACCAATCGTAATTTATTTATTATTAATAATTTTATTAATAGTAGGAATTATTTTAGGAATTAAACTTATAATAACTATAGATGAGGTTAATGCCGTAATCGAAGATATTCGTAAAAAAGTAAAATCTTTAGATGGAATATTTAGCATTGTTGATATAGCATCAAACAAACTAGGATTAATTACCTCACGTATTAGTGACTGGACTATGTCTCTAATAAATAAAATTGTAAGTTTAAGAAATAGAAAGGATGAAGATGAAGATTATGAGTAAAAAAGGATGCGGATTATTTACTGGATTATTAGTAGGAGCTGGACTTGGAATTTTATTTGCTCCAAAGAAAGGTTCTGAAACTAGAAAAGATTTAACTAATAAAATGACAGAATTATGGAATCAAGCTAAAGATTTAGAATATGATGATGTTAAAAAAACAATTGAAAAGAAAATCAAAGAAATTCAAAAAGAATTAGCTGATTTAGATTCAGAAAAAGTTTTAGATATAGCTAAATCAAAAGGAAAACAAATCAAGAAAAAAGCTGAAGAATTATATGAATTAGCTTTAGAAAAAGGAACCCCAGTTCTAGAAAAAACAGCTAATGAAGTAAGACAAAAAACAGTTGATGTCTTAAATAATACAATTGAAAAACTAGAACAAAGTGAAAAAAAATCTAAAAAAACTAAGAAAACTGTCTAATTAAAGACAGTTTTTTCTTTTATTTATTTTAATTTTTTGCTATAATCAAGTTGTTAACAAAGAATGGCCTTACAACCCAGGAGTTAAATCGTAGATCTACGTTAAAGATAAGAGTGTATGATAATTCATAAACTAAGGTGGTACCACGGCATAATGTCGTCCTTAGACTTATGAATTTTTTTATTAGGAGGAAATATGAGAAAATTTGAAAAAATAAGCTATGAACAATTTAAAAAAGACATCAGTGAAGATCAAAATTTATATGAAAGTTATTCCTTACCAGTAAGAAGTACTAAAAAAAGCGCTGGTTATGACATCAAAAGTTTAGAAAGCTATATACTTAAACCCGGAGAATCAAAAGCCTTTGTAACCGGCTTAAAAGTAGCAATGAACGATGATGAAGTATTATATTTGTATACAAGAAGCTCAATGGCTTATAAATATAACGTAACCCTAGCTAATAGTGTCGGAGTTATAGATTCAGATTTTTATAATAACGAAAATAACGAAGGACACTTTAAAATTAAATTAATAAATCATGGAGATCAAGATTTCATCGTAAACATTGGAGATCGTATAGCTCAAGGTGTATTTATGAAATTCTTAACTGTAGACGATGAAGATGAAATAAAAAATACAAGAACAGGTGGAATAGGTTCTACCAATAAGGAGGAAAAATAATGACATTTTTTGAAGAATTAAAATGGAGAGGTGTAGTTAAAGACATCAGTTCTCCAGAATTAGAAAATAAACTTAATAACGAATCATTAACATTTTATTTAGGAACAGACCCAACAGCTGATTCCCTACATATTGGCCATTATGCTTCATTTGTAACAGCTAAAAGATTAGCAAGACATGGACATAAACCAATCATCTTAGTAGGTGGAGCAACTGGTTTAATTGGCGATCCTAGACCAACCGCCGAAAGAGAAATAATTTCTAAAGAAACCGTTGCTAAAAACATTGAAGGATTAAAAAAACAAATTGAATTACTATTAGAAGGAAAAGCCCAAATAGTTAATAACTATGACTGGACTAAAGATGTAACATTCTTAGACTTCTTAAGAGATATTGGAAAATACATCAATGTAAATTATATGCTAGGTAAAGATATAATTGCTAGAAGATTAGAAACCGGTATTACATACGCCGAATTCTCTTATACATTATTACAAGGATTTGATTATCTACATCTATTTAATACTTATAATTGTACCTTACAAGCAGCAGGTTCAGATCAATGGGGAAATATTACAACTGGAATTGAACTTATCAGAAAAATCGAAAATAAAGAAGCATACGGTTTTACAATGCCACTTATTCTAGATTCTACTGGTAAAAAATTTGGTAAAAGTGAAGGCAATGCCCTATGGTTAGATAAAGAAAAAACTAGCCCATATAAAATTTACCAATACCTAGTAAATTCAGATGATTCTAAAGTAATTGAATACTTAAAAGTATTTACATTCCTTTCTAAAGAAGAAATAGATTCTCTAGAATTAGAAGTTAAAAATCATCCAGAAAATCGTGCTGCTCAAAAAACTCTAGCATATGAAGTAGTTAAAGATCTTCATGGTAAAGAAGAAGCCGATAAAGCTAAAGAAATAAGTGAAAAAATCTTTAGAGGAGAAGAAACTGAAGAAATGCCAACAGCTGAAGTAAGTTCAAAAAATATCTTAGATGTTATGGTTGAAAGTAAACAAGCTCCATCAAAAAGTGAAGCAAGAAGATTAATCATTCAAGGAGGCGTTTCCATCAATAATAAAAAAATAACTGATCCAAACTTTGAATGTCCTCAAGAATTCATTTTAAGAAAAGGTAAGAAAAGTATTATCAAAGTAAAAATTAAGTAAATTAATTTTTACTTTTTTATTTGTTAAATTAATGTTATACTTTTTATAGTAGGTGATAGTATGAATATAATAGAAATTGATGGAAAACAGCTTGAAATTTTAACTGCCTTTGAAAATAATGACAAAAATTATCTAGTATACAAAGTAGATGGTGAACTTTCTTGCTCTTCATATGAACTAACAAACGAACTAATCTTATCTAAAATTGAATCAGATGAAGAATGGACAATGGTAGAAGCCAAAATAAAGGAATTAATGGAGGTATAATATGGCAAAATATTTATTAGAATTTGATCCTAAATATGAGCCAAATAGATTGAAATTCTATTCCTCAAAGTATCCTAATGGAATATATTTTACAGAAGAAAAAACAAAAACTATCTTTGAAATGATTTTTAAAGAAAAATCAGTAGATGAATACAAAAAAGGTAACACAGTAACTATTAATTTTGATGATTACACGTTAAGAATTAAAAATTATAATGCGTTATCTAAATTAAGAGAACGTCAAAAGCCAAATAAAGCTAAAAGTGTAGCAGGTAAAAAAGAATTAATAGCCTTATCAGTCCTTACTTTAGCAACGATAATATCTTTTAAGTTTGGTATGAGTGCAACTCTAAATCAAGATATTGATCCAATACTACCAGATGATCCTAAAGATGGTTATGAAGAAACTGTTGAACCACAAAAAGATAATTTAGATTTAATATATGAAACTGATCAAACACTTGCTGCAACTGAAAAGTCTAAAGTAGATGAACCAGTTTCTGACTATACTCCACAAGCTGCTAATAAAATTTATGAAATAAATTATAATATAACTCCTAGAACAGCTGAATATTTTTCCTATAAAGAACAAGCACGTGAAAGATATGGAAAACTAATCGAAGAAGCTGCTGCTATTAATGGTTTGGACCCAGAATTATTATTAGATATGTGTACTGCTGAAAGTTTAGGCTTTCATAGTACAACTTCCAATTCAACTGGAGATGTCGGTTTATTTCAAATCAATAAAGGCGTATGGCTTAACTATACTATGAGATATTATAACTACGTAACTAACCAATATGAAACTTTAACATTCACTGAAGAAAATATTAATAATGCCGACATGCAACCAATGTTAGGAGCCCTTATTTATAGAGATTGTTTAAACAATATGGATAACAACATGTTAGCAGCTCTACTAGGATATAACTGGGGATGGCCTCAAGCTAAAAACCGTATAGGTGAACGTCTATATGATAAAACTGATCATTCTTATGAAGATTCATTTAAAATTAATAGTACCTATGATAACTATATGGAAGCAGTATTATCTTATCATCCAGCTGGTAAACCAATCGAAATAAAAACAGCTCCTGATGCTAATGGCAATTATGAAACATTAGAATTTCATATTAATAATGCACTACAAATAAATACAGACAAAACTTTAGGCTAATAAAAAAATACATAAGTCACTTCATTTCACTTATGTATTTTTTTAATGTTTTAGCATTAGGACCAAATATAATTTTTAATTGATTATCTATTTCCACAATACCCTTAGCACCTAATCTTTGAATTCCATCTTTATCAACTAAAGATATATCTTTTAAAGTAACCTTTAATCTAGACATATTAACTTCACTATCTAGAATATTATCTTTACCACCAAGACATTGAACTAATTTATTAATTTCAAAAGTAAAATTCTTTTTATTAAGCTTAACAATAACTAAAGATATTATAAATAATACAAAAAATATAATTAAATATTGCCACCACATATATTTATCACCTAATAATATTATACACTATCACTAACAAAAATAAAATCACTATTTTAATCATTATACATAAAATATATTGAGTAATAATGAAAGGGTGAATATTATGTGTAATAATAATAGAGAACAAGAAGGTAATTGCATTGCTGAAATATTAAAAGTAATTTGCATCTTACAACAAAATGCTTGTCCAGACAATAGTTTAGATTCATGTGATAGACCAATGTTAGGAGGAGGATCTAGTAATTGCTTAGTATGTAATACTAGACCAATCATGCTTTATACATGTTGTGGTAATGGAGTGCCAATTAGTATGCCAACAAGTAAAGATGTAACTTGTACTTGCTCAAATACTTCATTAGATAGTTCTTGTGCGGAATGTTCAAATGTATTTAGAGTAGAAAAACTAGAAGGAAACTGCTGTACATTTAGAGTATTAGTAGCTAATCCAGATCAAACATGCTGTAACAGTCAACCATATCTTTCAACAAATAGCTTCTTTACAATGAACTTAAATTGCTGCTGCATGATAAGATGCTTAAATGATTGCTATGTAGATTGTATTTGTTAAATAAAAAACTTTTATGATCTTTCATAAAAGTTTTTTAAATATTCAAAATAAGCTTTATATAAATTAGTATCAGTATCATCATGATATTTTAAATTATTCTTTTCTAAAATATCTTTAACAATCATATCATTAAATTCTGGATTTCTAATAAGTAGGGGACCAATCACAAAAGTTCCAAAAAAATTAAATTCATGATATCCTTCAAATTCAGATTTAAAATTATCAGCATTTCCACTAATAACTGCAAATAAATGATTAAAATTATTTTGAACTACATACTTACGATTTTGAAAGCCTATAATAGGGTTTTCAAAATTTTTGTATGCCATAAAACATTCACCAGTAATTTTTTGAGAAGCCTTAGCATAATAATCAAAGATATCTAAACCCTCAATAGTTTTACCATCGTTTTCAATATACTTACCAAACATCAAATAAGAATTACCAGTCGCTATAATATATTTATTTTTCTTAATAAAGCCACTTAATTCCTTTTTATATTTTTTTATATCTTCTAATGCAATATATAAATTCTCATCACTACCAGTACCCATATAAATTAAATCATATTTCTTAAAATCAATCTTATCACCACAAGATAATAAATCAATACTTACTTCAATATTTTGATTTCTAAAAGAATCTTTTAAAGCCAATATATTACCTTGCTCACCATATTGATTAAGTAAATCATAATATAAATGTAATATCTTAATCATTATTATCCTCCATAAAAATCTTCTTTAAAACTGCAGTCATATCAAAACATACCATTGTAAATATTGTTCCTTCAGTCTTATCTAAATCTTCACTAATATTCTTAATATTATCAACTATAACTAATTTATCTTCATCAATATTAGCAAGTCTTAATCTTGCATATACATCGTATCTAAATCTACCAATACATAATATTTTATCAATGTTCTTTAAATCTAATACTTCAAAATCAACATCATATAACCATGAAATATCATTATATTTATATCTTCTAGAAACATTATCAAAACCTAATATAATAGTTTTCTTACCCTTATAATTATTAATATAATTTAAAGATTGTAAATAACTTAAATTATTTTCATTTTTAGACTCTAACATATCAACTTCACGATTATGATATTTTAAAGATTTTAATCTCTTAGATTCTAAAACCTCATCATTTAAAGCATGAATAATTTTAACTTCTTCCAAACCAATTACTTTACATAAAGAATAAGCTGCTAAAGTATAATAAACTGCAAAGAAAACATCCTTGTTTAAATGAATAATATTATCATTAATAACCATTTCTTGTTTTTCTAAATCAACTTTTTCTGCTTTAATATCAATATTATTTTTAAAATCACCATTCGGACAACTATAACTACCTAAATGACCATAATGATAAAATTTATAAACTAACTTTTCATGACAAATAGGGCAGTAAGCTGCATCAACATTATTACTAATAGGTTCTTTTAAGCTATATTTAGTTTTACCAATACCATAAGTAGTAACTTCACCTTTATGTAAATACTTTAATCTATTAACAAAAGCATCATCACTATTAATAATTAAATGAGTTTTTTCATCAATAGAATTAAATATTTTATTTAAAATAAACATTGGTTCTCCATTACGAGCAGGTTGATCTCTAGTAATATTAGTAACAACTAAATGTGTTAAAGTACTCTTACTAAAAGTTTCTTTAATATAAGATTCATCCATCTCTAAAAGAAGAAAATCACAATCCATCTTATGACTAAAAACTTTAGTGTTATTTAAAATTAATGTAGTAGTACCATTAACAACATTAGAACCACTCTTATTCCAAACAACTTTATAACCATTAACTTCTAAAATATGAGCAATCATACTAGTAGTAGAACCCTTACCAGAAGAACCAGTAACACCTACAACATATTTAGGATATTTAATTTTTTCTAAAATATTTTTATCAAACTTTCTAACAATACTAGCGGGAAAAACACTTCCTTCAAATTTAAATAATTTACAAATAAATGTAATAGACTTATTAAGCATAATAAGCAATGTTAATTTCATATAATCACCAATATTATTATATCATAATTTTATAAAATAAAATAAGAATACTAATTGATAAACAAAAAAACAAATGTTATAATTATAACGTATAACATAAAGGAGGAATATAATGAAAAGAAATATCAGAATTTCTATGATGTTATTTTCTATATTATTTTTACTTATAGCCTCAATATCAATATCTTATAGTTATTTTGTTACTCAAGGTGTTAAAGATGAAAGTGGATCAACTATTGAAGCTCATGGTGCAACCCTTACAATTACATATGAATCAGCTGATATAATATTTAAAGAAAAACTTTATCCAAGAGAAGAAGAATGGGCAACTAAAACCTTTACTGTAACTGGAAATAATACCTCTCCATTAAAAATGAATTATTATGTTGGAATGGATGTCGAAGCAAGTGACTTTCCAGATGGAGCCTTAACATATACATTAAGTGGAAGTAAAACTGATACTGGAAGTACTTTAGTTCCTGCTGTTACTGCTGGAACCATTCCTAATGGTAAAAGTAAGGTTTATTTTGGTGTTGGCCAATTTATAAATGGTTATGCTATCCACACATATACATTAAAAATCTTTTATCCTGATATCGAAGAAAATCAAAACAATGAACAAGGATCATCATATAAAGCTAAATTATTTATTGAAGAAGCTGGTACTGGAGAAATAGTTGATAAGAGATTAGATAGAATAGAATTAACTACCAACCCAACTAAGACAAAATATATTAAAGGTGAAAACTTCGATCCAACTGGTATGGTAATAACTGCATATTATACTGATGGTACACATCAAACAGTTACTAATTATGAATTAATAGACAATGTTAACTTACAAACAGATCAAAATGTCGTTAGACTTTCTTACACAGAAGATTTAATTACAAGAACAATTGCTATTCCTATTAGAGTAACAAACGATTTAATAAAATTAGAAATAATAACTCCACCAACCAAAACAACATATGTTGCTGGAGAAGACTTTGATGCATCTAATATGGTAGTTCAAGCAACCTTTGAAGATGGTTCATTAATGGAAGTAAATAATTATACTTTAGCTAATAATTATAATTTAGTTAAAGGACAAACATATGTAACAGTTCAGTATACTCATGATGGAATAACTAAATCAGTCAAACAAACAATAACTGTTACTAATAAAGTAACTGGAATAATTATAACAGTACCACCAACTAAAACATTGTATATTCCAGGACAAACATTTGATTCAACAGGTATGGTAGTATCAGCTATCTATGAAAATGGTGCATCTCAAGCAATTACTGGATATACAATTACCGATGGAACAATTGCTGAAGGACAATCTAATGTAACAATATCTTATAAAGATCCAGAAACAAATAAAGTATTTACTACAACTCAAAAAATTAAAATAGGTAGTGGGATGCAAAGTTTACAAATAACTACACCACCAACAAAAACAATTTATGCTGTAGGAAGTGATTTTGAACCAGCAGGTATGGAAGTTAAAGTTAGTTACTCAAACGGTACAAGTAAAGTTATAACCAATTATACAATTGTAAATGGTTTTTCACTAACTGCTAAGCAAACTTCAGTAAAAATTTCTTATACTGAGCTTGGTGAAACTGTCACTACAACTCAAGCCATAACCGTAGATACCACAGGACCAACTGTAACATTGCATGGTACATTAACACAATTATCAAACGCAGCACCAGGTTGGGCAACAAAATATAATGCATCTGGAACTGTTAATGATGTTTCAGGTGTAGAATCAATTTATTATTGTTCAACAACATCAGAGACCTGTAATCCAACAACAAAATATTCAAGTACATCAGAATATTCACTTACTCTTTTAAATGCCTCAGAAGCGACAAGATATTGTGTTCAAGCAGTCGATAAACTAGGAAATAAATCAGTTATTAAGTGTTCAAACGCTTATAAAGTTGACTCAGAAGCACCAACGGTATCTTCTAAAGTATCATCATCAACTCAAAACGCTGCTAAAACATGGTATAAATCTATAGCAATACAAGTTAATGCAACTGATGATACTAGTAATATTCAATATATAAAATACTGTTTGACAACATCAGCATCATGTACACCATCAACAGAAGAATATTCATCAGCTGTTTCATTAAGAGATGGTTCATCAAGTAAAATTTGCTATCAAGCTACCGATAATGCTGGAAATAAATCATCAATATCTTGTTCTTCTGGATATAATGTAGATGGAACAGCACCAACAGTTACCAATGCAACTCCAACTACAACTTCTGGAAGTAATGGCTGGTACAAAGCTGTAACTACAAACTTTTCTTTAAGTGAAACAATCTCAGGTATTGCTTCATTAAAATATTGTATAACAAATGAAGAATCTTGTACGCCATCTAAAGCTTACAGTGTGACATCTGGAACAACAACATTAACATCGTATACGCGATCAATTCCAAATACGTCAACTGCTAGAAGAGTATGTATTCAAGTAACAGATGTCGCAGATAATGCTTCAGGAGTAGTATGTTCAGATGCATATAAAGTTGATAATAAAGCGCCAGATTTAAAAGGAGCATCAACTTTAGGTACAAAAGGTAATGGTTGGTATGCTTCAGCTGGTTATAAATATACAATTTCAGATGAACATAGTAGATTAGATTCATTAAAATATTGTACAACAGAAGAAGAATCTTGTACCCCATCAACAAAGTATACAAATGGTAAATATATGAGTTTAGATAATGGCACTAGATTATGCGTAAATGCTACCGATAAAGCTGGAAATACATCTAATACAAATTGTTCACCAACATATAAAGTAGATTCCACTCCACCAACTGCTTCTTCACTTACAAAAAGTGGAAGCACATTATCTAGCACTGCTACTGATTCCCAAAGTGGTGTAGATTCTAGTTGCTTAAGTACATCTCCAACAGATTGCTCATCAGGCGTATGGGTAGTGGCTAGTAGTGTAACATCACCATATACAGCAAGTTATGAAATATCAGAAGCAGGAGAATATTATATTCATTTTCAGGATTCCGTTGGAAATATAAAATATAATACCAATAGTGCCACATTTTCTTGCTCAACAGCTTTAAACTCAGCAACATGCAGATGGCTCGATTTTTACAGCCTGGGAAAGTGGAGCAGATAATCCAGATAATTATGTCTTTGCTGGATATAATACAAATGATCTTCATAACTACGTTGGTCAAGTTAAATATTCTATAAGTAATGTTGCATGTTATTGGAAAATAAAATTTACTTTAGCAGGAACAGATAATACGAATGATAAAAAAAATATAGCTCTAACATTAAAAGAAAGTGATGAGTCTGCTTACCATAACTTAAAAGGAAACTATGGTTCAGCAGATCAAAAAGAAAGAGATGCTACATTTAGAATTGATTCATACAATTATGGATATAATGGATGTGAAAAAGACACAGTATGTTTTAAGAAAATATTAAAGTCAGAAATCAGTTATGGATATTTATATCATAACTCTGAAGGATCAAGTTATGATAATGCGATGTCATACTCGTCATTATACGTAGGTGGTGCTGGAGGTTCTTATATTCAATATGGAATTTTATCATAAAAGATTTGATTATTCAAATCTTTTTATATGCATAAATATTTGAAATATAATCATCTTTATAGTATAATCTTTCTAGAGAATAAGGGATGTTATGAGAAAAATATATACTGCTTTAGACATTGGGTCTAATTATATTAAATTAATAGTGGGAGAGTTTATTAATAATAAACTTAATATTTTATGTGCTAAAAAAGGCATCTCAAGAGGATTTTACTTCAATCAAATAACCGATGAAGATAAACTTGTTAAAAGCATTAATGCAGTTTTAGAAGAAGCTGAATTAGAATTAAATTTTAAAATTAAAAATGTTATTTTAAATATTCCTACTGATTATAATGAATTTACTGTAACCGATGCAACCAATGAAATAACTAATGAAGAAAAGATAGTTGAAAGTACTGATATCTTAAAAGTATTACAAGCAAGTAGTTATAATCGTATTAAACCTAATGATGAATTAATTGGAGCTATTCCAATCATGTTCAAAGTAGGAGATTATGAAACCGAATCACCACTAAATAAAAGAGGAAAAAATATCTCTGTTAAAAGTGTTTTAGTTTCTACGGATAAAAAGAAAGTATATGATTTAGTAAAATTAATTCAAAAATGTAATTTAGAAGTAGTAGATATAACAACTACGGGAATGACAGATTATTATAATTTTAAAACATCTGAATTAGACAGTAAAAATGTAATAATTGTAAATTTAGGTGATTCATCAACTAATATAAGTGTGTATAGTAAAGGAATTTATATTAATAATGTTACTTTAGATCAAGGTGGATATGAAATAGATAAGTTAATTTCTGAAACTTATAATGTTAGAAGAAAAGATGCAAACTATTTAAAAGAGAATCTATCACTAGCGTCTTTAAAGAATGCTGATGTTTCAGAAACCTTAACAGTTGTTAATAAATTAGGTGAAGAAATAACTGTAAATCAATATGAACTAACAACTTTAGTAGCTAAAAAGGTTGAAGATATACTAAAATTAGTCAAAAAGAACGTAAACCTCTTAACAAAAAAGGAAATTAGTTATATAATTATAACAGGAGGCTTGTCTGAAATTAGAGACCTTAGCATTCCTGTAAATAACATATTTGCAACAAAAGGTAGAATAGGAAAAATAAATAATGTAGGAGCAAGAGATAATGCTTATAGTGTATCTCTTGGAATGTTAACTTACTTTAATAGTAAATTAGTCTTAAGAAACAAAGATTATTCAACGATTAGTGAATCTGATCTCAATGATTTATGTTCTCATAACTCAAAGGTAGGAATTGCTAGTGATTCAATATTAGGTAAAGTATTTAGTTATTTTTTCGATAATTAAAAAGGAGAAAAGATTATGTTTGGATTAGAAATGGATCAAATCGCTAAAATAAAAGTAATTGGTGTCGGTGGGGGCGGATGTAATGCCGTTAACCGTATGATTGAATCAGGTGTTAAAGGCGTAGAATTTATAGTCGCAAATACTGATTTACAAGTATTAAATACATCAAAAGCCAGTAATAAATTACAAATAGGTGTAACAATTACAAATGGACTTGGTGCTGGTGCTAACCCTGAAGTAGGACGCGCTGCTGCTCAAGAAAGTAAAGAAGAAATTAAAGAAGCTCTTAAAGGAGCCGATATGATATTTGTTACCTGTGGAATGGGTGGTGGAACTGGTACTGGTGCTGCTCCAGTTATTGCTGAAATAGCTGAAGACTTAGGAGCTTTAACTGTTGGTATCGTTACAAAACCATTCAGATTCGAAGGTAAAAGAAGAATGGAACAAGCAATTTTAGGTATTGAAGAATTAAAAAAACATGTTGATACTTTAATTGTTATTCCAAATGATCGTTTAAGAGAAATAATTGATAAATCAACTCCAATGTTAGATGCATTCAAAGAAGTAGATAATGTTTTACATAGAGGAGTTCAATCAATCAGTGACCTTATTGCTGTATCAGGTTTAGTAAACTTAGACTTTGCTGATGTTAAAACTGTCATGGAAAAACGTGGTAGTGCCTTAATTGGTATTGGTTTAGGTGTTGGTGAAAACCGTGCTATTGATGCTGCTAAACAAGCTGTATCAAGCCCATTACTTGAAACAAGTATTGAAGGTGCAACAGATGCAATTATCAATGTTACTGGTGGTACAAGCTTAACATTATTTGAAGCAGAAGATGCTGCTGAAGTCGTAAGACAAAGTAGTAATACTGATATAAATATTATCTTCGGTGCTGTAATTAATGAAAACTTAAATGATGAAGTAATCGTTACTGTAATTGCTACCGGTTTTGAAGATGATAAAGAACCACAAACAAACGATGAAACACCACGTGGAAGATATAAAGAACAAACAGATGACAGTGACTTTGATATCCCACCATTCTTAAGAGATAGAGATAATTTTTAAGTCTAACTAAAGTTAGACTTTTTTTTATGCAATAATCGACACAATTTACTTATCAGATTTTTTATAATATAAAAGGTGATTAAAATGACAATATACATAGACATAATCTTACTTATAAACTTTATTATAGATTTATTGTTACTTTTATCAGTTTCATTCTTACTTAAAAGAAGAGCATCACTAACTAGAATCATTATTTCCTCATCTATTGGTTCCTTATCCACATTATTACTATTTGTTATCCACAATAATTTTCTTCTATTAATATATAAACTTTTAATAAGCATCATCATGATTATCATCACCTTTAAATATAATAATTTTCATTATTTTAAAGATAATCTTATATATCTTTATATAATCAGTATAGTTTTAGGTGGAACTATCTACTTAATAAATAATCAAATATCTTCAATTAATAATGGTCTTATTTTTACTTCAAATAATTTAAAAATAAATTTATTCTTACTTATAATAATTACTCCCATTATTATTTATAAATATCTTAAAACTACTAAAAAATATCAAATAACATATTCTAATTATTATGACATAGACATATATTATAATGATTTATGCATAAAAGGAACTGCCTTTTTAGATACTGGTAATAACCTCAAAGATCCATATTTTAAACGTCCTATTATCTTGATTAATAAAGAACTTATTAATGAGCCAGTTAAAACATTTTTAGTTCCCTATAGCGTCGTAAATAATCAAAAAGGCTTACTTGAAGTATTTAGTCCTAAAAAAATAATTGTTAATAATAAAAAATGTAAGAAAACATTACTAGGACTTTCAGATATCAATATAAATGGTATAAAAATAATCTTAAACAAGGAGGCATTATGATTAGAAAAATAATCGATTATATCTTTAAATTATTAAAAATAGACAATACCCTATTATTTGTTGGAAGTACCGATGTCTTACCACCACCATTATCAAAAGAAGAAGAACTAGACTATGTTTTAAAAGCCCGTAATGGTGATATAGAAGCTCGTAATAAATTAATTGAACATAACTTAAGATTAGTTGTATTCTTAGCCAAAAAATATGAAAGCACTGGTTATGATTTAGAGGATCTAGTAAGTATTGGCTCAATAGGTCTTATTAAAGGAATTGAAACCTATAAACCAGATAAAAATATTAAACTAGCTACATATTCATCAAGATGTATTGCCAACGAAATCTTAATGTATATTCGTAAAAATAAAAAAAGAAAAACTGAAGTTAGTCTAGAAGATGCTCTAAATTATGATGCTGAAGGTAATGAACTTCATTTAGAAGATATTCTCGGAACCGATGATAATATTATCTTTGATGAATTCTCATTTAAACTAGATAAAGAACTTTTAAAACAAGAACTAAAAAACTTAAATGACCGTGAAAAACAAATCATGACCTTAAGATATGGTTTAAATGAAACTGAAGAATATACTCAAAAAGAAGTAGCAGAAATGCTTGGTATTTCTCAATCTTATATATCCAGAATCGAAAAAAAGATTATTAAAAAATTAAAAACTCTCATGGAAATAAATTAATTTGAATAAAAAAAGCTTCATTTTCTCAATATATTTGAGAAAGGAGCTTTTTTATTTGGCTAAGTATAAAGTAGAAATAAACGGAATAGACACTAACAAATTAAAAGTATTAACTAATGATGAAATGATTACTTTATTTAAAGAATATCAAAAAGGGAATCAAGAAGCTAAAGAAGAAATAATTAATGGTAACTTAAAATTAGTTCTCAGTATCATTAATAAATATAATAATGGTAAACATGACATGAATGATCTATTTCAAATTGGTTGTGTCGGGTTAATTAAAGCAGTTGATAACTTTAGTTTAGAATATAATGTTCAATTCTCAACTTATGCAGTTCCCTTAATTATTGGTGAAGTAAAAAGATTTATTAGAGACTCTAGTACTGTAAGAATATCAAGAAGCATTAGAGATAATGCCTATCAAATTTTAAAATATAAAGATGAATATATGTTAAAACATGGCATTGAACCATCAAATCGTGAAATATGTGATAATTTAAATTTATCTGAATATGAACTTGCATCATCTCTAGAAAGTTTAATCGCACCCATGAGTTTATTTGATCCCATCTATAATGATGGTGGAGATACTATCTATTTAATGGATCAAGTAAAAGACCCTAAAGTAAAAGAGCAAGATGATATCATCAGTTTAAGACATGCTCTAAAAGAAATAAACGAAAGAGAAGCTAAAATATTATATTCAAGATATATCTATGGTAAAACTCAAATGGAACTAGCAGATGACTTAGGAGTTTCCCAAGCTCAAATATCTCGAATTGAAAAAAGTGCTATTAGAAATGTTAAAAGACTCATGAAATAACATATAATTAATTGGTGATACTATGCTTATGAGTGATTTACAACGTAAAGATATTATCAATATGACAACCGGCAGCCGCATCGGAAAAATAATTGATATAGATGTAAATGAAGATGGTCTTATTAATAGTTTAATTGTAGGTGAACTTAAAATGATGAAAAGATTTAATAATAGTAGTGAAACCAGAATATCCTTTAAACAAATAAAAACTATAGGTTCAGACGTAATACTTGTCGATTTACCATAAAATAAGTATAATATAAGTAGTTGGTGATAAAATGAAGAAAAAAATAATTTTAATAAGTATTATAGTTTTTATTTTAGATCAAATCTCAAAATACTTTATTCAAAATCTAATATCATTAAATGCAAGTATTAAAGTAATTAAAAATTTCTTTTATTTAACTTATGTTCACAATGAAGGAGCAGCTTGGAGTTTATTTTTTAGACAAAGAATTTTCTTAATAGTTATTAGTATCTTTGCTTTATATATAATTTTTAAATATCTCAAAAACTTTACTCAAAATAAAAGAAATACCATCGCATTTGGCTTACTTATCGGTGGAATATTAGGTAATTTCTTTGATAGAGTAGTATTTGGTTATGTTAAAGACTTTTTAGATTTTAGACTATTTAATTATAATTATCCCATTTTTAATTTAAGTGATATTGCTATATTTTTTGGTGTAATACTAGTTATATATGCAATTATAAAAGGAGAAGACCATGAAGATATTAGTAACTGATGATAACATAAGAATTGATAAGTATTTGACAACACAAACAGAGTATTCAAGAAGTACTATTCAAAAAATGATTGAATCAAATAATATTTTAGTTAACAATAAACCAACTAAAAGTAATTATATTTTAAGAAATAATGATGAAATAACTATTGATGAAAATTTTAATGAAGAAACTGACATTGAACCAGAAAATATTAAATTAGATATTATCTATGAAGATAATGATTTAATGGTAATTAATAAACCATCAGGTATGGTAGTTCATCCTGGTAATGGTAATACATCTCATACATTAGTAAATGCTCTTATGGGATATACCGGTAATTTAAGTGATACTAATGGTGAATTTAGACCAGGCATCGTTCATCGTATTGATAAAGATACCAGTGGTATTATCATTGTTGCTAAAAATAATAAAGCTCATGAATTATTAGCAGAAGGCTTTAAAAATAAAACAATCAAAAGAGAGTATACCGCTCTTTTAATTGGTGAACTTCCAACTGAAACAGCAACCATTGATGCTCCCATTGGTAGAGATAAAGAAGAAAGAAAAAGAATGTGTGTTACCCCAGATAACTCTAAACATGCAGTAACCCACTTAAATGTCCTAAAAAGATATAAAGGTTATACCTTAGTAAATCTATCTTTAGAAACTGGTAGAACCCATCAAATAAGAGTTCATATGAAATATATTGGTTATCCCGTATATAATGATCCAGTGTACACCAATATGAAAACAACTCCATTTGGTCAATTCTTACATTCAAGAAGCGTTGATTTTATTCAGCCCATTACTAAAGAAAAACTTCACTTTGAAGCCCCATTACCAACCGAATTCCAAGAATTTATAGATAACCTAGAAAGTAGATAATTTGAAGTTGTCAACGAAAAGTAGACACTAAAAAAATATTTATTTAAAACCTAGTTGGGTTCTATACTCAACTGGGTTTTTATATTGTAATGCAAAACTTG
>SFSZ01000042.1 GCA_004563275.1 bacterium
TTGAACTAGTCAAGTAAAAGTAGACAGTTTAAAAAAAGAGCATTTAAAACCCTGATTCAATTTTATATTGAATTGGGGTTTTATAATTTAATGAATAACATGGTCTTTCATTATTATAATAATTAATGTATGATTTAATTAGATTTGGAACATCTTTTGAATGTTTTAAATCAAAATCTAAAAACAATTCTTCTTTAATCCAACCATTCAATGATTCATTTACTGGGTTATCTGTTGGTGTGCCAGCTCGACTCATTGACCGTTGAATATTAAAATCATTAAGAAGATTGTTATATTGTTTAGAAGAATATACTGTGCCTTGATCTGTATGTAATGTTATAAGGTCGTCATGTTGTTCTTCTTTTATTTTATTTAAAACTTGATTTAAACCATCGAAATAGGTATTTATATCACCTTTTCTAGATGATAAGCCATATCCGACAATTTCTTTGTTCCAAGCATCAAAATATAAAGTTAGTTCATAATATGTCTTATTAGCCCAAAATGCTGTCATATCAGAAATTATAACCTCAAATGGTTTAGATAAATATTTCCAACCATTCCATATTAAATTATTAAATTTCTTATTTTCTTCTGTTGGTTTCTTCCATTGATAATGTTTTCCTTGATATTTTATATCGTTATATTTGCATAATCTATGAACATAGTTGTCCGTATATATAATTCCATATTTATTTCTAATAAATGTATTGATCCATCTATATCCATGAGATTTATGTTTGTTATGAACTTCCTTAATTATTTTTAAATCACTTTGTCTAGTTATCTCTTTTAAGCTTGGATTGTATTTTCTATATTTCCATTTATAATATCCTGATTTACTAACATTTAATAATTTACATAAATAACTAATAGAGTAATATTTACTAAAATATTCAATTATTTGATATTCACATCTAATATAGAAACGTACTCCTTTTTTGCACCAACTCCTTTCACTACATAACCTTTTTTTAATCGCATCAACTCAATTTCTTTCTTCAACAATTCCTCTTTTAATTGTTCAATTTCACTTCTTTTAAAATTACCTTTTCTTATGCCAGTTTTACCTTGTTTTGACTTTAACCCATCAATTCCTTGTTCACGATATAATTTAATCCATTTGGCAAATGTACTTGGATATACATCATTGTTTTCAGCAATTCTTCTATATCCTTCTTTAGAATTCAAATATTCTAAAACTAATTTTTCTTTTTCTTCTGGTGTTCTCATTACATTTTTTGTTCCACTAGGTCTTCCCAAACATTATCAACTCCTTTATTATATTTTAACATAGAAAAAGTAGACTGGTCTTTTTTTACCTGTCTACTTTTATCATATCACTTCAATTTGGTCTTTTTCTTTTATGATATTTATGTTATAATTTAACAAGAAAAAAGGTGATTATATGAGTTATATTAAGGAATGCGAAGAATATATATTAAATGTATTTAAATCATGTGGTTATGACATATCAGAAGTTATTTTAGAAGTATCTTCTAGAGAAGATTTAGGAGAATTTCAAGTAAATACATGTATGTCTTTAGCAAAAAAATATGGTAAAAATCCAAGAGTGATTGCTGAAGAAATAATTAGTAATTTTGATGATAGATTTGAAAATGTAAATATTGCTGGTCCTGGGTTTATTAATGTAAGTATAAATAAGAATCAACTGCTTAATGTTGTAAGCAGTAGTTTAAAAGATATAAGTTATTTAATAGATAAAGATAAGAATAAAACAATTATTATTGATTATGGTGGCGCAAACGCTGCGAAAACACTCCACATAGGACATATGAGATCTGCAAATATAGGTGAATCATTAAAAAGATTATCTGCATTATTAGGAAACAAAATGATCGGTGATGTTCATCTAGGAGATATTGGAAGACAATCTGGAATGGTTATATCTGAAATCAAGAAAAGAAAACCAAATTTATGTTTTTTTGATAAAAACTATAAAGGTGATTATCCAAAATTAGAAATAACACCAGAAGAATTAAGTATATATTATCCAAGCGCTAGCAATGATGCTAAAGAAAATCCTGAAAGAATGGAAGAAGTTAGAAAAATCACTGCACTTGTAGATGAGGGAATAGAACCATATATAAGCATGTGGAAAGATATAGTAGAAGTCTCTAAACAAGAAATAAAAAAGACATATGATTATTTAAATTGCCATTTTGATTTGTGGGAAGGTGAATTAAGTTCATTAAAATATATCAAAGATACTTTAAAAGTATTAGAACCATATATGTATGAGTCTGATAAAGCAAAAGTAATAGATGTAAAAAGAGAAGATGATAAGATAGAATTTCCTCCATTAATAGTTATAAAAAATGACGGTTCTTCAATATATGCAACAAGAGATTTAGCAACAATATATAATAGAATTAATTTATATAATCCCGATGAAATTTGGTATGTTGTTGACATGAGACAATCAATGTATTTTGAACAAGTGTTTAGAGCATCATATAAATCTAAATTAGTAAAAGAAAATTGTAAACTTAATTACTATGGTTTTGGTACTATGAATGGTAAAGATAATAAACCATTTAAAACTAGAGATGGTGGAGTTTTACAATTAAATGATTTAATAAAAATGATAAAGGATGAATTAAGCAAACGAATTAGTTCATCAAGCAGTGAAGAAGAAAAAGAAGAAATATTAAATAAATTAACAGTAGCGACAATTAAATTTGCTGATCTATTACCTTATCGTACTACTGATTATATTTTTGATTTAGAAAAATTTTGTTCATTTGAAGGAAAAACAGGCCCATATATTTTATATAGTATGGTAAGAATAAAATCAATACTAAATAAAGTAGATTATAAATCTTTTAGTATACACGATATTTATAGTGATTCAGAACGAAAACTATATGTAAAATTATTAAGTTTATCAAAGATATTAAATAAATCCTATAATGAAAAAACTTTGAGTTATATATGCGAGTATTTATATGAATTATGTAGTATGTTTAATAAATTTTATTCAGAAACTAATATTATTAATGAAACAAATAACGAAAGAAAAGAGACATATATAACATTATTACATTTAATATTGAATATTTGTACTACTTTATTAGATGTATTAGCAATAGAAATTCCAGATAAAATGTAAAAGAATTTAAAAAAATAATAATTTATATTGTGCATATTAAAAAATCATGCTATAATACATTCGAACGAAAGTTCCTTGCTTCGATTGCGAAGCCGTTAGACCAAAAGGAGGTGTAGAAATGAATAAATATGAGATAATGTTCATTGTAAAATTTGAAAATGATGAGAAGACTATTAAAGATACAGTTTCTGCTTTTGAAAAAGTATTAACTGATATGAAAGCTAAAATAGTTAATAAAAAAGACATGGGACAAAAGAAATTAGCATATCCAATTAAAAAACAAGTAAGAGGAAATTATTACTTATTTAATGTTGA
>SFSZ01000043.1 GCA_004563275.1 bacterium
TTTGACCTTTTGTAGCCATAGAATCATCTCCTTATAAATATTATAGCAAAAATAAAAGCATACACTTTTTTTCGTGTACACTTTTATCTTACAACTTCAATAATTCTACTTTTTTATTCTCTTTACTAAAATAGTAAATTGTTATAAAATATATATATTAAGTAAAAAGGCAGGAGTATTATGAGCACATTAGTAGATAAGAAAGATGAAATAGTTATGCGACTTGTTCATTATTTTATTACTGAAGAAAACTATCAACCAATTATAGTAAACGGAGTAAAAAATGAAATATGGTTAGAAAACTTAAATGCAAATTATAAAGTTATAAGAATAAATTCTAATTATATTCATAATGAAGAACAATTAAAATTTGATAATTTTAAAATAAGAAATGTAACTAAACAAATCAAAAAGAAAACATTATCATTTAAATTAAAGACATTAAATATTTTATTAGATTTAAATGATAATATTCCTTTAAAAGAAGATAAGTTAATTGATAATTATAAAGTTGACTCATTAAAAGATATTAGACAAGATGATAATTTAGCTGGATTATTCCCTAAATTAAAAACTATGACTTTAAAGAAAACTGATGATGTTGAAAACTTTATTAAATTAACTAACGATATTAATGAAAAAAGTGAAGCAGATAATAAAGAATATGAAAGAATATTTAAACCTAAAAAAATTGTTATAACTAATATTTTAGTAGTACTTAATATTATTATGTTTGCTTTAACCATGACAATCCCTAAATTAGCTAATATGTTTATTTTAGACCCGATTGCTGTTAGAAATGGAGAAGTATACAGATTATTAACTTCAACATTTATGCATGCTAGTATCTTACATTTAGTATTTAATATGTATGCTTTATCTATTATAGGTAAACAAGTTGAAACCTTCTTAGGTAAATCTAAATTCTTATTAGTATACTTATTTAGTGGCTTAACTGGTTCATTATTATCATGCGCTATTACCAATAGTTATAGTTTAGGAGCATCAGGAGCCATCTTTGGTTTAATGGGGTCACTTTTATATTTTGGTTATCATTATCGTTTATATTTAGGTAGTGTCTTATTAGGTCAAATAGTTCCCGTTATTGTTATTAACTTAGTTATAGGTTATATTACCCCAAGTATTGATAATGCTGCTCATATTGGTGGGTTAGTTGGTGGTTTATTCATATCAATGGCATTAGGAGTTAATAAAGATGATGAAAGAAGTTCTAAAGTAAATGGAATAATTACTAGCTTAATATTATTACTATTCTTAATTTATTTAGTATTTTTTACCAAATAAAATCACATATATATATATGTGGTTTTTTCCTTATTAAAATGATATATTTATAATAGGAAGTGAGATAATGACAAAAAGTAGTGTGGCTGTTGACCATAAATGTCCATCTTGTAATGCACCATTAATATTTAATCCTAAAAGTCAAAAATGGAAATGTGATTATTGTGGTCAACAATTTGAGTTAAAAGATTTAAATAATAATCAAGAAAAATATCAAAATAATGAATCAAAATCAGAAGAGAATAATAAGTATGATTTATATCGTTGTCCAGATTGTGGAGCAGAAATCATAACTGATACAAATACAACTGCAACATTCTGTGTATATTGTAAAAATCCCGCCATTATAAAATCAAGATTAGAAGGTAAATTTGAACCAGAAGTAATGATTCCCTTTAATAAAACCATAGATGATGCCAAAGAAGCATTTAAAAAAGTTGGTAAAAAACACCCCTTAATGCCTAAAAGTTTTAGTAGTGAAAAAAATATTTCTGAAATAAGAGGAATCTATATTCCATTTTGGTTATTCTCATGTATTTCAAATGGTGGAATAACCGCAAAAGCAACAGATATAAAAGTTTGGCACAGTGGAAACTATCGTTATACCAAAACTGATGTTTATGAAATAATTAAAGAAGCAAATTGTAAAATAGATAAAGTACCAAATGATGGATCTTTAAAATTTGATGATGCTACCATGAATTCAATTGAACCATTTGATTATTCTAAGGCTGTCCCTTTTAATTATTCATATCTATCAGGTTTCTTAGCTGAAAAGTATGATGTCGAGTCATCTGATGCTCAAGCAATTGCTGTAGAAAGAATGAAAAATACTATTAAAGAAAAACTTAAAAATAAAATAGTTGGATACGATTCAGTTATCATAACAAGTGATAATATCAACTTTTCTGAATTAAAAAAAGAATATGCTTTATTACCAGTTTACTTATTAAATATTAAATACAAAGATAAAACATATACCTTTGCTATGAATGGCCAATCTGGAAAATTAATAGGTAACATGCCAGTATCTGTTTCTAAAGCTATTATTGCTTTCTTATCTATAGGTTTAATTGTATTTGCTATTAGCTATGCTATATTCTATTTCTTCATA
This sequence comes from bacterium, assembly GCA_004563275.1. Next base: position 2,420 of record SFSZ01000043.1, read on the forward strand.
AGGAGTAATGTATAATGAAAAAAATATTTGTTTTATTTATCTCACTCTTTCTTTTAGTATTACCAGTATATGCTTCGACTAATACATACTCAAGAACAACAGCTGATTTAAAAGTACCTAAAAAAATAAAATATAAATCTTCAATGGAACATAATGTTCTTTTAACACCTTCAGTTAATGCCAATGAAAAAATATATGACTTTGCAGAACTTTTAACGGAAGAAGAAGAAAAACAATTATATGACAAAGTTAAAGAATTTATAGCTAATACTAACTTAGATTTAGCAATCGTAACCATTAATACAAATGTTAAAGATTCCACCCAAGAGTATGCTGACGATTTTTATGATTATAATGACTTTTCCATTGATGGATTAGCATTTGTTATTGATATGCAAAATAGAATATTTTATATTTCTACTGCCGGTAAAGCAATGCTTTATTATAACGATTATCGTGTTGAATATATCTTATCAGCATTAGATCAAGAAATGTACAATCATGAATACTTTAATGCTTGCAATACTTTAATATCACAATTAACCGAATATTATAATCATGGCTTTTCCGATAATGCTGATAAATATGTTGTAATAGGTACTCAAATATATCGTAAAACCCCATATTTATTATTATCAATAATTGCGGTAGTAAGTGCTACAATTGGAACTTTAATTTTAGCTTTACGTAATAAAAAAATTAAATTAGCAACCAACTCAAATGATTATTTTGATAACAAATCTTTTGAAATAACCAAAGACACTAAAGAGTTTATTTCATCAAATACTAGCAGAGTTTATATTCCTCCAGCAGATTCTGGTGGAGGAGGATCATCTGGCGGTGGTTTCCACTCTGGAAGTTCTGGTGCCAGCCATGGTGGTGGCGGCCATAGATTCTAAAAAAAGACATTCAAACTGATGTGAACCCTATTCAGTAGACATCATAAAAAAAGACAGTATATTAAAAAGAGAAAATTATTTTTCTCTTTTTGTGTAAGTTTTTCTCTTTTTTTTAAATAATATCCATTCTTCTACAAGTTGAATATATTCTTGTAAAGATGTTATATTATTATTGTACAAAGTTTCCTTTTTTAGAAGAGCATGCCAGCTTTCTATTGGAGAATCATCTATTGGCATTCCTTTTCTGCTCATAGATATTTGAATACCATTTGATTCACATACAACTTTGTACTCATGAGATGTATATTGGAACCCTTGATCACTATGAATGATAAGTCCATGTACATCTTTTTCTTTTGCCAAAGCATTATTTAAAGTATCCATAACTAATTTTGTATCATTACGTTTTGATATTATATATGAAACTACATGCCTATCATATAAATCTATAATAGTTGACAGATATGCTCTTGAACCTTTAAATATTAAATATGTTATATCTGTATCCCATACTTTATTTCGTGCATCAGTAGTAAAATCTCTGTTTAATAAATTAGGCTTAACATTATCTTCAATTCTTTGATTTTTATGTTTAATTTTAGCTCGTCTAATATATTCAGCTATTAAATTATATTTTTTCATTATTCTTAATACCTTCTTTCCATTCATAACTACACCATATTTTTGGAGTAGGCCATCAACAATCCTACGATATCCATATGTACCTTTAGAATCATCAAATATTTCTTTAATTACTAAATAATCATAATAATCAGGTTCTTCCTTATTTCTATACTTATAATAAGTTTTAGGGCTTATATTAAGTACGGCACACATGTTAGTAAGTTTATAATTATTTCTATATAAATTTATAAATGTTACTTTTTCTCTCGTTGTGCCTTGAGGAAGGCCTGGTATTTTTTTAATATTTCATATCTTTCTTTCCA
>SFSZ01000044.1 GCA_004563275.1 bacterium
TCTTGCTCAGTAAGCTGAGCACTCTTAATATAATCTGATTTTATTTTACCAGTAGAGCCAGGAACATCATAAGCTGAAAGATTCTTCGCTATATTTTCCTCTTGTATTAATGAAGTAGAATACATTCCCCCACCATCAGTTGAAAAAACATATTTTATTTTGTTTCTATCATAATATTCAATTGGTATTTTTGATAAATCACTTATATGACTCAATGCATAATTAGAACTAACATTAAATTCAACTATACAATCAAACTCTTTTAAAAGTTCAATTAATTCAGGAGTCTGTTCTATATTAACAGCATGCCCTATTCTAATTCTAGGTGGTGGTACTATTCCAAATGATACCCCAAACATTTTTTTATAAGCAGTGTTCAATTTTGTTTTAACCCTTTTAAGTGATAATAATGTCTTATAAACATTATCAGTAGTATCTTTAAATTCACCAGCATGAAATCTAAGTACACTATTAGGATACATATGTAGTACAGGAACTATCCATTCTAAAGATTCTTCAAAAGTTTTAGAAGTTTCATCATTAAATTTACTTTCTAATCCTACTATGTCAACCCCTGCAACAACATTATCTTTCAAAAGCTCAAATAATTCAGAAGAGGCTTCTTTAAAACTACTAACATCCTTATTTCTATCAATACTCATTAATAATCTAAAATTTGGATGTTCTCTATTTTTATATTCATCACTTAAATATTTTAATGTACTAAATGTAGAAAAACTTATTTCTGAATATTCAATACCCTCATTTTTTAATTTATTTAGTGAGGCAGCTAATAGTATAGAATACATTTTGCTTAATTTTAAAGAAGAAGATTTATGCTTTAAATTGTTTATACTACACTTAATTTGTCCTACTTCTTTCTTAAGTTCATTTGCTTTTCTATTTAACACATTTTTATTTTTATCATTAGTTTCTTTAGAAGATTTTTTTCTTAATTTAGAAATCTCTTCTTCTAATAGTTTTATTCTTTCTAAATATTCGATTTTTTCATTTTCAATACTAGATAAATCAACATCCAATAATTTAGAACATCTACTAAGTAAAATATTTCTGTTTTTATTTACATTTAATAAATCATCAAAAGTAGTTCTTTTTGTCAAATCTAGCTTAAGAGCTTTTATCACATTATCCTTATAGCCAAGATCAATTAACTCTTCTAATGAATACTCCTTTTCAGAACTAAAATCTAACTTTCCATTCTTAATAGGAAATTTAAGATGAAAAGCATCAAGTAAATATAAAAATTCTTCAGCTGATAATATCTCAATTAAATGAGTATGTAGTTCAGTTTTTAACTTTTGTGTGTCAGACCATCCAAACCTATTTAATCTTCTAGCATTAGACATTTGTTCTTTTACTTTTTCTTTTACAGAAGCAAAATAATTGCTAGAAGCATCTTTAACATCTAAAAAATTATATATAGATGATAAAACCCTAATTTCAGTAGAAGTTATTTTAGATTTATATATTATTTTTCCATCTTTAATCTCACATATTTTTTTATTTCCTAATGTGATAACAATTTTATTTTTACGAGTAACCACATTAATAAAAGAGTTTAAAAAATCTAAACTTGAATCACTAAACGAAATAGTAACTTCATTATCATTTAAATTTATATACATTGTTATATTTTGATCATTAATCTTTATTTTTAGCATGATAACTACTCCTAAATTGTATACTATATAACAATTATAACACAATTTCTTTATTTTTGAGATAATTTTTGCTATAATTACATAGTGATTGAGATGAAATATGATAAAGAATTTTTACAATATGTAGATGAGATACTAAAATCAAAAGAATTTCAAAAAAGGAAAAAGTATCCTCACCATGAAGACCAAAGTGTTTATGATCATTCTTTAGAAGTAGCATATAAATCATACTTATATGCTAAAAAGCATAATCTTAATTGCAAGGATATAAGCATAGGTGGTTTATTACATGACTTTTATTATAAGCCATGGCAAAATAGTGGAATTAAAAAATCATTTTTCAAAATGCATGGATTTGTTCATGCTAAAGAAGCACTTGAAAACTCATTAAAACATTTTCCAAATTTAGTTAATGACAGAGTAGCAAATATAATATTAAGGCATATGTTTCCACTTAACATAATACCACCAAAATATAAAGAATCTTGGGTTGTTACAATGATAGATAAATTTTGTTCATTAGAAGTATTAAAACATCCGAAAAGTTATCCTAAATATTTGGGATTTAATAAAAAGAAGGAGTAATTATGGAACTAGTAAAAATATATTTTTTAATATTTATTATTTATTCTATGACAGGTTGGTTATTAGAAGTAATATCAACTTATCCAGATACAAAATGTTTTGTTAATAGAGGTTTTATGATAGGACCTTATTGTCCTATATATGGCAAATGTGCATTATTAATGATTTTTTTGCTTCACCCATTTAAAAAAATATATACTATATTTATTATGTCAGTAATTATATGTAGCATCGCAGAATATATAACAAGTTATGTAATGGAAAAATTATTTAAAGCAAGATGGTGGGACTACTCAAAATATAAATATAATTTAAATGGAAGAATATGTTTGCAAAACAGTTTACTTTTTGGTGTTTTAGGAGTAGTGCTAATTAAATTTATTAATCCACATGTATTCAATTTTATATGCAGCCTTTCTCCAACACTTATAAATATACTATTCTACTCAGTATTGACTATTTATATATGTGATTTTTTTGTATCATTCAAAGTAGTTATGAAAGTTAAAAACATGTCAATTAAATATGTTAACCTTGATAATACAAAAGAAATAACAGAAAAAATTAAATCTATATTAAATGATAAATTATTAACAAGAAGAATTATTAAAGCTTTCCCTAATATTAAATTTAATATTAAAAAAGCAGTTGAAAACTTAAAAGAAAAATTTGAACAGTCATAGACTGTTTTTATTATGTAAAATTAATGTATTTTAATATATTTATTATTTATTTGTTGTATAATTAATTTGGAGGTTTATATGTTTGAAAATAAAAAAATATTTATTTTAGGAATGGCTAGAAGTGGCTATGAAGCTGCCAAGGTTTTAGTAAGCCATGGTTGCGAAGTTCTAGTAACAGATATGAAAGAACAAAAAGAAGAACAAGTAAAAGAATTAGAAAGTTTAAATATAAAAGTAGTTATAACTAATGACCCGGTAAGTTTACTTGATAATACATATGACTATGTTGTAAAAAATCCCGGTATTAAGTTAGACCATCCAATATGTTTAAAAGCACAAAAACTTGGTATAAAAGTAGTCTGCGAAGTAGAAGTAGCATATAGTTTC
>SFSZ01000045.1 GCA_004563275.1 bacterium
AAACAAGTTGAACCCAAAGAGACCCACACCAAGACACATTATAATAAAAATATAGTAGAAAGATTTAACATAAAAGGAGAATTAAATGAAAATACAAAAACTTGCAAGTGATGATTATTTAAACCAAAATTATGAATTTTGGAAAAAATATAGAATAGAATTAATAAAAGAAGTAGAAGGAAAACCCAAAAAAGAAGAGGAAGAAATATTCGAAAAGACACCAGAAAATATCGTATACCTATCAAATAAAATAGGAGTAAAACCAACAGCCAGATACTTTAATATTTCCCCCTCAACTTTAAGATATTATAAAAAGAAAATAGAAACCAAATAAAAAGGAAGATGTAAATGGAAGATATAGAAACTGTAAAACAAGCTTTAGAAAAAGATATTAAAAAATATATAACAATAATAACCAGAGAATATAAAGATATAATACCAGATAAAGTAAAACAAATAGTAACAAGTATTAATTTACAAGACCATATTTTTATCTGTGAAACTAATACCATAACTTTATATGTTAGAGATTATGATTTCTATTTTCCAATTAGTGCTTGTAAAATATTTGAAGCCATGAAAAAACTGCCTTACTATGGTTCAAATAAAAATCATGTATGTTATACTAAAGAAACATTAATAAAAAATAACAATACCTTTAACACTTTTATAAAACATTGTTTTATAAAAGGTATTGATTATGATGATTATTACAAAGAAATCTTACTACACGAGGTTATGCATTTTTGTTCTTCAAATGGAGGTAGTGCTTTAGAAGAAGGAATAAATGAACTAAAAACAAGAGAAGTCGCCCTAAAATATAACCTATTAACTAATGGCTGTGGTTACCCTAAAGAAGTTGATATAGCTTTAAGATTACAAGAAATACTTGGAAAAGAAGTACTTGATAAATTATCATTTAGTAAAAGTTATGAAGAAAGAAAAGAAATACTTGATACAGTATCTAGTGATGCTATAACCCTTTATGAAGAAGTAAGATATGATATGGAAAAAGAATTTAGAGAAAAATATTATAAATATAAATTTCCAGGACTTTTAGGACCTCTAAAAAAGACTATGAAATATAATCAAATAGACTACAGTAAAAAAGGAATATTATTAAAGATAAAATCCCAAATAATATTTCTTTTTTTGTATATAATAAAAAGGAGGAAAATATGAAAAAATACTTTTTATTATTACTAAATCTTTTTGTAGCAGCCCTAAACTTTAATATAATATTAAAGTCATTACATTTAGTAGTAGGGGGAACGCAAGGATTATCAATTATAATATCTCAAATTACCAAACAAGATACATCACTTATTATCCTTATTATAAATATAATAATGTTTTTACTAAGTCTAACACTTTTAGAAAAAAAAGTAACTTTAAGTATAATAATATCATCATTTATATATCCCTTATTTGTTAAAATAACAAGTTTTATAAATTTTGATTTAAATTATGACTATAAACTAATATATGTTTTATTATCAGGTATAATCTGTGGTATTACTTGTGGATTTATATATAAACTAGGCTTTTCAACTGGAGGGGTTAGTGTATTACCATTAATACTAAAAAAATACTTAAATATAAAAATATTTATAACAACCTTTATAATGAATTTAATAATAATATTAGTGGGAGTATACTACTTTGGTATAGCAAAAGAAATATATGGGTTTGTTGTTATAATACTTAACAGTTTATTAATAAAAATAATACTTACAGGTAATTTACGTAAAAAAAATTATGCCTAATAAAAAACGCAAAAATTCGACAAATAGATATTTTATAATTTACTTATAAGGATGTGGGATTTTTATAATATGTTAACAATAAATATGAATTTTATAAAAGGAATACTATTTGTAAGATTAAAAGGAATATTAAATGGAGATACATCTATTATGTTAAATAATAAACTATATAATATGGTAACAGAAAATGGAGTAAAATATATATTACTTAATTTAGATGATGTAACATATGTTGATAAGTATGGAGTTGATGTTATAATTAAGAACTATATTGAAGTAAATCAAAATAAAGGAAAATTTATAATTGTAGGAATAAATAAATTATTTTTAAATGATAGAAAATGTATTGCTAATAATCTATATCAAATAAATAATGAAAGTAAAGTATTTGATTTAGTAAATTTATAAAATTTGGGTAGTATATAATTTGCGATAAAATATATTATTCATATAATATTATTGAAAGGAGTTATATATGAATAATATGTGTATGCAAGGATGTAATAATAATAAAAAATGTATAGATGATAATGTATTTATTATAGGTGTACCAGGAATGCGTGGACCAACAGGCCCAACTGGACCATCTGGAGGACCAACAGGCGCAACAGGTCCAACAGGCGCAACAGGCGCAACAGGTCCAACAGGCGCAACAGGCGCAACAGGTCCAACAGGTCCAACAGGTCCAACAGGCGCAACAGGTGCAACAGGTCCAACAGGTCCAACAGGTCCAACAGGACCAACAGGCGCAACAGGTCCAACCGGAGCAACAGGAGCAATAGGTCCAACCGGAGCAACAGGACCAACAGGCGCAACGGGCGCAACAGGTCCAACCGGAGCAACAGGAGCAATAGGTCCAACCGGAGCAACAGGCGCAACAGGCCCAACAGGAGCAATAGGACCAACAGGCGCAACAGGCCCAACCGGAGCAACAGGACCTAGTGGAGATACTCCAACATTAGAAATTGGAACAGTTACAACTGGAGACCCAGGAACTCAAGCTGCAGCTTCAATAACTGGAACAGCACCTAATTATATTTTAAATTTAACAATTCCTCAAGGACCAACTGGATCTCAAGGATTACAAGGTGAAGTAGGACCAACAGGACCAACAGGACCAACAGGCCTAACCGGAGCAACTGAACGATTGTTTAAATCTTCAAATAAGATAATCATAGATTCAAGCTTAATAATTCCTTATAACGAAAAAAAGATAATATACTTCACAATTTTTCCTAAAAAATGCCACTTCTTTTTTTTGTAACTATTTTCACAATAAAACTTTCTAATATATTTTTTATTTATACCATTTAAACTATAAAAAAAAGTAAACCACACTGTGCAAAAAAAAGAAGTATATTTCTATACTTCAATTAGTTATTTTTAACTGGTTTATTTATATTAACCAAACATTTAGCAAATACTTAAATTAACAAACCTTAATTTATTAATCCACTGAATCATAAGTCAATGTAATATCTCCAAATGCTACTTCAAAATCTCCATCAGCTCTTGATGCACCACTATTATATTCTATAGTTACTACAACTGGTTCATAAGCATTTATAGCTAATAAATGATTTGAAATACTGTCCATAGATCCAGTATATTTATCATTTCCAACTTCCACAGATACACTAATACCATTACAAGCTGCTTCTACCATTGTAGCGTCAGTACCAACACCAGCAGTACACACCTTTGTAGCTGTTTTACCACTAACATTAGCATATGTAACATTATTTAAATATGCGGCATATTTACCTGCATTGTGAGCATAAAAACTATATGTTACTTTTTGCCCTGGTTCTGTAAAATTTGCTTTTAACCCAGTAATGGTCGGAGAAGCCGAATTATCAATAGTTGCATCTTCAGCTGTTGCTGAATTTGTTCCAACTCCAGTTACAGTACCAGCTAACTCACTAGTATCTGAAGTTGAAAAGTTTACATCAAAATCATTTTGATTTGGTGAAACTGTTGCATTAGATTTAATTGTCAGGTCATTTGAAAATGCAGCAAAACCTATTGATAAACCAGCAACAGCAACACATAAAGCAACTATTGCAATAATCTTTGCACTACGATCTCTTTCCATGTTATCCTCCTTTCGTTTAAAATAGCAACAGAGTAAATTTGTCTATTATCCATTCCTATTATGATTTAATTATATCATATAAATTGTTTTTAGAAAATACTTTTACTAAATTTCTCTTTTTATTCTGTTTTTTTTAAATAACTATTTTTTAAAGTATATACAATAAAGTTATTATCATTATTGATATAAAAATAACATTTTTGATGAGGTGTTACTTCATAATAAAATATTGCATTATGGATACTATCTTTAGCATCTAGTAATTCATAAAAACTATCAACTTCTATTGTATTATCTTTTTTA
>SFSZ01000046.1 GCA_004563275.1 bacterium
AGAACATGTTTATAAGAAGTCTTCTATGGAGAGAGTCCATCCTGAGGGAAGAAGACTTAGTTATGATATTGCAGAAAAAATTAATGCTCTTAATTATGATGGGGTATATCTTTTAAAAGAGAGTAAGAGGTACTATCCTTATGATAATTTGCTTAGTCATTCACTTGGATATGTGGGAATTGATAATCAGGGACTTAGTGGTCTTGAACTTTTATATGATGATGTTTTAAAGGGCGAAGGGGGAAGTATTAAGTATTTTTCGGATGCTAAGGGTAAGAGACTTAAGGAGGCATCTGTTTATGAAGAAGCTGCTAATGGATTAGATGTTTATCTTACTATTAACTTTGAACTTCAAAGTACTTTGGAAAGGGAACTTAATAATGTTATGACAAAGTATGATGCAGATGGTGCTTGGGGTATTGCTATGAATCCTAAGAGTGGAGAGATACTTGCTATTTCTTCTCGTCCTGATTTTAATCCTAATAATTATAAAGATTATAGTACTGAAGTAATAAATAGAAATCTTGCAATATGGTCTAACTTTGAACCAGGTTCTACTTTCAAGAACGTCACTCTACTTTTTAGTAATTATTTTTTTATTTATAAATATTATTTATTGGTGATGATGATTGATAAATAATAAAATTTTTGAAGTTCAAATACAAATAATAATTAATAATAATTTATATAGAAAAAATTTAATAGATGAAAATACATTTTCAAAAGTAAATGATAAACTATTAAAAAATCTCAAAGTATTGCAAAACACTTATTAATTATGAGAGGAATCTATTATGAATTATGATGAAATATTAAAAGCAATAATGCTTGGAGAAAAAATTTATAATCTTCCTCTTAGAGTATGTTATTATTGTAGAGTTTCAACAGATTCTGATGTCCAATTAAATTCGCTAGATAATCAATTAGAATATTATGAAAACTATATTAAATCAAAACCAAAATGGATATTTTCTGGTGGCTATATTGAAGAAGGTAAAACAGGTGTTAGAGTTGATGTTAGACCAAGTTTTAAAAAAATGATACAAGATGCAAAACATAAAAAATTTGATTTAATAATTACTAAAGAAGTATCTAGATTTGCTCGTGATTTAGAAGATAGTATTCATTATATAAGAGAGTTAAAAGATTCTGGAGTTGGTGTGTTTTTTGAAAATCAAAATTTGAATACATTTGATTATAATTCTGAGCTTATATTAAATATAATGTTTAATTTAGCTCAAGATGAGTCAAGAAAATTATCTTCAAGAGTAAAATTTGGACATAGACAGGCAATTGAAAATGGTCATGTGTTAGGTAGCTCAAATATTACTGGATATAGAAAAGATAATTGTAAATTAGTTATTGTAGAAAATGAAGCAAAATTTATAAAAACATTATTTGAACTATATGCAACTGGAAAATATGGTTTTCTAAAATTATCAAAGAAACTATCAGAGTTAGGCTATCTAAATAAAAAAGGAAAATTATATGATAAAGATTCTTTAAAACGTATGATAGAAAATCCTAAATACAAAGGATATTACCGAGCAAGAACTTATGAAATACTTGATTATAGAACTAAAAGACGAAAAAAAAATAATTTAGATGAACAAATATTATATAAATGTAAAGACGGAAGTATTCCAGCAATTATATCTGAGGAACTTTGGGATCAAGCAAACAGAATATTAAAATCGCGTACTAAAGGATATGAAAATAATAATTATTGGTCCGGTGGCTTAAAATATGCTTTTAGTTCTAAAATATATTGTAAAGAACATAATACTAGTTTTCAAAGATCACATGGTAATAAAAATAAAAGTAGACCGATATGGAGTTGTGGTATGTATCTACAACATAGATTAGCAGCATGTAAATCTCCAATTATTGCTGAAGTAGATTTATATAATATTATGTCATCCATAATGATTAGTATCGTCCCACAAAAGACAAACATTATTAAAAATATGCTAAAGTTATATGAAAATATAGATAAAAATGATTACTATGATAAAGAATTAAAATTGCTTAATACTAAAATAAAAATTATTGAAGAAAAGAAATCAATGACTCTTGAATTAGTTTTTAACGGAGATATAAGTAAAGAGTCTGTTAAGGTTCAATTTGATAAGTATGAGCAGGAAATTAAAAGTTTGAATGAAAAGAAAACTATTATAATTAAACAAGTCAAACAATTAAATGATAGTAATAATAATCTTAATGTAATGGCAGAATTAATTGAAAAAGAACTTAATTGTGGTTCATTAAGCGAATTTATTAGAAAATTTGTTGATGAAATAATTATCTCTAAAATAGATGGAGATAGATATAATATTAAACTTGATATATATTTAGATTTATTAGGAGAAGAAAAATTAAAAATTAAGGGTGCAAGACATATTAACGGTCCTACTACTGATTATATTCTTTATAAAAAAAATCAAACTTGTAACACAGTTGAATCTAAGAAATCACTAGATAATGCTAATATATTTACATATGATGTCTATGTAAAAACATTTTAATTTTAACTTTTTTATTTAATTAAATTATTGTATAATATTTTATAAGGAGGAATAATGTGTTAAAAAGATGTAATAAATGTGGTTTGCTTATAAAAGTATTAGAAGATTGTAATTGCGATAACTGTAAAATTACATGTTGTGGCGAAACACTAGAGGATATAGAACCTAATAGCGTAGATGCTTCATTTGAAAAGCATGTACCAGAATATCAAATATATGGTGAAAATATTAATGTAAAAGTTAATCACGTGATGGAAGAAGAACATTATATAGAATGGATTAGTTATGTATATGATAAAAATGAACAAATAGTTTATTTTGAGCCAAGTGATGAACCAATTGCAACATTTAAATATGTAAAAGGAGCTACAATATACGCCTATTGTAATAAACATTCTTTATGGTCAAAAGAAGTTGAATAGATAAAAATTATGCGGGAGGAATAATATGTTAGAAGGAAAAGTTGCTGTAGTAACAGGTGGTACTCGTGGTATTGGTTTTGCTACAGTAGAAAAAT
>SFSZ01000005.1 GCA_004563275.1 bacterium
AAAAAAAAGAGAAAAACTTACACAAAAAGAGAAAAATAATTTTCTCTTTTTAATATACTGTCTTTTTTTATGATGTCTACTGAATAGGGTTCACATCAAATTTGCCTTTTTTATAATTTAGTTATTTCTTTAATATCATTAATGTAAATAACATCTCTTTCTTTGGTTACAATATAATTTTTAGTTTTACCGATAATTGTAGTAGTAATATTTTTAGTATTTGTTACGATGTGAACTTTAACTGGTAAATTGTCATAGATTGATTCATCTGTTACTTCGGTAAATTTACCTCTGTATAGTTTTTCTTCTTTATTATTATCATTAATGGTATTTTTAAATATTTCTGGTAAACTCATAAGACCTCCTAATAATTATATGTATAATAATTATTATTTTCACAAAATATTAATATGAAAAGGTTTAAAGTTATTATTATTTTGATTGTTTTGATGGTTATTAGTGTTTTAAATAATTATTATGCTAGTAATTTTTCTTCTTTGTTTAGTAATTATTTTATTAAGCAGGGGATTTGGTTTTTAATATCTTTTGGTTTTATTTATTTACTTAAGTTTTTTAATGTTAATTTTATTATTGATAAGAGTATCTTTTTATATGTTTTAGGGATTGTTATGCTTATTATAACGTATTTGTTTGGGACTGATGTTAATGGGTCTAGGAGCTGGTTAAAATTAGGTTTTATTAGTATTCAAGCATCTGAGTTTATGAGAAGTTTTTTGATGATTTATTTATATCATTTTAAAGATAAATATAGTTATTTAAGTGATTTTAAGTTTATAGTTTATTCTTTTATTATAGTGCTTGTTCCATCTGTTTTAACTTTTATTGAACCTGATACTGGTGGGGTTATTTTATATTTAAGTGTTTGGTTATTTTTTATAATACTTAAAAAAATTAATAAGTTTTATTATATTGGTGGTAGTGCTTTTATTTTAGTTTTTCTTGGTTTATTTTTCTTTTTATATTTTAAAAGGCAAGAATTATTTATTAATTTATTTGGGACTAGTTTCTTTTATAGAATGGATAGGTTAGTTAATTTAGGTGATGGTTATCAGATTAATGAAGCAATTAAGAGTATATCTAATAGTGGATTATTTGGAATTAAGAATTATATTTATTTTCCAGAAGCGCCAACGGATTTTGCTTTTACTTTGTTAATTGCAAATTTTGGTTATATAGGGATGTTGATTTTACTTTTAAGTTATTTTTTATTATTTAAGTTTATTTTAGAGTATAGTTATAATGATTTAAGTAGATGTTTTGTTTTTACATTAATGGTTCAGTTTTGTATTAATATTTTTATGAATATTGGTTTATTTCCAATTATAGGGATTACTTTACCTTTTATAAGTTATGGTGGTAGTTCGGTATTATCTTATATGTTTGTTTTAAGTTTTATTTTAAATAAAAATAAGGCTTAGGCCTTATTATCGATAGTATGGATAAGGGGTATAGTTATATCCTCCATAATAGTTATATCCATATGGGTATGGATTATTATTGTAATTATAGTTTGGATTTGTTACATATACTGGTCTGGGACGAGAGGCACCAACTACGGCAGCTCCACCTAATCCTCCTAAAAGAAATGGAAACCAAAATTGTCTATCTCCATTATAATTGTTAGGATAAATAATCATATAAGAAAACTCCTTTCTTTGTATTATATGAAAGGAGTTTTTTAATTGTTATAAAACCTATATAAGTTAATAGATGGTCGGTTATTTAAACGATATGGTATTTTACTAGTTCCAAGTCCATTTGAAATATAGATTTCAGTATTATCTATTTTATATTTTGAATCATAGTATTTTTTAGCACCGGTTGGAGTATAGATGCTACCAATGAATGGTAGTCTAACTTGACCGTTTAGAGAGTGTCCAGCTAGAAATAAATCGATGTTTTTATCTTTGATTTTTTCATAGGTGTCTGGTTCATGAGCTATTAATATTTTATAGTAATTATTTTCTTCATAATTAAAGGCCATATCAAGGCTTTGATTACCATTAATAGAATCATCTAAACCAATTAACATAATAGGGGTATCGCCTTTATAATAGATTAATTTATTTAGGTTATTTATTTCAATAATTTTAGTTTGAGTAATAATACTATTATAAGTTTCATTAATATCATTATCTCCTCTAATAGAATAAATATCTATTTTAGGATCTAATTTATTTAGATTTTCAATAATAGATTTTTTATCATTATCGGTTAGTTTGTAATTAGATGAAACTAAATCTCCAGTAAAGATTATAATATCAGGATTTAATTCGTTAATTTTATTAACTAACTTTTTAAGATATTTTTGATCGGTAGTAGAATCATATTTTAAATCTGAAAAGTGAACTACTTTAAATCCTTTAAAACTTTCGGGTATTTTATTATTTATAACACTGTATTCTTTAATTTGGATACCAGTAGTAGCAATATATCTACTATAGATAATTATTAATCCAATAATTAAAAGTATATATATAAATATATGAGTTTTATTTTCTTTTGTTTCTTTTGTTTCTTTTTCCTTTTTATTCATAACTTCTCCTTAAAATAATATTAGTGTTAGTGAGATTAAATTGTAAGCACTATGAGTAATAATTGAATTTATTATATTATTAGTTTTATAAAATGGATATGTAAATGTGAATGACATTAATGAATATGAGATTAAATAGATTAGATCTTCTGGTATTTTTTGCATATGTAGAAATGCAAAAAATAGAGTAGTAACTATTAGATAGATATATTTATTTTTTATTACAGTGAATGTATATCTAAATAGTATCTCTTCCATTATAGGACCTAATATTAAAATGTTTAAAATATAATATATAGGATATAATTTTATCTCTTTTCTTAATGTTAATTCATTTTGGGGTAATTCATTAAAATGAGATATGATTAAGTTTGTTATTATGATAAAGATTAAACCTATAAGTAGGGTTTTAAAGATTAATTTTAAATAATCTTTTTTATTTTTTTTAAAGTCTTTGATTATTTCTTTGATGTTTATATTATTTATTTTAATTAATAAGCCATTGATTATTAACATATTTATAATACTTATTATGGTAAATAAAGGAGCTGATAACTTTAAATTAATGATAGAAACATTAATACCGGCATAGAAAAAGATGTATATTAAAAAGCTTTGTAACATTTTTTTAATTGTCATTTTTATTCACCAATATAATTTTATCATATTTTTTTTATTTGTTAAAAAATTATTATATTTTTTTTAAAAAATATATGTTATACTTATAAAAGATAGATAGGTGGATTTATGAAGAATATTGTAAAACTACTTTTAGGAGTCATATTATTTTCTTCGGTAAATGTGTATGCCGCTACTTGTTCGGGTGCTGATTTACAGAAAGTAAGTAAGGCTGCTAATGGTATAAAAACTAATTATACTATAAATGAAGGAAAGGTTAAGGAAAATTCTGCTGAGTATGAGGTTTTTCCTTCAATTGATTTTTCTATTTATAATATTACTAGTGATGTTTTCTTAAAGATTACTAATGATTTTAATCAAGATGAAACTATTGTTACTTATTCTAAGACTAATAATGGTAAGTATTCTTTTAGTACTGATGAAATGTTTAAAAAGAGAACTTATTATATTGAAGTTTTTTCTAACTTAGATTCATGTAAAGCTGATAGTATTAAGAGTATTACTTTAAAGAAACCTTATTATAATCAAAATGCTAAATTTAATATTTGCATTGAGAATCCAGATGTTCCAATGTGTAAAAAGTATATTACTGATGATACGGGAGCTGATGAATTTACAATCGTTGATAAGGTCAATGAATATTTAAGTAAAAATAATATGACTACTACTAATAAGAGTGATAGTGATAGTAGTGGCAACTTCTTTACTAAGAACTGGAAAATACTTGCTATTGGTGGTGGAGTAGTTGTTATATTATTTGGGGGATACATTATAATTTCTAAAAAAAGGAGTGCTTTATAATGAAAAAGTTTTGGTTATTTATTGTAAGTATTTTATTGGTTGTTCCATTTAGTGTTTCTGCTGAAAGAATAGATACTATTCCAGTTGATTACAAAGATTTAACTGGAGGTGCTTATTTTAATGATGGAGTCCAAACTCGTTTATCACATTTTAGGTATAATATGAGATATGGATACTATGCTAGCGAAGGAATGTATTGTATTGATGTGGGTAATCCTTCTCCTAGATATATTACTCAATTAGAAGAAATTGATACTAGTTATGGTTTTGGCAAGGGATTAGCTGCTATCTTTTCAGCTACTGATGCTTTAGGGGCTGGTTTTGTAACTGCTAATGATGCGGCACGTATTTTTACTTCTTTATATAATGCAAGTGGATATGGAGTTTATTTTTATTTCTATCCAGAAGATGGAATTGATAAAGATCGAATGATTGAAATGTTTAGAAATGCTGGTTATACTTTGGCTGGTATGAGTAAACCTTATGGAAATGTTGCAACTATTTCTAAATCTTCACCTAATTATTCTAAATTACAAAAGGCTTTCTGTGCGGGAGTTATTGCTTATGAGCAAACATCAAGTGCTGTTTATAAAGGATGTAATAGTAACGTTTCAGGAATACCTAATGTAACTGGAGGAAGTAATTCAGGAAATTTAAATGTTAATATGTATGAGGATTCTACTAGAACAAGAAGAAATACTTCTTCTGATAGAATTTTTTCTCAATATGTTGGGGCTAAGGTAGTAATTAGTCCTAGTGATGCTAAAATTAAAATAACTGGATGTTCTGTTAATAATAGTAATTATGAATGTTCTATTTCTAGTGATTACTTAAATAAAGAAATTAGTAATAATGAGGTTATTGAGGTTTTAGTTCAAAGTAAAAATAATGATTTAAATACTGATGCTACTCAGGTAAATGTTAATATTAATTATTCATTTGCTGGTGGGAAGAGTTATACAATTAAAGAAGCTACATGTGTTGGTGGTGGATGTGCTAATTATACTAGCTCAAGTTATTTAGATAGATGGGTTCAAAGAATGTTACTTATCTCTACTAAACCTGGTGATTCTAATGGCACTGCTGTTTTAGGTGTAAATGTTCCTAAAGCTTGTCAACATGAAGATAATAATTATAAAGTTGGTAATAAAACTGTTAGCGTTAAAGAATACATGGAATATGGCTGTTGTAGTGATATTGATGTTAAAGATTTAACTGATCCTGATGATTTGAATTATTATAAAGATACTTGTATGGATGATGATATTGTTTCATTTTCAAATGTTTGTGGTAGTAGTTTAGGATGTTTGGAAAGAGATGGAGATTATAAAAATAATAAGTATGTTGGTTATTCTAAATCTTATATTTTTCAAAAATCTTTAAAGAATATTATGAGGAGTGTTAATAACTTAGAAAATGGCGCTTATAAGACTAATGATTTAAGTAATATGTATAATGAAAAACAAATTAGTAATAATTTAGATAAGAATTATACTTCTAAGTTATCTCCTAATAATAAGTATTGTATGTTATATACTAGTGAGGATTTAAAAATTAATTTCCCTGGTACTACTGAAACTGTAAGTGGTAGATCATTTGTGTTTGAGGAGTTAACTAATACTGAATGTAAAACTAATCCAAATGCTTCTTCTAAAAATTGTTTTAGACAACCTTATGTAAATGGTACGTTATCTATGGTTTTCCATACTAATGTTGATAGATGGCTTAATGATTATAAGGCTGCTGTAAATGTGGTTACTGAAGCTAATAAAAAATTACAAAATGCTAGTAGCGCTAGTGATAAAGAAGCTGCTCAAGCTAATGTTGATATTGCTAAACAAAATGTAAGTACTTTAGAAAATTATAAAAAAGAATGTGAAACTTATAGTAATTTAAAAGATAATAATTGGGATTATAATTTAGAACCAGATCTTATTTTCTACTATGATCAAAAGGTGTATGCTAAGGATGAGAGTAGTCCAACTATTACGACTACGGTAAATATGGTTCCTTCTTATAAAGCTGTTAAGTATTGGCCAAATGTTACTGGTAATACTGAACTTAGTGGTGGTTGTAGTGGTGGAACTGCTACTTATAATGGATTTACTTATAGTACTAATAAGGATTGTAATTATACTGCTAAACGTACGGTTTATTATAGACCGGAAAAGATTACTTATTCGTTAATATCTACGGGTGAACTTAAGACTATTGAATATGAGCATGAAGAAAATATTAATGAAAATGGTATTTTGATTGGTTATGTTTATAATACTAGTATTTCGATTGAACAAGGTGAATATCAAACTAGATTTGAGATAAATAATGTTGGTCATAATAAGGCTCAATCTAATATTCAAAATTCTTATAATAAATATAAGGAAGAACATAAGGATGCTTCTGGACATTTATATAGTAAGTGTATTTATTGTAATAAGTCTTCTAAGACTATTAGGTTATGTGATACTTGTCCTCCTAGTGATGCGGCTATTATTTATAGAAGTATTGCTACTGATAATGTTACTCCACAAGATAGAGCTAATACTAACTGGAGTGATGTTAAGGGTAAGGCCGCTGAGGCTTTAATTGAGGCTTCTGATGGTTCTAAGATTATTTCTAATGTTGGTGAAAATTATTTAGCTTTAGCTGATAATTTAGCGGTTAATAATACTAATAATGAAACTAGTGATGATAAGACTATTGCTTTAAATGGTTCTGATTTGGCAGATTTATATAATGATTCTACTAAGGAGTATTTAGAGTATGAGATTACTTTAACTACTAAGGATATGCAAATTATTAAGAAGAACAATGCTAGATCATCATTTAGTTATGCATCATTTAATCTTTGTACTAATGGTAAAAAGGTAGGCAAGGATGAAAATACTGATTATTGTTTTGTATGTAATAGTTCTGGTAAGGAATGTGAAAGTTCTTTTGTAGATTCTTTGAGCTAATAAATGGAAGTATTTCTATTATGATGCTACTGATCAAATTAACCCAGGAAAGTTTATTTCTGGTAGTATGAAAGATTATCAATCTAATGATGTATTTAAGAAGTTATTCCCAGATGGTAAGTATCCTGATCCTGAATTAGTTGATGCATATTTATATGTTAATAAAAACTGGCCATAAGAGGTGATTAAGAGATGAAAGAGAGTTTATGGGGATATTGGTTAATAGTTTTAGGTTTACTTGTAATGGTTGTTATGATGTTACTTCAAAATTATTCTACTACTAGTGAACAAGATTATCACTTAATTAAAGAGGCTACTGAGGCAGCTTTAAAGGATAGTGTTGATTGGTCTCATTATAGAAAATATGGTGAGCTTAGAATAATTAAAGAAAAATTTGTTGAGGATTTTTCAAGAAGATTTTCTGAAACTGTTAATATTAATAAGACTTATAATATTAAATTTTATGATATTTATGAAGCTCCACCTAAGGTTAGTTTAAAGGTTACTACTAAGACTGATTCTTATACAGTTATGGGTGATACTGAAGCTGTAGATGTTGTAAATAAGGTATCTGCTATATTAGAAGTACCTAAAGATAGTAAGGCATAAAAGGTTAATTGAATTTAACCTTTTTGTTTTGTTATTTTTTATTGATAGGATATTGAAAATGTTTTTTAGAGTGTGTTATAATTATTTATATAATAGGAGGAATAAGAATGGGTAATATATCTATATCAATTAAAAGATTTTTAGGAAATAAGAATACAGTAACTATTTTAGGAGTTATTGTTGGTATTATTGTTCTATATGTTGGTTATAACTGGAGAGTTAATCAAGCAGTTGAACCTCAAACTGTACCTTTTGCTAAGAAGGAATTAGTTAGTAATACTTTAATTACCAATGATTTGGTTTCAACGATTAAGGTAAGTAAGAGTATGGTTGATCAAACTCCTAATTTAATTACTTCTTCTAGTCAAGTAATTGGAAAGTATGTTAAATATGATACTACTATTCCGGAAGGAAGTTTATTTTATAGTTCTCAATTAATGGCTGCTGAACAAATGCCTAATTATATTACTGTAGATACTGAAAAGGGATATACTATTTATAGTTTAGCTGTTGATATGCATTCTACTTATGGTAATTCAATTATGCCTGGTGATTATATTGATTTATTTATGAGTGCAGTTAGTGATAGTAATAAAGTTATTGTTGCTAAGATGATTGAGAGTATTAAGGTTAAGGATGTTAGAGATAGTCAAGGTAAGTCAGTATTTTCAAGTGCTTCATCTACTAAGGTTCCTGCTGAGTTAATATTTGCAGTACCTGATGATATGTTTAAGTTGTTAACTAGAGCTGATAAGATTCAAAGTAATAATATTCAAATTTTCCCAGTTCCTAGAAATAAAGAATATACTGAACAACAAGGTACTACTTTGGTTGCAAGTCAACAAATTCAAGATTTAATTAATTCTAAGTCTGATTTAACTTTTAATTAATTTATAAGAATAAAAAGGGTGATATTATGAATGATAATTTGTTTTCACAATTAGATTTTGGTCCTTTAAAAGAATTTTTAAGCGATGATAATATCACCGATATTTCTTATGATAATGGTGGTCAAATTCATCTTAAGACTTTAGATAAAGGTATTTATAGGGTTGAAAGACCAGATATTAATAATGCTTTAATGGAGAAGTTAGCTTTTCAATGTTCTAATGTTATGGGTAAGACTTTTAATATGGCTCATCCTTTCTTAGATGCAGAAAGTGCTGAATTGCGTTTAAACTTTGTTCATGATTCAATTGCTACTAATGGAATTGCATGTGTTATTCGTAAGACTCCTGCTAAGATTAGATTAAATAAAGAAAAATTATTAAATGAAAAATATTGTACTATTCAAATTCATGACTTTTTAATGAAGTGTGTTGAAGGTCACTGTAATATTATTGTTGCTGGTGAAACTGGTTCTGGTAAAACTGAGCTTGTTAAGTATTTAGCTAGTCATACAAAAGAGAATGAGAAGATTATTACAATTGAAGATACTTTAGAGCTTCATTTAGATAGGATATTTCCTCATAGGGATATTGTAGCGATGAAGACTAATAATATTGCTTCTTATACTGATGTTCTTGTTACTTGTATGAGACAGAATCCTAAATGGATTTTACTTTCTGAGGTTCGTAGTGCGGAAGCTGTTATGGCTGTTAGAAACTCTATTTCTTCTGGTCATAATATTTTATCGACTATTCATGCTGATAGAGCAGAAAGTGTACCAATGCGTATGTATTCGCTTTTAGAAAGTAATCAAGATGTAACACAGTTTTTATCTACTATTCATAGGTATGTACAATTAGCGGTGTGCGTTAAAGGTTATATGAGTAAGGCTTTAGGTAGATTTCAACGTGAAATTATGGAAGTTTGTGAATTTTATGTTGATCAAGATAATAAGCCTTGTAGTAATGTTATATATCGAAAAAGTGTTGATGGTACTTTTGCGATAAAAAATCCTACTAAGTATTTATTAGATTATTTAGAATTACAGGGTGTTATTCTTCCTAGGGATACTTTTAGACTTGGTAGTGTTAATAATGGCAATAGTGCTGATAATCAGGTGGAAATACCTAAAACAGCTTAATATGATATAAGAAAGGAGCATTTATGGAACTAATTATTTTGTTAGTTATAGCAGTATTTATTATTACTTATCGTAAAAATACTGGTGAAAATGTTTATAAGTTTTTTGCTAAAGAAGCAGCAAATGTATATGATAAATATGCTCCTTATACTTTTAAGATGGTTAGAGAGAAATCTAAACAATTAGGTGAGGAGTATACTACTAAACAATATGTTACACAGGTTATTATATTTAGTGTAGCTGGTGCTGGTATTGCTTATTTATATTTTTATAGTATTATTTGGGCAATATTTTATGGCATTGTGGCTGTAGCTTTTATTCCTTATTTAGCTTATCTTAGATGTAAGAGAATTTATAGTGAGTTTATATTTGAACAAATTCAAGTTTATACTACTAATGTAATTATGGAGTTTAATACGACTCAATCTTTTGTAAAAGCTTTAGAGGGTGTAAGGGATTCTGGGGTATTAGAAAGTCCGGTTTTAGATGATGTTAAGAAGATGATTGAACTTTCTTATCAAAATGGTACGATTGAAGAATCTATTATTTATTTTAATGCTAAATATCCATATTATATGGTTAAGAATATGCATCAATTATTCTTACAAATTACTAAAGAGGGTGCTAAAGATTCAGGTGAGTCTTTAGAAAATATGCTTTTAGATATTGATATGCTTGTAGAGGGTGTTTATAGAGATAAAATGGATAGAACTACTTTCCATAAGAAATTCTTAACCTTTGGGATAGCTCTTTATCTACTTGTTATGCTTACTCAGTTCTTACTGGGAACTGAAAACTATATTGCGATGTTAGATAAATGGTATGTTCAAGTTTTACTTCATGTAATTATCATTGTTAATTCAGGTTTCTTACTTAATGGAGAAAAGTATTACAATGAAGATACAGGAGGTGAGTAGGAATGTTAATAGAAGTTATTATTTTAGGTATTATCCTTTTTGTATTACTTCAATATAATGGTACAATTAGTACTAGTAAGTTCTTTAGTGATAATCAAGATATCTTTATGAAAATTAAAGAAAGTGATTATGATTTTTATGCTAAAGCTAAGTATGGGGATTCTATTGATGTTCAAAAGTTATTTAATATAAGATTAAGAAATGGTATGATTACGATTTTTGTATGTATATTCTTGTTTATTGCTGATTTATCTTATATTAATATATTATTTTCTTTAATAGCTGGTTTTGTTGTTTATAAACTTTCTTATAGTTCTTTAAAAAGATATTATAAATCTCATTTACATACAATTGATTTAATGCTTCCATATTATTTAAAGAATTTAGAAATTTTGGTTCAACATTATACTGTTCCGGTAGCTTTAGGTAAATCGATTGAAGATGCTCCAGAAATATTTAGAAATGGTTTAAAAGATTTGATTGAGAAAATTAATGCTGGTGATTCATCAATTAATCCTTATATGGATTTTGCAAGAGAGTATCCAGTTAGAGATTCAATGAGAATGATGAGACTTTTATATCGTTTAAGTTTAGGTAGTCAAGAAAGAAAACAAGAACAGTTATTAACTTTCTCTAGAAATATTTCTTCACTTCAACAAAAGGCGAGAGAAACTAGATATAAAGAAAGATTAGAGAAGATGGAAAGTAAGACGATGGTTATGCTTATTACGACAGGTATAGGTGTAATGATATTACTTATCATATCTATAATGATGTTATTTACATCGTCTATGTAAGAACTTTAATTAGTTCTTTTTTTATGATATAAATTGACCGACAAGTTTTGCCCATAGGCTTTTTTTATTAGGTAAATTATTATATAATTATAGTGGTGATTTAAAATGATTTATTTAGATTATTCAGCTACAACTCCGGTTTTAAAGGAAGTTTTAGATAGTTATAATAAAGTTACTATTGATTATTTTGGTAATCCTAATAGTTTACATAGTTTAGGGGTTAAGTCAAGGGAACTTCTTAATAGTGCAACTAAACAGATTAGTAATATTTTTAAGATTAAGGAAGAAGAGATTATTTATACTTCTGGTAGTACTGAAGCTAATAATTTGGCTTTAATTGGCTGTGCTCTTGCTCATGGTAAGAGGGGTAGTCATATTGTTGTTTCTAAACTTGAACATGAGTCTATTTATGGGATTTGTAATTATTTAGAGTCGATTGGTTTTTATATAGATTATGTTAAGAATACTGCTGATGGGGTTATTGATTTAGATGATTTAAAGGGTCTTGTTAATGAAAATACGATTTTGGTTAGTATTTGTGCAGTTAATAGTGAATTAGGGATTAGACAGCCTTTAAAGACGATAAAACAGGTTATTAATAAAGAGAATCCTAATACTATTTTTCATAGTGATATGACTCAAGCTGTTGGTAAGATTCCAATTAATTTAAGTGATGTAGATATGGCTAGTATGTCTGGTCATAAGATATATGGGCCTAAGGGTATTGGGATGCTTTATAAAAAGATTGGGATTAATATTAAACCAATATTATATGGTTCTAATAAAGATATAAGACCAGGAACTCCCGCTTTACCTTTAATTGTTAGTTTTTCTAAAGCTTTAAGAATTGCTAATAGTGATTTGGATAAGAAAGAAAATATAATTAAAAAACATAATGATAAGATTTGTGAGTTTTTAAGTGGTTATCCTAAGATTTTAATTAATAAGACTCCTTATTCAATTCCAAATATTTTGAATATAAGTTTAATGAATATTAAGCCTGAAACTTTTATTCATGCATTAGAAAAACACGATGTTTATGTTAGTAGTAATACGGCTTGTTCTAGTGGAAAGATTAGTAATGCAGTTTTAGGTGTTTATGGTGATAAGAAAAGGGCTTTAACTACGATTAGAATTAGTTTATCTTATATGACTACTAATGAAGAAATAAATGAATTTATAAATATTTTTGAAAGTGTTTATAATAAATTAATGGAGCTTGCCGATGAATAGTGATTTTTATTCTGATAGTTTTTGTTTTTTAGCTTATGATAAAGATAATCCTGAACATGTTAAAGCTTTGGAGAAGTTATTAAGTGATCCTTTGGTTGATGAGTATTTTAATTCTTTAGAGTCTAATTTAGAGGATGAAGATACTTTTTGGGATAGTGCTTATTTAGTTAGTAATTATGATGAGATTATTGGTTATTTAGCAATATTTATGGATGCAAAGGAAGCTGAATTACATTATGCGGTTGTTCCTGAGTTTAGAGGAATAAGAAATAACTCTAATGAAACGATTGGTTGTCAAATTGTAAGAGAGGCTTCAATTGGTTTATTTAGAAGATGTAAGAGTTTGAAGTATTTAAAGTTAATGATTGAGAAAAGTAATATTAGAAGTACTAAGACGGCTTTAAGGGCTGGCTATAAACAAGTGGAAAAGGGTTTTTATAATAAATTTACTTTAAGTAGAGAGGATGCAATGAGTTTATAGATGACTGAATTTAAGACTAATAATTTTATTTTTTTTAGATTTAATCCTACTAATGATAATGAGATGGAAGCAGTTAATACTTTATTAAATGATAGGTATGTTCAGAAGTATTTAGGTAATGTTGATATTAGGGATTTCTTACTTGCTAGTAGGGATGATGATGAGATAAGTGATTCTTCTTTTTTGGTGGGTTTTAATGATAAAATTGTTGGTTATTTATCTACTTTTAGTGGGCTAGATGCGATTGATTTAGACTATGCGGTATTACCTCAATTTAGAGGTAAGAAAGTCAATGAAAGAGATACTTATGGAGCTTTAATGATTAAGGAAGCTTCTTCTGAGTTATTTAGAAGATATGCTTATGTTAAGTTTTTAAGAGTATATATAAATGAAAGCAATGTTTTAAGTTTAGAGATGGCTAAAAAGATTGGATTTGAAGTTGTTAGAGATGGTTTTAGTCCTTATGAATTGCATATGAAGAGATAGTGGTTGTAAATTTAGTTATTTTTGTTTATACTACTAGAAGTTTTGAGGTGTTTTTATGAAAAAACTTATAATTATTAAGTATGGAGAACTTACTACTAAACATGATAATATTAATTTTTTTATTAAGACTTTAAAAAATAATATTGAAAGTAGTTTAAGTGGGATTGATAATAAGATTACTTATGATGTAGGAAGAATGTTTATTGAAACTGATGAGTATGATGAAGTAGTAAAAAAACTTACTAATACTTTTGGGATTCATGAAATTAATATTGCTTATGAAATAGATGATAGAAGTTTAGATAATATAAGTAAGGTTTTAATGGAGTTATTAAGTGATAAGGAATTTAATACTTTTAAGGTTGTTACTAAAAGAAGTGATAAGAGTTATCCGATTAAGAGTATGGATATTAGTAGAACTTTAGGGGGAGTTGTTCTTAAGAATAAAAAGACGGTTAAAGTTGATGTTAATAATCCAGAACTTCTTATTAATGTAGAGATTAGAAATAATAAGGCTTATTTATATTTTGAAAAAGTTGAGGGAATTGGTGGTTATCCAGTTGGGACATTAGGTAAAGGAATGTTAATGCTTAGTGGAGGAATTGATTCACCAATTGCTGGTTATTTAGCAATGAAGAGAGGTATTAGAATTGAAGGGGTTTATTTTGATAGTCCTCCTCATACGAGTATTGATGCTAAGAATAAAGTGTTAGAACTTGCTAGTATATTATCTTCTTATAGTGGTTATGTTAAATTACATGTTATTCATTTTACAGAAATTCAAGAGGCTATTTATAGGTATTGTCCAAAAGAATATATGATTACTATTATGAGAAGAATGATGTATAGGATAGCAGAAAAGCTTGCTCATAAAAATAATTGTAAAGCAATTATTAATGGAGAAAGTGTAGGACAAGTAGCTAGTCAAACTTTAACTAGTATGGCTGCTATTAATGAAGTTATAAAGATGCCGGTATTAAGACCAGTATGTTGTTATGATAAGATTGAAATAATTGATTTAGCTAAGAAAATTGGTACTTATGATATAAGTATTAGACCTTTTCAAGATTGCTGCACAATATTTGTACCAGAGCACCCAGTAATTAATCCAGAAATAGAAAAAGCTAGAGAATATGAACAGGCTTTTGATTTTGAAACTTTAATTAATGAAGCTGTTAAAAATGATGAAGTAATTAAGTTACCTCTAGAAAATAAATTTGATGATATTTTATAGATTTTTACCCATAATAATAATGGGTGAGATATTTGAAGAGTTATAGTTTAGATGATAGTTTAAAAAATAAATTATTAAATGTTTATAGTAATGAATTTGGAATGAATTTAAAAAAAGAAAAAATTGATTATAAAAAAGAAGCTTTTAGGACGTTTAGTGAACATAATTCTTTTAATAAGAATGTAAAAAGATAGATTTTGTCTATCTTTTTTTGTATAATAAATTTGGGTGAAGAAAAAATATGAAAATTTTAAGTGTAAATGCTGGGTCATCATCTTTAAAGTTTACTTTATTTGAGATGCCAGAAGAAAAAGAATTAATTAGTGGGGTTTTTGAAAGAATTGGAATTGATAATTCTTTCTATACTATTAAATTTAATGGTGAAAAGGTTAAGAAAGAAATTGAACTTAAGGATCATAAGGCTGCTTTTGAATTATTAGTTAAAGAATTAATTGATAATAAGATTGTTGAATCTTTAGAAGAAATTGGTGGTATTGGTCATAGAATGGTTCAAGGTGGAACTAATTTTAATAAGACTGCTTTAGTTACTGAGGAAAATATTTCTATTGTAGAAAAGTATTCTGTTTTAGCACCACTTCATAATCCAGCTGCTATTGTTGGTATTCGTGCTGCTCAAAGTGTCTTTAAAGATGCTATTCAAACTATGGTATTTGATACTGCTTTTCATCAAACTATGGAAGAAGAAGTATATTTATATCCTGTTCCATATGAATGGTATACTAAATATGGTGTAAGAAAGTATGGTGCTCATGGTACTAGTCATAAATATGTAACTATGCGTGCTAATGAAATTTTAGGTAATGATAATGCTAGATTAATTACTTGTCATATTGGTAATGGGGCTTCTATTAGTGCAGTTAAAGCTGGTAAGTGTGTTGAAACTTCAATGGGACTTACTCCTAATGCAGGTCTTATGATGGGGACTAGATGTGGTGATATTGATGCTACTATTATTCCTTACGTAATGGAAGAATCTGGAATGAGTGAGAAAGAAATAGATAATATTTTAAATAAACAATCTGGATTACTTGGTATAAGTGGAGTATCTTCTGATTCTAGAGATATTGAAGATGGAATTAAAAATGGTAATGAAAGATGTATTCTTGCACAAAAAATGTATGTTAAGAGAATAGTTGATTATATTGCTAAGTATTATGTTGAACTTGGTGGATGTGATGCTATTATCTTTACAGCAGGTGTTGGAGAAAATTCAATTAGTACTCGTATGGAGGTAATGGAAAAATTAGCTTGTTTAGGAGTAAAACCAGATGTTGAAAGAAATAATGTAAGAGGAAAAGAGGCTTTAATTACTGCCGATAGTAGTAAAATTCCAGTATATGTTATTCCTACTAATGAAGAATTAATGATAGCTACAGATACTTATAATTTAGCAAAGTAATAAAAAGGAAGTGATATTCTTGATTGAAAAGAATATTTATAAAATAATATCTAAATATGATTCAATTGTTTTAGCAAGACATATAGGACCAGATCCTGATGCAATTGCCAGTCAAATTGCTCTTAGAGATTCAATTAGATTAACTTTTCCAAAGAAGAAAGTTAGTGCGGTTGGAGTAGGAGTATCTAGATTTAAATATATTGGATTATTAGATAAATTAGATGGTGTTAAGGAAGAAGAATCTTTACTAATAGTGTTAGATGTTCCAAATATTTGGAGAGTTGATGTTCCTAATTTTGATAAATATAAAGAAGTTATTAAAATAGATCACCATCCTTGTGAAGATCAAATGGGTAAATGTGAATGGGTTGATACTAATTATTCATCTACTTGTGAAATGATTACAGATTTAATTTTTAATACAAGACTTAAAATGAATGAAGAGATTGCAAGAAATCTATATGTTGGGATTGTTACTGATAGTGATAGATTCTTACTTACAACTACTAGTAGTCATACTTTACTTGTTTGTTCTAAATTGATAAGTGATTATAATATTAATTTAACCGAGATTTATAATCATATATATCAAAGACCTTTAAATGAATTTAAATTTCAAGCTTATTTAGCATTAAATATGAGTGTAACAGAAAATGGTTTTGCTTATATTAAAATTACTAATGAGATGATTAAGGAGTTTAATGTTGATTCTGGAACTGCTTCTAATATGGTTAATAATTTTAACTTTATTAAAGATTATGTAGTTTGGGCTTTTGTTTCTTATGATGAAAGACAAGAATTGTATAAAGTTAATATTAGATCAAGAGGACCAGTTATTAATGAGATTGCGACTAAATATCATGGTGGTGGTCATAAATATGCATCAGGAGCTAGAATTAGTAATGAAGAAGATGTTGATAAATTATTTAAAGAATTAGATGATGCTTGTAAAAAGTATAATGAAGAGGCTTTATAAGAAGCCTTTTTTTCTTGAATTAATTTTATGATTATTATATAATTAATAATAGGTAGATAATATGGTTAATAAAATTAAGGAAAAAATTAAAAATAATAAAGTTTTAATAATTGTTTTAATTAGTTTTTTAGCTATTATTCTTGGGGTAGGAATATCTTATGCTTTTTATGCTGCTATAATTAAAGGAAATGAAACTAGTACTACTTTACAGTTAGATGCTGGTACTTTGTCTATTAATTATGATGGTGGAGAAACAATTATTGCAAAAGACTTTTTACCCGGTGATCAACCTTTTGCTACTAAGACATTTACTTTAACTGGTAATAATGATAGTGATTTATATATGCCTTATATTGTTTCTTTAGTTGTAGATGCCAATACTTTTAATTCTGGTTCTTTACGTTATTCGTTTTCTGGTGAAAATACCTCTAATAATGGTAAAATTATTGATGAACATTCTAATTTGATAGGTGATGGATTAGAATTTGGTCCAGGATATTTTGCTCCAGGTGCTACTAACGCTATTCATACTTATACATTTAAGTTTTACTTTCCTGATGATGGAACTGATCAAAGTGATGAAATGAATCGAGTTTTTGAAGCTCATATAAAAATAGAAGGAGCTAAGATTAGTACTAATATTCCTGTAAGTGATAGTGATACTTTTATTGCTGGTTCCTTAGCTTCTGAAATTGTTGGGGGAAACGCTTTAACTAAGGTAAAAGCTAATTATATTACTGAGCCCGGGGTAGATGCTGCATCAACAGATGAGGGTGTTTTAGCAGCACCAGATGATTTTGGTACTTCTTATTATTATAGAGGTATGCTTAATAATAATTATTTAATGTTTGCTAATAAATGCTGGAGAATTGTTAGGGTTATGGGCGATGGTAATGTTAAAATAACCTTAGCAAATGATAATGGTAGTTGCTCCGGTGTTACTGGTTCTAGTGCATACTATGGTGGTTCAACTCCATATCATGTAAGTGGGACGATTCCTGATTTTAAAGATACCAGTGTTTATTCAATTTTATCTAATTTTTATAATGCTTTGGGAGCTAGTGATAAGGCTAAAGTTGTAGATTCTATTTGGTGCCAAGATAAGACTTTGATTAATGGTTATTATATTTCTGATTATAGGTTAACGAATTCACAGGTTTCTTATCTTTGTTCTGATTCAACAGGTGCAAATATTAATGAATATAGAAATACTTTAACATCTGGTAGTATTTCTAATGGTAATAAAGCATTACCATATTCAATTGGGTTATTAACTTCAGATGAAATTGTCTATGGTGGAGCTATTGTTTCAGACACCATTTCTACAACTTATTTATCTGATGAAAGTAGTGAAAAAATATTTGTATCAATGTCTCCAGGAAATCCGATAGATGCGACTCCAATATATATTTACTCAAGTGGCGGAATGGATAGTTTTGCTTATGGTGGTAATGAGAATATATATTATGTAAGACCTACTCTTGTTTTAAATGGTAAATTATCTGTAACTGGTAGTGGTACTAAGAGTGATCCTTACTCTGTATAAAGTAAATACTAATTAGTGTTTACTTTTTTTTGTTGGTTAATTATGGTAAAATTATATTGGTGATACTTATGAAAGATTTAAAAGTAGTATTTATGGGTACTCCTGTATTTAGTGTACCAATATTAGAAAATTTAATTATGAATACAAATGTTATTGGGGTTGTTACTAGTCCTGATGCTTATGTAGGAAGAAAGAAGATATTAACTCCTTGCCCAGTTAAGAAATGTGCTTTAGGACATGGCATTAAGGTTTATAGTCCGATTAAGATTAGAGATGATTATGAATTTTTAAAGGATCTTAATCCAGATATCATTATTACTTGTGCTTATGGACAAATTGTTCCTAAAGGAGTTTTAGATATTCCAAGACTTGGTTGTGTAAATATTCATGCTTCTTTATTACCTAAATATAGAGGTGGGGCGCCAATTCATTATGCGATTATGAATGGTGATGAATATACAGGTATTACTTTAATGTATATGGATGTTGGTATGGATTCAGGAGATATGATTGCTTCTTCTAAAATAAAGATAGAAGATAATGATAATTTAGAATCTTTATCTAATAAGTTAAGTGAATTAGGGGCTTCAATGATTATTGAACATTTACCTAGTATTATTAATGGAACTAATGAGAGAATTAAACAAAGTGAAGATGAAGTTACTTTTTGTCCAATTATTAAAAGAGAAGATGAACATTTAGATTTTAGTGATAAAGCAATAAAAATATATAATAAAGTAAGAGCTTTATCGCCGAGTCCTTTAGCTAATTTTATTTTGGATGATTTAGAATATAAGATAGCGGAATGCATGGTAGTAGATGCTAATGGGGAAGCTGGTAAGATAGTTTCAGAAGATAAGAAAAGCTTTACAATAATGGCTCAAGATAAAGGAATTAAGGTTACTAAAATTAAACCAATGGGTAAAAATATTATGAATGTATCGGACTTTAAGAATGGTTATCATGATGTTTTAGTAGGAAAGGTAATTAGATGAAAGAAGAAGAAAAGAAAACAAAAAAAAGTAGTAAAATGGCTGTATTTAAAGAACAATTAAAGGATCCTAAGAAAAAAATATTATTTAAATTAGGAGGATGGTTCCTATTTTTCATCTTTATTTATGTATTTTTAGGAGTAACATCCGCAATGAGTGGAATTGATAAAACTAATGATAATAATGAAACTACTAAAGTTAGTAGTATTAATTTTAGTAAGATGAAGAAGAATTTAGTTAATAAGAATTTAAATGTTAAATATAAATATGGTGATTATTATATTGAAGGTGTTGTTCAAGATAATGTATTTAGTGGTACTTTAGAAGATAATCAAAATAATATAATTAAAATTAAGTATGATGGTACTAATTTGTATAGAGTTAATAAACAAGAAGAGGCAATTGATCAAACTTTATTAGTAGGATTTAATTTAGGATATTTAATTCCTTCATATATTATTAATTTAATTAGTGAAGATATTAGTCCGAATAAATCTAGTGATGGGAAGATTTATAGTTATAATATAGATAATAAAGCAATATCTTTGTATTTGAGTGATAAGGATATTGAAAAGATTGTGGCACTTGATAATAATATTACTTATAGTTTGGAATATGCTGTTATAAAGTAGGTTTTTTATGAAAGATAAATTTAAATATGTATTTATATTAATTATTTCTTTATTTGTAGTTTGGGTTAGTCCAGTATTAACTAGAGCAGATTCAGGATGGGATTTTGATTATGATTCTGGTGGTTCTTGGGATAGTAGTGACTGGGATAGTGGTAGTTGGAGTGATTATGGAGATTCTTCTATTGGTGGAGTTGCGGGTACAGTAGATAAGCTTGTGGCTTTTATTATAATTGTAGTATTTATTGTGCTAGTTATTCGTCTTCTTAGTAGTAAAGCTAATAGTGGTAAAAGTGCTAATGTGATTCCACCTGAGGTTAGTGATGAAGATTTAAATAAGTATAAAATTAATAAAGATAAATTTGTTAAAGAAGTTTATGATAAGTATGTTAATATTCAAGAATCTTGGATGAATTTTGATTATGATAAGATGGAAAAGTTAGTAACTGATGAATTATTTAATAGTTATAGTAGTCAGTTAAAGGTTTTAAAACTTAAAAATCAAAAGAATGTTATGAGTGACTTTGAATTTATAAGTGGTAAAATTACTGATGTTAAAGAAGAAAATGGTATCAGAAGTATTAAGGTTATATTAAATGTTAAGCAATATGATTATGTAGTTGATGCAGATAATAAAGTATTAAGAGGTAATGATAATAGAAAGAATGATGTTACTTATGAACTTACTTTTGTTAAAAGTGTAGCACCTAAAGATGTAGTTATTTGTCCTAATTGTGGTGCTGAATCTAAGGTAGTGGCTGGAGATAATTGTGAATATTGTCATAGTAAGATTGTTATTCCACCTAAAAAATATGTTTTAAGTAAAAAGAAGGTTATTAATCAAAAATAGAGGTTTTATGAGATCAAGAAATGTTATTATGATGGTTATTGGAACTTTATGTTTTGGATTAGTTTTAATTGATTATATTTTTAATATTGGAATATTTGGAAAGACAGTTACATTTAAACAACTTAGTGCTTCAACTTTAGCGTTTTTGATTTTATTTTATTCATGGTATAGGAGATATAAGAGAGATTAATGGATGAGTTATTAAAGATAGATAGTTCTTTTAATGAAGAAATGTTTATTACAAAGGTAAATAATATTTTTATTAAATTAATGAATGCAATTATGTTTAAAGATTTAGATAGTGTTAAACATTTCTTAAATGATGAATTGGAAGCTAAATATAAAGTAGTTATTGATGATCTTAAAAGTAGAGGATTAACTGAAGTTTATGATGAACTTAATGTTAAGAATACTTTTATAAGAGATGTTCATATTAATGATGAATATATTGTTATTGATGTTGATTTAATATCAAGATATATGGATTATTTTATTGATTCGGATGGTAATTATGTTAGTGGGATAAATGATCATAGAATAGAAAAGTTAAATAGGCTTACTTTTATGAAAAAGATTGATGGTAGAAATGCTGGTATTGTTAGAAAATGTCCAGCATGTGGTTCTTCTATAGATGTAAACAATAATGGTAAATGTAATTATTGTGGAGCGATTTACAATAATGAGGATTATGACTATGTTTTGTCAAATATAGTTACTTTTGATGAATAATATGATAAAATAGTTTTAGAAGAATATTAATTCTAATAATAGGAAAGAGGTTAAAGATATATGGGATTAATTAAAGCTGCTATTGGAGCAGTTGGAAGTACTCTTCATGACCAATGGAAAGAGTATATTAAGTGTGATAATTTAGATAATGAAACACTTATGGTTAGAGTTAGTACTCCTAATGGAGTTATATCTAAAGACAGTGCAATTCAAGTTGCACCTGGACAAGTTGCAGTTATTTTTGAAAATGGTAAGATTTTAGATGCTACTGCTGAAGAAGGTATTTATACTTTTGATCAAAGTTCATCTCCTTCTTTCTTTGCTGGTCAATTTGGAGCAGTATTTAAAGAAATGTGGACTCGTTTTACTTATAATGGAGCCCCTAATAAGGAACAAGCTGTATTCTTTATTAATAGTAAAGAAATTATTGATAATAAATTTGGAACTCCTGCTCCTGTACCTTTTCAAGATTGGTCACATCCAATTCCAAATCAAATGACTAATATTGTTACTCCTTTAAGAGTAGATGTTAGATGTTTTGGTAAATATACTTTCCAAATTACTGATCCAGCTACATTTATGAAAAATATTGCTGGTACTAGTGAAGTATATACTAAGACTGATATTTGTGAACAAATGAGAAGTGAAGTACAAGCTGCATTTCAAAATGTACTTAATGCTTTAGGAAATAGTGAACATAAGGTTCCAGTTTTAGAGCTTCCATCACGAACTACAGAAATTAAAAAATTAATGGATGAAAATGTATTTGATGCTGATATTAGAAATCGTGGTATGGAAATCAAAGGATTTATTATTGAATCTGTTACTCTAGATGAAGCATCAAGTAAGAAGATTGATAATTATGAATTATCTTCAAATGCATACATGCAACAAGGAGCTATTGTTGGTGGCTATTCACAAGCTGTTCAAGATGCTGCTAAAAATGCTAATGGGGCTGCAACTGGTATGATGGGTGTAGGTATGATGAATATGGCTACTGGTAATATGGCTAGTGGTGTTATGGCAAATGCTTTCCAAAATACTGAAGGATCTAAAGTTGATTTATCTGGTGAGGTTGGAACAGCTAAATATTGTCCTAATTGTGGTATTAAAGCAACTGGAAAATTCTGTACTAATTGTGGAATGAAGCTAGTTAATGAAGAAACTAATGAATAGTTTCTTCTTTTTTATTGCAGAAAAATAGGGGAAATGTTAAAATATATAATGGGGATGGTAATATGAAAAAGATCAAAGCTATGATTTTTGTAAACTCAATAACTTTTGTGCGAGTATTAGGGACTTTTTTAATGCCATTTGTTAGTACACATTTAAATGCGAAAGAGTTTGTTAGTTACATAGTTCTTCTTTTATTAACAGATTCTGTTGATGGTATAATGGCAAGAAGATTAAAAGTAAGTACAGTTTTTGGGGCACTTTTAGATGCTGCTGCGGATAAATTATTTGGAATCGCAACATTATGTGTTTTAGCAAGATTCTATCCGGTAATGTGGCTTCCGGTAGCAATTGAAATATTAATTACAATGATAAATACAGGTGGAGCAACAAAGGGTTCAACTGTTGAGAGTTCAATGCTAGGAAAATTTAAAACATGGATACTTGGAATATGCATTGTTATTGGTTTTTTAATTTTATATGCAAATGAGTTTTTATTACTATTTAATGAAACAACTAAATATGGCTCATTTATGATTGATTTGTTTCATAATATGAAAGAGCATGAGTTATTTATAGTTAATAGTTTAGCATTTATAAGTGGTGGTTGTGATATTATGGTGGCTGCTGATTATAGAAATAGAGTTAAAGTTGATGTTAAAGAAGCTAAAGCTAATGGAATAAATGCTAAAGAGGTAAGACTTAAAAAAGGAAAAGATTTAGTTTATGCTTTATTTGATCATGAATATTATATTAAGACATTAAATAAACCATTAATTGAAAAGTTAGGTAATTTGGAGGTAAAAGATGAAAGAAAAAATAAAAGGAAATAAAATTTATCAATGTGCTTTTGCAGCTTTTATTGTTATTGCTGCATCGATATTATTTTATTTTATGATATTTAGAATTAAAGAAATATTAGGAATTTGTGGATGGATTATTTCTTTATTTACGCCATTTATTATTGGATTTGTGTTTGCTTATTTATTAAATCCAGTTGTTAAGTTCTTTAAAACTTACATATTTGATAAAGTAACTAAAAATAGTAAGAGTGCGACTAATTTAAGTATCTTACTTACAACCATAGTTTTCTTAGGAATTATTATTTTATTGTTTAGTTTTATTTTACCAGAACTACTTAAGAGTATTGAAACATTAGCAGTTAATTTACCTTCATATTTTGAAAGTGCTAAGAAATATTTACTTGATGCTCTTAGTTCAAGAGAAGAACTTAGAACGATAGTTTTAAATAATTATGATGCAATAAATGAATATATAACTAATTTCTTTAATAATAAAATATTACCTAATGTTGAAGAATTATTAGTTAAATTATCTGATGGAGTATTAGGAGCTGTTAAGGTTGTATTTAATATTTTAATGGGATTTGTTATTTCAGTTTATTATTTATCTGATAAAGAACATTTTGTAGCTGGTATTAAGAAAATTACTTATAGTTTATTTTCAGTTAAGACCGCTAATAATCTTATGGATAACGCAAGACATACTAATAATATGTTTGGTAATTTCTTAGTTGGTAAATTATTAGATGGATTTACAATTGGTTTTATTACTTTTATATTCTTAACAATATTTGGTTATCCTTATTCATTATTAATTGGAGTTATTATTGGTATTACTAACATGATTCCTTATTTTGGACCTTATATTGGAACGATACCAAGTGCACTTATTATTTTAATGTATAATCCAACTAAAGCTTTTATATTTGTATTATTTATTATTGCTCTTCAACAAGTTGATAGTTATGTTATTGAGCCTAGATTATGTGGTGTTAAAACAGGACTTAAGTCATTCTGGGTACTTGCTTCAATCTTATTCTTTGGTAATGTATTTGGAATAGTTGGTATGATTTTAGGAGTTCCAGTATTTGCTTTAATTTATGGATATTTAGATAATAAAATTGTTAATAGATTAGAAGAAAAGAAATTACCTACTAAGGCTGATGATTATGTTGATTTAGAAAGAATAAATACAAAGACAAATAAAAAGGTAGTTAAAAATTAAACTTATGAGAAATCATAAGTTTTTTTAGTTATTTGTGTATAGTAAAGGTTGTTTTTTATTTTATCTTTTGTTTTTTTGTTATATAATTGGTATAGGTGAATATATGTTAAATATATATGATTATGATTTAGAAAAATTAGAAGAATTACTTGTTAGTCTAGGTGAGAAGAAATTTAGAGCTAAACAAATATGGGAATGGCTTTATAAACATAAGGTTACTTCTTTTGATGAGATGACTAATTTAAGTAAAGATTTAATAAATAAATTAAAAGAAAATGTTAGTTTTGATTATATTGTTATTCAAAGAAAGCAAGAGGATAATTTAACTAAGAAGTATTTATTTAAACTTGTTGATGGTAATTTTATTGAAGCGGTTTTGATGGAACATGATTATGGGTTATCGATATGTGTTTCTTCAGAGGTTGGATGTAATATGGGATGTGCTTTTTGTGAGTCGGGTAGACTTAAAAGGGTACGTAATTTAAATACTTATGAGATTGTTGAACAGATATTAATGATTGAGAAAGATTTAAATAGAAGAATTGATAGTGTTGTTGTAATGGGAATTGGGGAACCTTTTGATAATTATGATAATATTATTAATTTTGTTAGAATTATTAATAATCCTTTTGGTTTAGCAATTGGGGCTAGACATATTACAATTAGTACTTGTGGAGTGGTTCCTAAAATTAAAGAATTTATGAATCTTAATTTACAAGTTAATTTAGCTATTAGTTTGCATGCTCCTAGTAATGAACTTAGAAATAAGCTGATGCCTATTAATAGAGCTTATCCTTTAGATCTTTTAATTGACACTTTAAAGGAATATATAGACAAAACTAATAGACGGGTAACGATTGAATATGTTATGCTTAAGGAAGTAAATGATAGTGTGGAATGTGCTAATCTTCTTGCTAATTTACTTAGAGGTATGAATGTATATGTTAATTTAATTCCATATAATGAAACTAGTCACATTGAATTTAAGAAAAGTGATAAGAATTCAATTATGAAATTTTATGACACTTTAAAGAAACGTGGAATTAATGTAACTATTAGAAAAGAATTTGGTTCGAATATAGATGCAGCTTGTGGGCAATTAAGAGCCAAAGAGGTGAATTAAATGAAATCATTTTATTTAACTGATACAGGAAAAGTTAGAAGTCATAATGAAGATTCAGTAACTATTGTTAAGAATTCTGCTAATGAAATGCTTATGATAGTAGCTGATGGTATGGGTGGTCATAGAGCTGGTGAAGTAGCATCATCTATGGTTGTAACTCATATTGGAGCTAGATTTAGTGAATTATCAACAATTGGAACTAAATTAGATGCGGTTAATTGGCTTAAAGAAAATGTTGATGAAATAAATAATAATATTATTAAATATGGAGAAGAAAATCCAGATTCTTCAGGATTAGGTACAACGGTAGTAATGGCATTATTAACTAAAGAATTTTTAATCTTTTGTAATATTGGAGATTCTAGTGGATTTGTTTTAAAGAATGGGGTTTTACATAAGATAACTAAAGAGCATACTCTTGTTAATTTCTTAGTTGAAACTGGTGAATTATCTCCAGAAGAAGCTTTAAATCATCCTAAAAAGAATGTTTTAATGAAAGCTTTAGGAGCTGCTGATAAACAAGAATTAGACGTCTTTGATGTAGATCCGAATGTAGATGCAATTATGCTTGCTTCAGATGGTTTAACAAATATGCTTTCTAAAGATCAAATTGAGAAAGTATTAAATGAAGAAGGTATTAATGAAGAAGAAAAATTAATTAAATTAATAAAGAAATGTAATGCAAGAGGGGGAACGGACAACATTTCAATTGCTTATTTAGTAAAGGAAAATGGTGATACTAGTGATAACTAAGGGTCAAAAGATAAATGATCGTTATCAAATTATAAAAACGATTGGTGAAGGTGGTATGGCTAATGTTTATTTAGCTTATGATACTATCTTAGAGAGAAATGTTGCGGTTAAAGTTTTAAGAGGAGATTTAGCAACAGATGAGAAGTTTGTTAGAAGATTTCAAAGGGAAGCTTTAAGTGCAAGTAGTCTTTCTCATCCTAATATTGTTGAAGTTTATGATGTAGGTGAAGATAATGGTATTTATTATATTGTTATGGAATACATTGAAGGTAAACATTTAAAACAATTACTTAAGAGAAGAGGTAAGCTTACTTTAAATGAAGTTATTGATATAATGCTTCAAATTACTGATGGTATGGCTTGTGCTCATGATTCTTATATTATTCATAGGGATATTAAACCTCAGAATATTATGATATTAGAAAATGGAATTGTTAAGATTACTGATTTTGGTATTGCGATGGCTTTAAATAGTACACAATTAACTCAAACTAATAGTGTTATGGGTAGTGTTCATTATTTACCTCCAGAACAAGCTAGTGGTAAGGGTTCTACTATTCAAAGTGATATTTATTCGATGGGCATTTTAATGTATGAACTTTTAAGTGGTACTTTACCTTATAAAGGTGATAATGCGGTTGAGATTGCTCTTAAACATTTAAAAGAACCATTACCTTCTATTAGAAAAGAGGTTCCTGATATTCCTCAAGCAGTAGAGAATGTTATTTTAAAAGCTACTGCTAAGAATCCTAAAAATAGATATAGTGATGCGAGAGCTATGTATGATGATTTAAAGACTTGTACTAGTGAATCACGTGCTGATGAAAAACCTTATGTTTATAAATATCCAGAGTTTGATGATGTAACTGTTAAGAAAGAAAAAGCAATTGAGAAAACGATGGAATTTGCTAAGGTTTCAGGGGATACTGATGTGGATAAGGAGTCAAAGGTTGAAGTGAAGAAGATTACTGATAAGGATTTAAAGAAGAGTGAAAATAAGACTTTAAAGATTTTAAGTATTATTTTAGCTAGTTTAGCTGTTGTGACGGTTATTGTGGTTTTACTGTTACCTAAGCTTATTTCTACTGATGAGGTACAAGTTCCAGATGTTTCTGGTAAAACTTCAACAGAGGCAATTGAAATACTTAATAAGGCAGGTTTGAAGGTAGCACCAGAAAGTAAGACTGCTCAAAGTGAAACTATTCCTGAAGGACAAGTTGTTAAGACTGATCCATCAGCTGGTAGAACTGTTAAAGCAGGAGCTACAATTACTTTATATGAATCTGCAGGAGCTAAATATTATGAAATGGAAGACTTTACTGGTCAAAATTATATTGAAGTAAAAGCAGTTTTAGAAAAGGTTAATAATTTATTTGTAGTTATTGAATATGAAGATGTTGATGATTCTTCTAAATATACTAAGAATCAAATTATTAGACAAGAACCAGAAGTTGGTACAAAGTTAAAAGAAGGGGATACTGTTAAATTATTTGTTCCTAATTTAACTGAAGCTTATCCAGACTTTACAACTGGTGAATATAGTTTAAGTGATATTACAGCGTTCTGTGAAAAGTATAATTTAACTTTAAAAACTGAATATGTTCAAACTAGTGAATATGAAGTGGGAACAATAATTAAACAGAATAGACCTAAAGGTAGTGAGATAATTAGTGGTTATACTTTAACTATAACTATTGCTGAAGAAGTAGATACTTCAGTAGATGAAGAAGGATAATTTTTATGAAAGGTAAGATTACTAGAATAATTAGTAATTTATGTACAGTCGAAGCAGAAGGAAAGCTTTATAATTGCAAACCAAGGGGTAAGTTTTATATACAAAAACTTACTCCTTTAGTTGGTGATAGGGTTATTATTGATAATGAGAATAATTATATTTTAGAGATATTAGAAAGAAAAAATCATTTAGATAGACCAATGATAGCTAATGTTGATGCTTGTATTATAGTTACTAGTGTAAAAGAACCTAGTTTAAGTTTATTGTTATTAGATAAGATATTATGTTTAATTATTCATAATAATATTAAACCAATAATTTGTTTTACTAAGGTTGATTTGTTAGATGAAGAAGAAAAAAGTGAATTTGATAAGATTTATGAATATTATAATAAAATAGGAATAGATGCAGTTATTAATAGTGAAAAAGAAAGATTACTTAATTTAATTGATGGTGATACTGTAGTTTTAACTGGTCAAACTGGGGCTGGTAAAAGTACACTTTTAAATAAATTAGACAGTAATTTAAATTTAGATACTAATCCAATAAGTAAAGCACTTGGTAGAGGTGTTCATACTACTAGACATGTGGAATTATTTAAATTTAATAATAGTTTAATTGCTGATACTCCAGGTTTTAGTTCTTTAGATTTAAAAAATTTAACTAAAGAAGATATTAGAAATAGTTTTATTGAATTTGGTTTTGATTGTGAATATAAAGATTGTTACCATTTAAAAGAACAAAATTGTAGTGTTAAAGAGAGAGTTTTAAGTGGAGAGATAAGACAATCACGATATGATAATTATGTGAAGTTGGTGAAAGAAAATGAAAGTATCCGTATCGTTTATAAAAAGTAAATTAAAAGAACAAGAAACTGTAATGAAGATTGCAGAATCAAAAGCAGATTATATTCATGTAGATATAATGGATGGAAAGTTTGTTCCAACTAAGAATTATACTTTTAAAGATATCTATAAGTTTGTTAGTGGAATAAGTAAACCTTTAGATGTTCATTTAATGTGTGAGAAGCCAGAAAAGTATGTAAGAAATTTTGCAATGCTTAATACAGAATTTATTACTTTTCATTTAGAGGCAGTAAGTGATGTAGATAAGATGATTGATATTATTCATTCTTATGGAATTAAGTGTGGAATTAGTATTAAACCAGAAACTGAGGTAA
Organism: bacterium; assembly: GCA_004563275.1. The sequence continues at coordinate 29,875 of SFSZ01000005.1, forward strand.
CTTTATTAGAACCTTATTTAGATAAAATAGAGCTAGTTTTAATTATGACAGTTGAGCCTGGTAAGGGTGGTCAAGAATTTATAACAGATATGGCATCTAAAGTAGATAAAGTAAGAGAATTAAATAAAAAAGTTATTATTAGTGTTGATGGTGGAGTAAATGATGAGACAGTTAAATATCTTAAGAATTGTGATATGATAGTGTCTGGTTCTTATGTATGCATGAATGATAATTATGATGAAAGAATTAATAAATTAAAAAATTATGTTTAATCTTTTAGAATTTTATGTTAAGATAATAGTAGAATAACATAAGGAGGATGCACGTATGGCATTTAGTAATTTTAAAAAAGCTATCTTTGGAGATGAAGACGATAGAGAAAATGAAAATTTAGAAGAAGAATTTTATTCTGTAAGTGAGAAGAGTCTTAAAGATGAAGATGGTAAAGCAGGAAGTAAGATGATTCTTGTTGAACCAAGAGCTTATTCTGAAAGTCAAACTATTGCTGAACATTTGAAGAAACGTAATAGTGTTGTAGTTAATTTAAAAAGAGTTACTTCTGATCAAGCTAAAAGAATTATTGATTTCTTAACTGGTTGTATTTATGCCATTGGTGGTGATTTACAAAAGTTAGGTAATGGTATTTACTTATGTACACCTAAAAATGTAAGTGTACAAGGTAAAATGACTGATCAAGATGCTCCTAGTAAAAAAGTAGAAGATGAAATAGATTTCTAAAAAAACAAAAATCCTTTAGAAGGTGAATAGTATGGAAAAATTTAGTACCAGTTTTACAGGGTATAAGAAAGAAGAAGTTAATGCTTTTGTTGCCGATGTTATTAAACAAGTTGAATCTATGATTGGTGATATGAAAGCTAAAGATGTTGAAATAGAACAGTTGAAACAGTCTTTAGAAAAGTATAAAAACATGGAACAAACTTTTAATAAAGCTTTACTTATGGCAGAAGATACATCTAATCAAATTAGAAGATTAGCAAGAGATGAAAGTGCAACAATTATAGCAGATGCAAGAAAGAATGCTTCAAGAATTGTTAATGAAGCTTTAATTCAAGCAGAAAAAACTCAAGCTGAAAGTGCTCAGCTTAAGAGAAATATTATAACTTTTAAAAGAAGATTACGTACTATTTTAGAAAGTCAATTAGACTTAGTTGATGATATTGAACACTTAGATATTTAAGTGTTTTTATTTTTGATAAATTCTCTTAATATTTTAGTGATAGCTCTTTTTTCAATACGAGATACATAACTTCTAGATATTTTCAATTGTTTAGATATTTCTTTTTGAGTTTGTTCCTTTTGATTATATAGTCCATATCTTTTAATAATTATTTCTTTTTCTTTAGGAGTTAAGATGTTGATAAATTTGTGTAAGAGTTCTATATTGGTTTGGGTATTTAGTTCTTCAACGATGTCTTTATTTTCAGCTTTTAGAACGTCAATAAGACTTATTTCATTACCGTCTTTATCAAATCCTATAGGTTCATTTAAACTGACGTTATTAAGGTGTTTTTTATTGCTTCTAAAGTACATTAATATTTCATTTTCAATACATCTAGCAGCATAAGTTGTTAGTCTAGTTTTTTTAGATGGTTTATAAGAATCAATACCTTTAACTAAACCAATAGTACCAATACTTATTAAATCATCAGTGTCAGAATATTTCTTTTCATACTTTTTAACGATGTGGGCAACTAATCTTAAGTTATGTTCAATTAATTTATTACGAGCATCTTTATCACCAAGGAGATGTCTTTCTATTGCTTTTTCTTCTTCATCTTTAGGTAAGGCATTAGGAAATACATTTACTGAGTATGAACCAGTAAAGTAAACTAAACCTTTTAAAAAAGACATTAAATAAAATAACATTTAATCACCAATAAATTATATGTAAGGTAGTTAAGATTTAGATTTATTTTAGAGTTTTTTTAATTTAATTTATTTGGTATAATTTTGATAGGTGATATTGATGCTTAATATGTTTGTACCAGATATGTATTTAAAGAGTATTTATGATATAGATTATAAGAAATTAAAGAAGAATGGGATTAAGTGTATTATTTTTGATTTAGATAATACCATAGCGGCTTTAAATGTTAAAAAACCTACTAAGAAATTAAAAGATTTAATTGAAGATATTAAAGATTTAAAGTTAAAGGTTTTAATTGTTAGTAATAGTCCTAAAAAGAGGGTTGAACCTTTTAAAGATATTTTAAGTGTTGATTCTTCTTATTTGTCATGGAAGCCTTTAAAGATAAAATATAATAAGATTTTAAAGATATATAGATTAAAACCTAGTGAGGTAGCTTGTGTAGGGGATCAATTACTTACGGATATTTGGGGAGCTAATAGGATGGATTTTTTAAGTATTTTAGTTAATCCAATTGGGAAGACTGATTTTGTTTTAACGAAGTTTAATAGATTAGTTGAACCTTTTATATATGAACAATTATCTAAGAAAGAGTTACTTAAAAGGGGGAAATATTATGAGTAAGATATGTTATGGTTGTGGTAGTAAATTACAATATAAGGATCTTGATAAGGAAGGATATATTCCTAAGGATAAGTATGATGAAGGGGGATATTGTCAAAGATGTTTTAAATTAATTCATTATGGGATTAATAATGCATCTAATACTCCTAAATCAATAGAGCAAATAATATCAGCAGTTAATGGTGATGATAAGTTTGTAATCTTTTTATGTGATTTTTTAAGTTTAAGTGATAAAGTGCTTGATATATTTAAGAAGATAAATAAGAGAAAGTTACTTTTAATTAGTAAATCAGATATTATTCCAAGTGGGGTTAATCCAGTTAGAGTTAAAGAATTTATTAGTAATTATTATAATATAGATGATGATATTAAGTTTATTAGTAGTTATAGAAATAATGGTGTAGAAGCTTTAATTAATTATTTAGAAAAGAATAATATTAGTGAAAGTTATGTTTTGGGATTATCTAATTCAGGTAAGAGTACGTTAATTAATAAGATTATGGAATTAATGGATTGTGATTTAAAGAGAATTACAACTAGTAGTAAACAAAATACTACTTTAGATTTTATTAGAATTAATATTAATGATAAGATTACTTTAATTGATTCACCGGGATTTATTGTTCCTAGTATAAGTATTAGTATTGAAAATAAACTTAAAGATTATTTAAAACCTAAGGCTTTTCAAATGAAAGAGGGAGAGGTTTTAAAGGTTGATAATATGTTTATTAAGTTTAATAAGAGTACTAATGTAACTTTATATGTTAATAATGATTTATATGTTAAGAAGTATTATAAAGATATTGAGTTTAATGATGAAGTTAAGTTAGATGATAATAGTGATTTGGTTTTATTAGGAGTAGGTTTTATTAGTTTTAAGAAGGGCTCTACGATAGGTTTAAATAATATTGCAGTTAAAGATATTGAAATTAGAGATAGTATCTTTGGAGGTTATGATGAGTAAGATCAGAATAATGGATGAAGATTTATCAAATAAGATAGCGGCTGGTGAGGTTGTAGAAAGAATTGCCAATGTTGTTAAGGAATTAACTGAAAATAGTATTGATGCTAAAAGTAAGGTTATTAAAATTGAATTAGTTGATGCTGGCATTAAAGAGATAACAATTACTGATGATGGTTTTGGGATGGATGAAGATGATGCTTTAAATGCTTTTAAAAGACATGCTACTAGTAAGATATATAAGTTAGATGATTTATTTTTTATTAATTCTTTAGGGTTTAGAGGTGAAGCTTTACCTAGTATTGCGAGTGTATCTAAGGTTGAACTGACTACTAGTGATGGAGAAAGTGGTACTTATATTAATCTTCTTGGTGGTAAACTTATTAAGAAAGAGAAAGCACCTTTAAGAAAGGGTACAATTATTAAAGTTAAAGATTTATTTTATAATACTCCAGCTAGATTTAAGTATTTAAAGAGTGAACAAACTGAACTTTCTAATACAGCTAGTTTTGTTGAAAGACTTGCCCTTAGTTATCCTGAGATTTCTTTTACTTTAATTAATAATGGTAATGTGATTATTTCTACTAGCGGTAGTGGTAATTTACTTAAATGTATTCATGAATTATATGGAATTTTAGTTAGTAAGAATATGGTTGAAGTTAATGCTTCTAATGATGATTATGATTTAAGTGGTTATATTTGTAAGCCTAGTGTTTTAAAGTCTAATCGTAATTTTATGATTACGATTGTTAATGGTAGGGTTGTTAAGAATGCTGATTTAAATAAAGTTATTAATGATGCTTATTATACTTATAAACCGGATATTAAGTTTCCAGTGGTTGTTTTAAAGATTGAGACTGATCCGACTTTAATTGATGTTAATATTCATCCGACTAAGCAAGATATTAAGTTTAGTAAGATGGATGCTTTAAAGAATCTTGTTTTTAAGACGATTAAGGATGCTTTATATAATTCTTTGTTAATACCTAAGGTTGAGGTCAAACAGATTGTTAATGAGAATGAAATACCGATTATTAAGGATTATAATTATACTGAAGAAGATAGTCCTTTAATGATTAATGATGATTTTGATGTTACTCTAAATAAAGATAATACTACTCAGACTTCTTTTGATTTTAAGGTAGATGAAAAGAATGAAGAAGTTAAAGCTTTAGAACTTTATCCTTGCGGTTTAGTTATGGGTACTTATATAGTTGCACAAAATGCGGAAGCAATGTATTTAATTGATCAACATGCAGCACAAGAAAGAATTAATTATGAGAAGATATTAAAGTCTTTAAATGAAGAAAAGTTACATGTTACGGATATGCTTATTCCAATAACTATTGAACTTTCTCCAAGTGATTATTTAGCTTTTAAGGAAAATAAGTATATTATGGAGGATATTGGTTTTAAAATAGATGAATTTGGAATTAATACGATTGTGATTAAGTCACATCCAACGTGGTTATTAACTGGTTATGAGGAAGAAAATATTAGAAGAATTATTGAATATATTATTACTTTACCTAAGGAATTTGATAAGGTAAGATTTAGAGATCATATATCTAAGACTTGTGCATGTAAGATGAGTGTTAAGGGCAATACAAGTATTACGATGGAACAAGCTAGTAGTATACTTAATGATTTAGTTAAGTGTGATAATCCTTATAATTGTCCACATGGTAGACCAACAATTATTACGTTTACTAAATATGAATTAGAAAGGTTATTTAAAAGGGTGATGGATTAATGTTACATGATATGCATGTTAATGATGATGTTTTTAATTTAATTAAGAAGGGTACTAAAACAGTTGAATTAAGACTTTATGATGTTAAAAGAAGAAGTTTAATGGTTGGAGAAACTATTATTTTAGAAAATCGTAAGACTGGTGAGAGGATTAATGTTTTAATTAAAGCTTTAAAAAGATTTCCTAGTTTTAATGAGTTATATGATAGTTATCCCGATAAGATAATATTAGGTTATGGTGAAGGCGTGGAAGCTAAACCAGAAGATATGGAAAAATGCTATAGTAAAGAAGATATTATTAAATATGGAGTATTAGCTATAGAAATGGAAACTCTATGATTATTGTTGTAACGGGACCTACAGCAGTAGGTAAAACTAAGATGAGTGTGGCTTTAGCTAAAAAGTATAATGCGGTAGTCGTTAATGCGGATTCAATGCAGGTATATAAAAGGCTTGATATTGGAACTGCTAAGGTGACTGAAGCAGAAAAAGAAGGGGTTAAACATTTATTATTTGATATTGTTAATCCTGAAGATATGTATACTGTTTATGACTATCAAAAGGATTTAAGAAAAGTCTTAGATGAATATAGTAATCAAAATATTGTAATTGTTGGTGGAACTGGTTTATATATTAAAGCTGGTTTATATAATTATGAATTTAGTGATGAGACTGACTATAATACTTATGATGATAAGAGTAATCTTGAATTATATAATTTAGTTAAAGAAAAATATCCAAATTTAGATGTTCATGTTAATAATCGGAAAAGATTAATTAGAGCTTTAAATAAAGGGGAAGAATATTCTAATAAGGGTGATGAATTATTATATAAAGATGTAAAGTTTATTGGTTTAACTACTGATAGAGATGTTTTATATGATAGAATTAATAAAAGAGTAGATATTATGTTTAATGAAGGATTAGTTCAAGAAGTTAAGTCTTTATATGATGAAGGTATTAGAAGTAAAGCTATAAATACGGGAATTGGTTATAAAGAGTTATATGATTATTTTGATGGTAAGATTTCTTTAGAGGAAGCTAAGGATCTTATTAAGAAAAGATCAAGACATTATGCAAAGAGACAATATACTTGGTTTAATAATCAAATGGATGTTAAATGGTTTAATGTTAATTTTGAAAATTTTGATAATACTATAAAAGAAGTAGAAAATTATTTGGAAGTTTAAGATGAGATTAAAAGATAAAGTAGTAGTTATTACAGGGGCTTATTCTGGTATGTGAATGGCAATGGTAGAATCTTTTTAGTTAATAATGCTGGTATTATTCTTAGCAAGTGATGAAAGTGTTTATGTTAATGGTTTAGTTTTACCTGTTGATGGTGGATGGGATACTATGTAATTTTACAAATAGACAACAAATTTGTTGTTTATTTTTTTTTATTTGATATGATTATAGTGAGGTGAATATATGATTAGACTTAAAAATGTATCTAAGTTTTATTACAATAAAGGCTTAATTACATCAGGATTTAATAAAGTAAGTGCGGAGTTTAATTTAGGTGAGTTTGTAGTAATAACTGGAGAATCAGGAAGTGGTAAATCAACTCTTTTAAATGTTATAAGTGGTCTTGACTCTTATGAAGAAGGAGAAATGTATATTGATGGGAAAGAAACTAGTCATTATACAGAAGAAGATTTTGAAAATTATCGTAAGAAATATATAAGTAATATTTTTCAAAATTTTAATTTAGTAAATAGTTATACAGTATATCAAAATATTGAACTTATTTTACTTATTAATGGAAAAAATAGAAAAGAAGTTAAGAGTAAGGTTATTGAGCTTATTAAACAAGTAGATTTACTTAAATATAAGAATACAAAGGTTAGCAAATTATCTGGTGGACAAAAACAAAGGGTAGCAATTGCGAGAGCTTTAGCTAAAAATACTCCAATAATAGTAGCAGATGAACCAACTGGTAATTTAGATAAGAAGAGTGCTGAGAGTGTCTTAAGGGTTTTAAGTGAAGTAGCTAAAGATAAGTTAGTAGTAGTAGTTACTCATAATTATGAACAATTTGAAAAATATGCCAGCAGAAAAATAACTATGTATGATGGAAAGATTGTTGAAGATAAAGTAATTAGAAAAACAGAAGTTAAAGATGCTTTTTATGATAATGATTATAAGCCAATGGGAATGTTTACTAAACTTAGATTAGGGGTAAGAAATGCTTTTAATATAGTACCTAAGTTCTTATTGTTACTGGCAGTATTTCTATTCGTATTAGCAGCTGTTATTAGTGAAACTTCTTCTTTTAAATCAGCTAAATATCAGGAAGAAGCATCAGGATATAATCAATTTTTTGGAGATATTTCAAAAGAAAGAATTGTTTTAGTTAAGAAAGATAAAAGTGCTTTTACAGATAAAGATTATGAGTATTTAAATAATTTAAATGATATTGATTATATAGTTAAAAATGATATTGAATTAGATAATAATATTTTTTTACAGTCAGATAATCTTTATTTAGATGGATATGCAGCAGATATTACGAGATTTAAAGGTAAGTTAGCTGCTGGAGTAATGCCTAAAGAAGATAATGAAGTTATTGTAGTTGGTAATAAAGATAGTTATTATTTATCTAAAGCAGAAAAATTACTTAATAAAGAATTAACTTATGAAACATATTATTCATTTGGTTTTGTATCTGAAAAAATTAAAATAGTAGGAATAGCTTATACAGATAGTGAAGATATAAAATTTTATATGAAACCAAGCTTATCTAGTAAGTTAGTTAAATATGATATGTTAAAATCTAGTAAATTAGAAATAACTATGAATAATAAAGTAGCTCCTTTTATGATTGAAGTAGTAGATAACTTAAGTGAAGGAGAAGTTTATGTAACTGAGAATGTTTATACTTATTTTGATTATAATGTTAATCCAGTTCATAAAGATGTTAAGATAAACGTTAATAATATGTATTTTAATAAGACTTTAGATTTAAAGATAAATAAATTATTAGATAAGAATAATTTTAAGAAATATACTGGATTTAAAAATTATGATGAATATTATAATTATATTTTTATAAGTCAAAAAGATTTTGATAATTTATTACCTAAAGAAAATTATCAAAGTAGTGTATTTGTTAAAGATGAATTAACTGTTAATGATACTAAGAAATTATTAGAAGATAATGGTTATAAAGCTATTGTTGTTAGTGATACTTTATTAAAGTATGATAGTGATTATACATATTTTTTAAATATTATTAATATTATAGTAACTATTTTATTATTAGTTATATTATTCTTTATTTCTTATTTAATTATTAAGATTATTTTAAAGAGTCGTCATGTTTATTATTCTACTTTAAGAATATTAGGTGCTAATAAGGGATTATCTAAGAATTTACTTAGAATAGAGTTATATACGATATTAAATGTAGCTTTTGTATTAATTATGATAGTTATATGTTTAATTAATAATGATATTATTGTTAGTAGTGATCTTAAAGATTTATTAAGATTTATGAGTGTTAAAGATTATGTTTTAATTTATTTATTAGTATTTTTAATGACTTATTTAATTAGTGTTAGATTTGCCAAATATTTATTTAAACAAAGTGCAATGAAGACTTATAATGAGGAGGCTATATAATGATTAGATTAGAACATGTTAATAAGTATTTTAATAAGGGTAAAAAGAATGAAATACATGTTATTAATGATTTAAATTTAAAGCTTAATAATAATGGTCTTGTTTGTTTATTAGGTCCTTCTGGATGTGGTAAAACTACAATTTTAAATGCAGTTGGTGGTTTAGATAAAGTACGTAATGGGAAAATATATATTGATGATGAACGTATTACTAAAAGAAGTATTAAAAAGATAGATAAGATTAGAAATTTAAAAGTAGGTTATATCTTTCAAGATTATAAGTTAATTGATAGTTTAAGCGTATTTGATAATGTAGCTTTAGTTCTTAAGATGATTGGAATTAAAGATAAAGATGAAATAAAGAAAAGAGTAGATTATGTTTTAGAAACTCTTAATATTTATAGATATCGTTATAGACTTGCTTCAATGCTTAGTGGTGGGGAAAGACAAAGAGTTGCAATAGCTAGAGCAATTGTTAAAGATCCAGATATAATCTTAGCAGATGAACCAACTGGTAATTTAGATTCTAAAAATACTTTAGAAATAATGAATATAATTAAATGTATATCTAAGAAAAGATTAGTTATTTTAGTTACTCATGAAGTTAATTTAGCTAAATTTTATGCGGATAGAATAATCGAACTTGAAGATGGAAAAGTAATTAAAGATTATGAAAATGAAACTAAAGATTTCTTAGATTATAGATTAGAAAATAATATTTATTTAAAAGATATAAAATATCATAATGATTTTAATGATAAGTTAAATAAGATTAGTGTTTACAATGATAATAATAATTTAGATATTACTTTAGTAGTTAAAAATGGAAATATTTATATTAAAAGCAATAGTAATGAGAAGATTGAAGTAATAGATGGTAATTCTAATGTTAATTTAATAGATGATCATTATAAGAAAATTGATTATGATGAAGTTAGTAAGTATGAATTTAATTTTGATAAAGTTATTAATAATAATTATAAGAAGAAATATTCAAGTATTTATAATTTAAAAAGTATGATTACCAGTGGATTTAAAAAGATAAGTAATTATTCACCAATTAAGAAGTTTTTACTTTTAGGTTATATGGCTGCTTCAATGTTTATTTTATTTAGTATTGCCAGAATGGCTTCAGCTTTTGTAATTAATGATGAAGATTTTGTTAAGAGTAATAATAATTATGTTAGTGTTGCGGTAGGTAAGATTGATGAAAAGAAATATAATGATATTTTAAGTGTACCTGGAATTAAATATGCAGTTATAGGTGATAGTTTAGTAGGTTTTAAAATTACTTATAATACTTTATTACAAAATTATGATGTATCTGATTTATTAGTTGGTAGTATTTCAGGATTAAGTTTAATTAGTGATAAAGATTTAATTTATGGAGAAATGCCTAAAAATGATTATGAAGCTGTAGTTGATATAATGAGTGCTAAAACATTATTTGATTCAGAAAATCATGCTAAATCAGCTGGTTTATTAAGTGAAAAAGATTTAATTGGAATGAATATTAGTGTAGATAATGTTAAAGACTTTAAGATTGTTGGTATTACTGATTTAAAGAGTCCTAGTATTTATATAAAAGAAAATTTAATTGTTGATGTAGTTAATAATACTAGTTATCAAAGTAGTAGTGATGATTATTATTTTCCAGTAGCGGATAAAGATAGTTATTATGCTAATTATGAAACTTATGATTATACTTTAAAGAATGGAAGAGTTCCTTCTGGTGATTATGAAGTATTAGTTAATTATGATTTAAAAGATTTATATGAACTTAATAAAAATATTGATACTAAAATTAATGGTAAGAAGTTAAAAGTTGTTGGTTACTATGTAACTAAAAATAATGATAATAATATTTTGATTGTTAATAGTAAGATGATTACTTATACATTGTTTGATAATAATTCAACTATGACTTTGGCAACTGATAATAAAGATGAATTAGTAAGTAAATTACAAGAGAAAGATTATAATGCAATTAATAGTTATGATAAGAATAGAAATGATTATATAAAAGAAAATAAAGCTAGTGTTAATAGTATTATTGTATTTACTTCAGTTATTTTAGCAATAAGTTTAATAGAGATTTATTTAATGATTAGATCTTCATTCTTATCTAGAATTAAAGAAGTAGGTATTTATAGGGCTATTGGGGTTAAGAAAAGTGATATATATAAGATGTTTGCTTCAGAGATAATGGCAATTAATTTAACTGCTACTTTAGGGGGAATTATTTTAATGGGAGTCATTTTATATAATGTTTCTAAGATGAAAGTATTAGGTTCAATGGTGGTTTTAAATGGTACAACTTTAGGTCTTGCTTTATTAATTAGTTTTGGATTTAATTTAATTATGGGACTTATTCCAGTTTATAGAGTAGTTAGAAAAAGACCATCTGAGATTCTTGCTAGACATGATATTTAAGAAGAATTTGATTCTTCTTTTTGTTTTGTTTGAATTAAAGTTATAAGTGTTATATAATTATTATGGTGAAGTAAAGATATGGCAAAAAAGAAGAAACGTAAAAGTGAAAGTTCTAGTAAAGTTAAATTTTCATCTGAACTTACTGGTTTAATATTTGTTCTTATTAGTGTAATTGGAATTGGAGCTTTTGGTCCAGTTGGACATTTTATTAAATCTTTTGCAATTTTCTTAATGGGTAATTATTGGGCTATTGCAATATTATTATTTATGATTTTAGGTTTATATATGATTGTTAAACGTGATTTACCGAAGTTTTTTAGTAGTAGGTTAATTGGGTTATATTTTTTACTGATAGCTTTACTTGCGTTTAGTCATATTGAATATATTAATGATAGTGTTGTTATTAAAGATAAAAGTATTTTTGAAAATACTTTTAATAATTTAATGAATACTTTTAGTGATGAAAACTTTATTAATTTAAGTAATACTGGTGGTGGTATTATTGGGGTTTTCTTTGCTTGGGGACTTGTTAATTTATTTGATTTAAATGGTACTTATATTGTTTTAGGGGTTTTAGGTATATTTGGAGTTGTAATGGCTTTAAATGTATCTTTAGCTGATATTATTAAGAAGATATTTGGTGGTATTAAGAGATTTAATAAAGGTCTTGGTGAAAGTAGAATATTTAAAGCTAGTGAGTCTGATGATGACGATGAAGAAGATGAGGAAGAGGAAGAAGCTCCTAGAGAGTTAAAAGATGATAAAAAGGTTATTATTACTAGTAGTGAAGACTTAAAGAATTATCATAATGAAGAACCTAGAGAAGAGACTGCTCCAGTAGTTATTGAAAATTCTACTAATGGAGAATATCGTTTACCTAGTATTGATATTTTAAATCCTCCTAAGAAACAAGGAAGAACTAATACAACTGAATTCTTAAATACTAATCGTCTTGCTTTAGAAAGGGTTCTAGCTGATTTCCAAATTACAGGTAAAGTTGTGGAAATTCATGAAGGGCCGGCTGTTACTCAGTTTGAGGTAGAAATTAAAGCTGGTACTAAGGTTAGTAGAATAACAAGTATTAGTAAAGAGATTGCTTTAGCTTTAGCAGCTAAGGATGTTAGAATTGAAGCTCCTATTCCGGGTAAAAGTACTGTAGGTATTGAAATTCCTAATAAGAATATTGCTTCAGTACCAATTAGAGATGTTTTAGGCAGTGTACCTAAAAGTATGGCTGATGCGAAGATATTAGTTGCTTTAGGTAAAGATTTAATGGGTAGAACTTGTTGTGCTGATTTATCTAAGATGCCACATTTATTAGTGGCTGGTTCAACTGGTTCTGGTAAATCTGTATGTATTAATAGTTTTATTGCATCTATTTTAATGAGAATGAAACCGGATGAGATAAAGTTAGTTTTAGTTGATCCAAAGAAGGTAGAGTTATCTAATTATAATGGTATTCCTCATTTATTATGTCCAGTTGTTAGTGATCCTAAGAAAGCTAATATTGCTTTACAAAAGATTGTAGCTGAGATGGAAAGAAGATATGATGTCTTTAGTGAAGCTAATGTTAAGAATATTACTGGTTATAATGAAATGATTGAAAAAAATAATAAGAAAAATGATACTAGTGTTCCTAAGATGCCTTATATTTTAGTTATTATTGATGAGCTTGCTGATTTAATGCTTGTTGCTGCAAAAGAAGTAGAAGATTCAATTATGAGAATTACTCAAATGGCAAGAGCAGCTGGTATTCATTTAATTGTTGCAACACAAAGACCTTCAACAGATGTTATTACCGGGGTTGTTAAAGCTAATATTCCATCAAGAATTAGTTTTGCTGTAGCGTCTTCAATCGATTCAAGAACGATTTTAGATATGGGTGGAGCTGAAAAATTACTTGGTAAAGGTGATATGCTTTATAAACCAATGGGTGATAATACACCAGTTAGAATTCAAGGTACATTTATAAGTGATGAAGAAACTCAAAGATTAATAGATTATGTATGTAAAGAACAAGTAGCTAAGTATGATAACTCAATTACAGAAGCACCAGATAACCAAATGTCAGGAGCAGGAAGCCCTAAAGAAGAATATGATGATCCACTTTATAATGAGATTGTAGATTTTGCAATCCAAAGTGGTAAAATTAGTGCTTCATTATTGCAAAGAAGATTTAGATTGGGTTATAATAGAGCTGCAAGAATAGTTGATTTATTAGAAGAAAGAGGCATTATCGGTCCTCAAAATGGTTCTAAACCAAGGGAAGTTTTGGTTAAATTAGAACAAGATAGTTCTAATGAATAGATGGGAAGGAGAAAATATGGAAGAAAATGTTTATAAAGAAGTTTTTGAAAGAACTTTAAGAGCAGAAGATGTTGATTATAAAATAGCTGCTGTACTTGAAAGTCATCCTGAAAGTTTAGGATGGGTTCATGGAGAACCAAGAGTAGAAAACTTAGGTAATGGTATGGTTAAATTATCAATACCACTTGCTAAATATCCAGTTAAAGAAGAAGACAAAAGAATGGGAATGTAACCATTCTTTTATTTTACTTGATATTTTAATACTATATTTGGTATAATAACAATCACGAAAAAAGGAGGTTTTTATATATGACAATAGAAAAGAAATCTATAGTCTGTGAAAGAGATGAAATAGCTAAAAAAGCTAATTTATTTCTAGAAGTTATGAGTAAAGATGAAAACTCAATTCAATATGAAATTAAAAGTAGAGAAAATAATCAAGTAGAATTAGATTTTGAAGTATTAGATTTTGATAGAAATGTAGATGCTTATAAATTAGTAAAAGTATTACAAGTTCAAATCGTTACTTTAGATTATGTTAATGTAGTTTCATCATTACAAAAAATGTATCCAGTAAATGAAGGATATCATATCTCAGTAGTTGCAAGAGTACCTAATGATATGTTTACTTCGGATATTATAGTTAATGTTTATAGTGATCAAACATTAAAGAAAAAAAGAAAAGTGGAGTTATAGAATGAAAAAAGTAAAATTTTTAATATCTGGTAAGGGTATGAATTTACAAGATAAAATAAATGATGTTATTAATACATTTAGAGATAATGATAGAGATGTTGATTATAAAGTTTTAGGAATGGATGATCAAAATAATATAGTTGTTGAAGTAAGTGTAGTATCATACTTAGAAGATGACGTAAAACCAGTAGAAGTAATGTATAATAATGCAATAATAGATGTACCTATTGGTAAAGAAGCAGCTTGTACTAGTTATTTAATAAGTGAATATGAACCTTTGGGAGTAAGTGTAGTACTTAATCATGCTCAAGAAATATCTGAATCTAGTGAAGAATTATTTTATAGCTTTTATATGAAGCGAAGAGTTAAGAATAAAACTAATGAATTTTAGTTTTATTTTTTTGAGAAAAAATGATAAAATAACTTTGGTGATTTTTATGTTAAAAATTAAAGATTTATCTGTTAAAGTTGATAAAAAAACAATATTAAAAGATTTTAATTTAGATATGAAGATAAATGAAGTACATGCCATAATGGGACCTAATGGAATTGGTAAAAGTACAATATGTAAAACAATTATGGGAGATCCTAATTATGTAGTTACTTCCGGAAGTATTACTTTTAACTCTAAAGATTTACTTAAAATGAGTGTAACAGAAAGAGCAAGAGAAGGTATATTTTTACTTTCACAAAATCCAATTGAAATACCGGGAGTAAGTAATGCGGAAATGCTTAGAATGACATTAAATGAAATAAGTGGAAGCAATGTATCAATATTTGAATTTAATAAAAAAATGGAACAAATATGTAAAATGTTAGATATACCTAAAAGTTTTATTCATAGAGGAATAAATGAAGGTATGAGTGGTGGAGAAAGAAAGAAAAATGAACTTTTACATATGTGGATGCTTGAACCTAAATTTATTATATTAGATGAATTAGATAGTGGATTAGATGTAGATTCAATAAAAATAGTTTGTCAGAATATAAATGAATATAAAAAAGAACATGATTGTTTAATTTTACTTATAACTCATCATGCAGAATTAATAAACTTATTAAATGTTACAGATGTTCATATTATAGCTGATGGTAAAATAGTTAAGTCAGGAGATATGAATTTAGCATATGATATAGAAAAAAATGGTTATAAAGAAATAACTGGGACAAATAAAGTAAGTGATAATAAAAATGAAGAATAATATATTAGTAGATAATATTAGTCTTTTTGATGAGATATTATCATTAGAAGATAAAAATATAAGTAAAATAGAAGTTAATGGAAAGTGTAAGTTAAATATATTTGATTTAGATATAGATAAATTAAATATTATAGTTAATGATGATTCATCTTTAGATATTAATTATTTTAATAATATAAATAATAGGGAATGTTTAATAGATATTGAAGTTAAAAATAGAAGTAAATGTATATTAAATTATAGTTATATAAGTAAAGATAAATATGATTTAAAGATTAAGACAGACTTTTTAGGAGAAGAAGCTAGTATATTAATTAATATTAGTGCTTTAAATGATGGGGGAAATACTAATATAGATGTAGATGGTTATGTTAATACAGAGAGAATAAATAACTATTTAGATGAAAATATTAGAATAATTAATATTAATGGAGGTATGGCTAGTGGTAAACCTAATATGTTTATAGATACATCTTTGGTAGTAGCTAATCATAATACAGTTATTGGTAATATTAATAAAGATGAATTATTTTATTTAATGAGTAAAGGTTTAAGTAAAGATAAAGCTATTAAACTTATATGTGATGGTTTTATAGTTAAGACTATTTCTGATAAAGAGATGATTGTTAAAATAAAAGAATTTTTAAATGGGAGGTGATTTTTAATGCATAGAGATGATTTTCCTATGATTAAGGATGATTTAATTTATTTAGATAATGGAGCTACTACTTTTAAGCCTAAATGTGTATTAGAGGCAATGAATGATTATTATGAAAATTATAGTGCTAATGCTCATAGAGGTGATTATTCTATTAGTTATAAAGTAGATGTTGCTTATGAAAATGCAAGAGTAAAAGTTGCAAAATTTATTAATGCTGAAATAGATGAAGTAGTATTTACTTCAGGTGCTACGGAAAGTTTAAATGTTATTGCTACTGGTTTCTTTAGTAATTTACTTGAAGAGGGAGATGAAATTATTATTAGTGATGCAGAACATGCTAGTAATGTACTTCCTTGGTTTAGACTTGCTAATAAATTAGGAGCAGTTATTAAATATGTTCCATTAGATGCTAATTTACATGTTACTTTAGAAAATATTAAATCAATAGTTACTCCTAGAAGCAAAGTTATTTCTTTAGCTGGTATTACTAATGTAGTAGGAGATGTGAGACCTATTAAAGAAATATGTAAATTTGCTCATCAAAATAATATGTTTGTGGTTTGCGATGGAGCTCAAAGTGTACCTCATACTAAAACTGATGTTAAAGATTTAGATGTAGACTTTTTAGCTTTTTCAGGACATAAGATGTGTGGACCAACTGGTGTTGGAGTTTTATATGGTAAGAAGGAATTATTAGAGTCAGTTGAACCTTTATCTTTAGGGGGAGGTATGAATGAATCTTTTGATTCAGAAAAAGAAATATATTTAAAAGAATTACCTCAAAGATTAGAAGCTGGTACTCCTAATATAGCTGGAGTTATTGGACTTGGAGCAGCCATAGATTATTTAGATAAGATTGGTATGGATACTATTAGTATTTATGAACAAAAGTTAAAGAAATATATGATGGATAAATTAGAAAAGATTCCATATATTCAAATTGTTAATGAAGAAGCTGATAGTGGAATTGTAGCTTTTAATGTAGAGGGTATTTTTAGCCAAGATGTGGCTTATTATTTAAATAAGTATAATATATGTGTAAGAGCTGGTAATCATTGTGCTAAGATACTTAAAAAAGCTATTGGAGTTAAAAATACAATAAGGGTAAGTTTATATTTTTATAATACTAAAGAAGAAATAGATGCTTTAGTAGAATTATTAAGTGATAAAGATAAAATATTGAAAGAAATGATATAATGGATCCAAATTTAAGAAGAGAAATAATTTTAGATAATTATACAAATCCTTTTCATAAAGAAACTAAAGGTAGTGATTTTAAATACGCTAATGCTAATAATGTTTCTTGCATAGATAATATTAATATATTTGTTAAATTAGATGGAGATAAAATAGTAGATGCTTATTTTGATGGAGAAGCATGTGCAATATCAACAGCTAGTACAAGTATAATGATAAAGAAAATTATTGGAATGACTTTAGAAGAAGCTAGAACATTTACAGAAAACTTTGAAAATATGGTAAATGAAAAAGAATATGATGAAGAAGAATTAGGTGAAGCACTTGCTTTTGATGAAATATATAAACAAGAAAGTAGAAAAACTTGTGCAACACTACCATATAAAGGTTTAATTAAAATTATTAATGAGGACTAAAAAGTCCTTTTTTCTTTGATTGAAAAGGTTAGCAGATAAAATATAATATTTGCTACATAATAATTATTGTTGCATCCAAAACTACCAAGTTGGCCACTTTAATTTACTACTACAAACTTAAAGTTATCTTTTTAATTGTTTGCATTTATGGGGAAATCATATTATAATTGTTTTAGGGTGAAAATATGAATGATGTAAAAATTCCAAAGCATGTTGGTATTATCATGGATGGTAATCGTAGATGGGCTAAAGAAAAAGGTAAGAAGTCTATTGATGGTCATTTAGCTGGTGCTAACAGGATTATGGATTTAGCTAAATATGTTTTTAAAAAGGGTGTTGATTATTTAAGTATATATGCTTTTTCAACTGAGAATTTTGGTAGAAGTGAAGAAGAGGTTACTTATTTAATGGGGCTTATTATTAAGTTTTTTAATGAAAGATCTAAGGAACTTGATGAAAATAATATTAAGATTGTTTTTTCAGGTAAGAAGGAGCCTTTATCTGATAAAGTTTATGCTTGTATAACTAATGTTGTAGAGATGACTAAGAATAATACTGGTGGAGTTTTAAATGTTTGTTTAAACTATGGTAGTAGAAGTGAGATTGTTGATGCATGCAATAAGATGATTAAAGATGGAGTAACAATTTCAGAAGAAAATTTTGGTCAATATTTATATCAAGATTTACCTGATTTAGATTTTGTTATTAGAACTAGTGGTGAGATGAGATTATCTAACTTTATGTTATGGCAAGCTAGTTATGCAGAATTATATTTTCCGAAGGTTTATTTTCCTGATTTTGATAATAATGAGTTTGATAAAGCTTTAGAAGAGTATAATAATAGAAATAGAAGGTTTGGTGGTAATTAATGAAGAAGAGAGTTATTAGTGCGGCTGTACTTCTTGCAATAATTATTCCTTTAATTATTATTGGGAAGATTCCTTTTGCTTTAGCAGTTGGAGTTATAGGTGTATTTGCTTATAAAGAGATTATGGATTTAAATAAATATCCATTAATGGTTAAGGTTTTAGGAATTATTTCATTAATAAGTATTGTTTATAGTAATTTTGATTCGAAGATGATTAATTTTGGATTAGATTTTAAGATTATTAGTATTAGTTTCTTACTTTTATTTATTCCAGTTATTTTTTATCAAGTTAATAATAAATATACGGTCGATGATGCATTTAGATTATTTGGATTTTTATTTTTAATTGGAGTTAGTTTAAATTATTTTATTATTATTAGAGATATGGATTTAAAATATTTTATTTTAATGCTTTTAACTCCAATACTTACTGATACTTTTGCTTATATTGGTGGGTCTTTAATAGGTAAACATAAGGTTACTAAATTAAGTCCTCATAAGTCTTGGGAAGGTTATATTATTGGTTCTTTAATGGGTACTTTTATTATGACGATGTATTATGTAACTGTTATTGGTAGTCAATCTAATATATTTATTGTTATTGGCATAATATTATTGATGACTATTGTTGGTCAAATTGGAGATTTATTCTTTAGTGCAATTAAGAGACATTATGATATTAAGGATTTTAGTAATTTAATTCCTGGTCATGGTGGTATTTTAGATAGACTAGATAGTTTAAGTTTTGTAGCTATTGTATTTATAATATTTATGAGTTATTTATAGGAGGATGAGATGCTTACATTATTATATTTAATATTAATTCTTGGACTTTTAATATTCGTTCATGAATTTGGTCATTTTATAGCAGCTAAGAGTATTGGAGTATATGTATCTGAATTTGCTTTAGGTATGGGTCCAAAGATTTTTAGTTTTAAGAGAAAGAAACATAATGATCCAACTGAGTATTCTTTAAGATTATTTCCAATTGGTGGTTTTTGTGCCATGGCTGGAGAAGTTGATGAAGATAATAAGGAATTAAAACTTAAGAAAAGTCAATATATGTGTAATAGAAGTAAATGGGAAAGAGTACTTATTTTAGTTGCTGGGGTAACTATGAATATATTACTTGCAATTGTACTTTTATTCTTACAAGCTATTATTTGGGGAACTAGTGAACAAAAATCTGTAGTTGGTTATGTTCCAGAAGGTTATCCGGTAGCTAAAGCTGGCATTGAAGTTGGCGATAAGATTATAGGTATTAATGGTTATAGAGTTAATACTTGGGATAAACTTACTTTAGTTCTTAATTTAAAGAATAAAAATGATAGTTATGAATTTAAAGTAGAGAAAAAAGATGGTAGTGTTAAAACTTATGATATTAAACCAGTTAAAGAAAAGAATGCAGATGGACAAGAAGTTACTGTATTTGGAGTAGGTGCTGGTAATAAGGTTTATACAGGATTTGGTAATGCGATTAAATATGCTTTTACTAAGTTAGGTTCTATTGTATCTACTATGTGGTTAATTATAATTAATTTATTTACTGGTAAACTTGGTATGAGTAATTTATCTGGTCCAGTTGGAATGTATACGATTGTCGAAAGTGCAAAGAGTGCTTGGGTAAATATTGTTTATTTAACTGCTTATTTAAGTATTAATTTAGCGGTTATTAATATTATTCCATTCCCAGCTTTTGATGGTGGTAGAGTATTATTTGTAGCAATTGAAGCTATTAAAGGTAGTAAGGTTGATCCTAAGGTTGAGAATATGTTTCATACGGTTGGTTTCTTCTTATTAATGCTTTTAATGGTTTATATAACTATTAATGATATTATTAGGATAGCTTAGACTTCTTAGGAAGTCTTTTTTTTCTTGAGTTATCATTAGGAAGAAATCAGAGAAGAAGGACATGACTTATAAGATAGTCTTTTAAGAGAGTTAACGGTTGGTGAGAGTTAATAAGATGCTTATTGGTTACTACCTTTAGAGTGATATAATAATATCCGTAAGTTTGCGTTAAAAACATAAAAGTGAATTAAAAGGATGGTACCGTCGAAAGACGCCTTAGGTATCATTCTTTTTTTTAGGAGGAATTTATGATTAATATTAAAGAAAATGATGATTTAAGTAGATTAAATCATAGTTGTGCTCATTTACTTGCACAAGCTGTAAAACATTTATATCCAAATGCGAAGTTTTGGGTAGGACCTGTAGTTGAAGAGGGATTCTATTATGATATTGATTTAGGAGATAAAACTTTAACTATGGATGATATTCCAGCTATTGAAAAAGAAATGAAAAAGGTAGCTAAGGATGGAAAGAGAATTGTTAGACATGAGATATCTAAAGCAGAAGCATTAGATATGTTTAAGGATGATCCATATAAGATTGATTTAATTAGTAGAATGGATGAAGACAATACTGTTATTAGTATGTATACTCAAGGTGATTTTACTGATTTATGTAGAGGTCCTCATGTTGAAACTGTTAAAGAACTAAAACATTTTAAATTACTTAAGGTAAGTGGTGCTTATTGGAAGGGTGACTCTAATAATAAGATGCTTCAAAGAATTTATGGTGTTTGTTTTCCAACTGAAGAAGAGTTAGAGGCTTATTTACAAGAACTTGCTGATGCTCAAGAAAGAGATCATCGTAAGATTGGTAAAGATTTAGAGTTGTTTATGTCTGATGATTTAGTTGGTAGAGGTCTTCCAATGTTTTTACCTAATGGTTATATTGTTTGGCAAGAGCTTGAAAACTATATTAAAGAGAAAGAGAGAAAACTTGGCTATTTACATGTTTTAACTCCGTGTGTAGGTAATGTTGAATTATATAAGACTAGTGGTCACTGGGATCATTATAAAGATAATATGTTTCCAGCTATGGAAGTTGATGGGGAAGCATTTGTTTTAAGACCAATGAATTGTCCTCATCATATGATGATTTATTCTAATAAGTTACATTCTTATAAGGATTTACCTATTAGAATTGGTGAGATTGCTCATGATTTTAGATATGAAGCTTCTGGTGCTGTTAAGGGGATTGAAAGAGGTAGACATTTCTGTCAAAATGATGCCCATTTATTTGTTACTCCTGAACAAATTAAGGATGAATTTAAGAGAGTTGTTGATTTGATCTTTGATGTTTATAAGGATTTTGGCATTAAGGATTATAAGTGTGTTTTATCTTTAAGAGATCCTGAAGATAAGACTAAGTATCATCCCGATGATGAGATGTGGGATAAGGCTGAAAATGAGCTTAGAGAGGTTTTAAATGATCTTGGTATTGAATATACTGAAGAAATAGGTGAAGCTGCTTTCTATGGTCCTAAATTAGATGTTAATGTTAAACCAGCAGTAGGTAATGAATATACTTTATCTACTTGTCAATTAGATTTCTGTTTACCGGCTAAATTTAATTTAAAATATATTGATGAAAATGGTGAAAGAAAGACTCCAGTTGTTTTACATAGAGCTATTTTAGGTTCTTTAGATAGATTTATGGCTTATATTTTAGAGGAAACTAAGGGTGCTCTTCCAGTATGGCTTAGTCCAGTTCAAGCTAATATTATTCCAGTTAATAATGAATATCATTTAGAATACGCTAAGGAATTATTTGCTTTATTAGAAAAAGAAAATGTTAGAGTTAAATTAGATGATCGTAATGAGAAGTTAACTTATAAGATGAGAGAAAGTCAAACTAAGAAGATTCCTTATACAATTATTTTAGGTGATAAGGAAGTTAGTGCGAAAGAAGTAACTGTTAGATTACATGGTACTAATGAAAATATTACTTTAGGTAGAGATGAATTTGTTTCTAAAGTTAAAGAAGTTATTGATAATAAAAATTTAAAATATGATTTATAATGATTAAAAAAATAAAAGAATACTCATAATATTGTTGGTGATAGGATGGAATTATTCGCGACAGTATTTAGAACAGTATTCTTTTATTTTTTTATTACAGTTGGTTATAGAATTATGGGTAAAAGAGAAGTTGGACAATTAGGGGTTATTGATTTGATAGTATCTATTTTGATAGCTGAATTAGTAGCAATTAGTATTGAGAATATCGATAAGTCAATATTTTTAACAATTATTCCAATTAGTGTATTAGTTTTTATTGAAGTTTTATTTGCATTTATATCTATTAAAAGTAGAAGATTTAGAAATATATTTAGTGGGAAACCTAGTATTATAATTAATCATGGAGTAATTAATTATAAAGAGATGGTTAAACAAAGATATAGTTTAGATGATTTACTTCTTAGTTTAAGAAGTAAATCAATTAAATCAATTGAAGATGTGGAGTATGCTTTTTTAGAGAGTAATGGTGATCTAAGTATATTTAAATATAATATTTTTAAGACTGATAGTAATTATCCAGCTCCTTTAATAATAGATGGAATTATTCAAAATAATACTTTAAAAAATATTAAGAAGAGTAAGATGTGGTTAAATCTTTATTTAAAGAGGCAAGGATTAGATGTTAAAGATGTTTTTTATGCTTTTTATAAAAAAAGAAAAGTTTATATAATAAAACGTAATGATGTTATTAATGTATAAAGGTGTGTAAACTTACGTATAATTTACACCATAAAACTAGTAAACTTTACGTTAAAGTTTTATTATAATTATAGGTGTAGT
This sequence comes from bacterium, assembly GCA_004563275.1. The sequence goes on from SFSZ01000005.1 coordinate 53,152, forward strand.
TATGAAGAATTTTTTAGGAAATTTAATTAAATTAATATTAAGTATTTTAATTCTTCTTTTTGGAGAAGAGTATTTCTATAAATTTATGAATTTTTTAGGAATTAACTTAAGTAAGATAAGTTCTAATATTGTTTCGTTAATCATTTATGTTGTGATTGCGGGATGTATATTTATTGTTTATAAAGATGAGTTACACAGTGCTTTTATTAAATATAAGAATAAATTAGGTAGTAATCTTTTATATACAGTGATATCTTTTTTAGTTTTATTTATTGCGATTATGATTAGTAATTATATTGCTAAGTATATTGCTGGTTTAGTAAGTGTTGGATATAAGGGTTTATCTTTTATAAATATTTTTAATAGGACTTTTAGTTTAGATTTAATTATTACAATTATTAAATCAATTATTATTATTCCTTTTGTTAAAGTAACAATATTTGTTTTAGGGGTTAATAATTTAGTTAATAGTAAGAGTGGGATATTCTTAAGTGGATTAGTTTATAGTTTATATATTTTTTATCCATTTAAAGCAGCTTTATTATATATGGTAGTTAATGCGATTGTAAGTTTTGTTTTATTTAGTATTCTTGCTTATATTTATAAGAAAAATAATAATATTGCATTTAGTATTTTAACTTATATTTTATATGTTTTATTTGCAGGGTTATTAACAGTTAAATTTATGTGAGGTTAATTATGAAAAGAGAAAAGATTATTAATTATGTTAAGTTAGCTGTTATTTTATATTTATTCTTTAATTTAGGATCAATTGTGGTTCTTATATTTAGAGGATTAGGATTTAATACTAGTATATTTGATGGAGCAGATGTTGCTTATTTAAATGCTTTAGTTGAACTTATATTGTTATTTATAGTATATCTTTTATATCATAGAAGTCTTAAGAAAGATTTAAATAGTTTTAAATTAAATTATAAAGATTATATGAATAAGATATGTGTATATTTTGCAGTGTTTTTAGGTTTAAAGATTGGTTTTGCACTTGTTAGTGGGATATTATCGGCTTTATTAGGGGTTCCAATTAGTAGTAGTGAAAATCAAAATATAATTGATAGTATTACTAATAATGCTCCGGTGATGATGCTTATATCTACTAGTATCTTAGCTCCTTTTGTAGAGGAAAGCATTTTTAGATTAGGTTTAAGAAGTGTTATCAAAGAGAAATATTTATTTATTGCAATTAGTGGTTTAGTGTTTGGATTTATGCATATTTTTCCAACGGAGTTACCACTTTATGTAGCTTTAATTCAGTCTATTGTGTATGTAGCAATGGGGATATGTTTAGCTTATATGTATACAGAAACTGATAATATTTGGATAACAATTATAATTCATGCTTTAAATAATTTTTTAAGTATGGCTGTGATATTGATATTTTAAATGAAAGTGATTATAATAGAAGGAAATTTTGGTGATTGAAATGAAAGAAATGTATGAAAATTTAGTGGGTTTTATTTATTCTCTTAGTATGGGTGATTATTTCTTCTTTATTGGAACATTCTTACTTATTGTTTTATTTGTATATATTTTATACTTAATTAAGTGTAGTGATGGTGAAGAAGCATTAAATGCCGTTAGTGATAAAAAAGATGATTTTGATATTGAAGCAGTTACTAAGGCAATTGAGAAAGATTATAAACCTGAAACTATTAGATTAACTAGTTATGAAGAAGAACAAGAAAATAATGCAGTAATTAGTTATGAAGAATTACTTAAGAATAAAGATAAAATCTCAGTTAGTTATGATGATGAATATGAATTTGAAGAACCAACTTTAAGTGTTAAAAAGTTTGATTTAACTAATACAAGTGAAACTCCAGTTATTGATGAATCTAAATTAAAGGTTCAACTTATGAGTTATGAAAAAGAAGAAGAGTTTTTAAAAGCTTTAAAAGACTTACAAAGTAATTTAAGCCATTAAGATGGCTTTTTTTTATGCTTTATGTTATACTTGCAACGTATTGAGGTGGTTTAAATGAAACTTTGGACGGAAACTTTAGGTTGTAAGGTTAATACTTATGAGACTGAAGTTATTAAAAGTGAATTTTTAAATAGTGGTTATACTTTAGCTGAAGATGTGACTGATGCAGATGTAGTAGTTGTTAATACTTGTTCTGTTACTAATCAAAGTGATGCTAAAAGTAGAAAAGTTATTAGAAGATGTAAAAGAGAAAATCCTGGGGCTGTTATTGTAGCTTGTGGTTGTAGTACGCAACATCATCAAGATGAATTAAAAGAGTTAGGTATTGATGTTTTAATTGGTAATAAAGATAAGACTAAGGTTGTTAGTTATGTTGAAGATTTTTTAAAGGATCATAAGAAGGTATCTATTTTTTATGATTTATTACATAGTGATTTTGAAGATATGACTATTAATCATTATGAGGATAGAACTAGGGCTTTTGTTAAGATTCAAGATGGATGTAATAATTATTGTGCTTATTGTATTATTCCTTATTTAAGGGGTACAATCCGTAATAAGGATTTTGATGTAGCAGTTAAGGAGATAAATGATTTAGCTAATAATGGGTTTAAAGAAATTGTTTTAACGGGTATTCATACAGGAAGTTATCCAAGATTAACTGAATTAATTAAAGAGATTAGTAAGAATCCTAATTTAGAAAGAATTAGAATTAGTAGTATTGAAATAACTGAGTTGGATGATGTATTTTTAGAGGAATTTAAGAATAATAAGAAGTTATGTGATCATATGCATGTACCGGTTCAAGCGGCTTGTGATAATACTTTGAAAAAAATGAATCGTAAGTATGATATGGAAAGATATATTTCAATTATTAATAAGTTAAGAGAGGTTAGACCTGATATTAATATTACAACTGATTTAATTGTAGGTTTTCCATCAGAAACTAAGGAAGATTTTGAAGAAAGTTATAATAACGCTAAATTGATTAAATTTGGTAAGATTCATGTATTTCCTTTTTCTAAAAGAGATGGAACAGTTGCTGCTAGAATGGAAAATTTAGTTAGTGATCAAGAAAAGGATGAAAGAGCCCATAAGATGATTGAGTTATCTAATGAGTTAGAACATGATTATTATGTTAAATTTATTGGTAGATGTTTAAATGTTTTAGTAGAAGAAGTATTTGATGATCATTCTACGGGGCATACTTCTAACTATATTAAGGTTAATATTAAGGGCAAACTTGAACATAATAAGGATTACTTAGTTAAGATTACAGAGGTTGATGGAACTACTGTTTATGGGGAGGCTATTGAAAAATAGCCTTTTTTGTGGTATAATCTATAGCAACAAGGGATATTATTACTTGAAAGGGTACTAAGACATATTTTAAGTACAACTTTTGTTAATAATACTCGCTAACTAGAACAATAATTTGCTTTTTTAGATAAAATGTGTTATAATAGCACCCGTAAACAAAAGAAAGAGGGTTTTGGTTATGAAAAATTTAAAGAAAATTATGTTTATTTTTCTTGTTGGTATTTTATCTTTTATGGGATTAAATACTAAAGTAGAAGCTGCAACTACAGCTCCTAGTACTATTAAAACATGGGCAATTTATGAATTACCTAAATATGTTCAAAATTTGCCTGTAGTTCATCAAAAACCATTACAAAATGGTATATACGTTTATTGTGAAAACGAAGGTCTAAGATATTGGTCTGAATATACGATGTATCTTAATGGTCAAGTAAATGATGGATTTATTTATATTTTAGAAAATAAGCCTAATACTGGTGATTCTAAAAAGGATTACTATATTATGCAAATTGCTGTTTGGTGGTATGAAGATATTGTTAGTGGAAATAATAATAACTTGACTACTAGTCAAAAACAATATATCACTAATAATGCAAATTCAAATGATATTTGTAATAAAATTTATAACTTAGTAAATGGTGCTAAAAATTATAAACAACAAAAAGGTTATATTAAATTTGATACAAATAATGTTACATTTAAAGAAGAAAATGGTAATTATATTTCAAGTTTAATTAAAATTAATTATCATGCTGATAAAATGAATGATGTAATTGTTACTGGTGCTCCTAAAGGATCAACAATTATTAATAAAACTGATAAAAATGGCGTTATATCATTCCAAATTAAAGTTCCAGTTTCATCTGTTAATCCTGGACAAACAGTAAAAATTATAATTAATTCAACTGGTACTTACAAAATTAAAAAAGTATATGATTATTATTTAAATGCTCAATGGCAAAAAGTTATTTATGGTGAAATTTTTGCAGATACTTATAATATATCAGATAGTAAAGAACTTACTTTAACTAGACCAGAAATTCATCATAATAAATTAATTATTAATAAAGTTGATGAAAGTGGTAAGTTTGTAAGTGGTGCAGAATTAACTTTATATAAAGGTGATTGTGTAAATTCTACTTGTAATGATGCTTATGCATCTTGGACTACTACTGATGCTGCTAAATCATTTACAGATATTCCTGTTGGTAAATATACTTTAGTTGAAACTAAAGCTCCTAATGGATATCGTGTAGCAGATAAAATGTTAATTAATGTAAATAGTGATAATGCTTCATTTACTTATAAAATGGTAGATAAAGCTGAATTAAAAGTAAGAATTAGTAAAACTGATATTACTGGTGAAAAAGAAATTCCAGGTGCAACTTTAATTGTTAAAGATTCTAAAGGTAATGCAATTGAAACTTGGGTAAGTACTAATGAACCTAAGTATATTGTTTTAGAACCTGGTGAATATTCTTTAACTGAAACTATTGCTCCTAAAGGTTATATCTTAAGTAAAACTTCTGTTTACTTCAAATTAGATGAAAATGGTAGTGTTTATGAAAAGAATGCTGATGGTGAATATGTTAAAGTTGATTATGTTAAAATGATTAACTTAGTTAAAGAAGCTATTAATATTACAAAATTAGATAGTAATACTAATGAATATGTTAGTGGTGCTGTCTTAGTTATTAAAGATTTAGAGGGGAAAACAATTGACCGTTGGACAACTACTAATGAATCACATTATGTAAGTTTAGAAGAAGGAGAATATATTCTTATTGAAGAAAGTGCTCCTAATGGCTATGTCTTAAATAAAGAAGGAATTCATATTAGAGTTGATGCTGAAAATAATTTATACATTAAAAATGCTGCTGGCGAATATGTAAAAGCTAATGGTGTTATTATGTATAATACTCCAGAAGAAAAAATTGAAGTTCCTAAGACTGGATTAACAAGTACTCTAACTTATGTAATTGGTACAATAACATTAGCTGCTGGTGCAATTGTGTTATTTAAAAATGAAAAGAAATGTTAAGGTTACAATTGGTGTTTTAACTATATTTATTGGTTTATGTGTACTTCTTAGTACTTACTTTAATTCAACTAAATTAGAAGTATTTGATGAAATGAATGAACAATATTATAATCAAGTAGTTTCTATAGCTGATGAAATAGAAGAAAAAGAAGATACGGTTCCTGAAGTTAAACAAGAGGAAGATAATAAATCAAATGTAGTAAATAATACAACAACAACAACAACTAAGAAGAAAACTACTACAGATATATCAAAATTATATGTTGGAACTTTGAATATTCCAAAGATTAATTTACAAAGAGGTTTCTTTGATATTAATTCTAAGTATAATAATGTTAATAAGAATATTTATGTACATCCATCTTCAAGTTATCCTAATTCAATGAATGGTAACTTGATCTTGGCGGCACATTCAGGTACTAGCTCAATATCTTATTTTAAAAATCTTTATAAATTACAACCAAATGATGATATTTATGTAAATTATAAAAATAAAGAATATCATTATAAAATTAAGAAAATTTATAAAGTTGAAAAAACAGGTACTGTGAGTATTCAAAGAAATAAAAATGTTTCAACTTTAACATTAATTACATGTTCAAAAAATGATAGTAAAACTCAAACAGTTTATATTTGTGAACTAGTTTAGAGTTCGAATAAAAGAATAAAAAGGTTGGGGTGATGAAAATGGTAGAGATTTCTCTATGGGATAAGATTAAAACTATATTTAGTCTTATCTTTTCATCACCTCTTTTTTTAGTTTTACTTTTTGGATTTTTACTTATGATAGTAGATATTTATGTAATATCTAAAAAGAAAAAGGGGACTAAAATAGCTTATTTAATAGTTAGTTTAATTATTATAGGGTTATTACTTAAGAATTATTTTTCATCATTATTTAGTATTTTTGATACGATATTTAAGAATATTGTGACTATTATATATTTTCCAAGTGTTCTTGAATATATAATAATGTTAATAATTAGTTTAGTAATATTATTTATTAGTTTAATTAGTAGAAAAACTAATAAAAAAGTAAGAATAATTAATACATTTGTGTTTTCTACTAATATATTTTTATTCTTCTTAATATTAGATCAAATATCTAAAAATAATATAGATTTATCTAATAAGATTAATATTTATTCAAATGAAAATTTAATGGTTTTATTTGAGTTATCTATTTTAATATTTATAGTTTGGGTTGTTGGTTTAATTCTTTATAAGATTATAAAGAAAATTATTCATAAAGATGATAAACCAGTGAATTTTTATGAAGCTCCAGAGCTTCCAAGCACAATAGAAGAGTTAAGACAAAAAGAACTTATACCAGAACCTAAGATTGAATATATTGTTGTTGAAAAGGAACAACCTAAAGAAGAAAAAGAAGATTTATCTGATATGTTTACTTTAGAAGAATATAAACAAATGAGAGAATTATTACAAGAAATAAAAGATAAACAAAATAAAGAGGATTAGTTAATCCTCTTTTATTAATTTGGCATGAACTACTAAACGATTTTTAATTCCGTTAGAGCAGGTTGATAAAGTTAAGATTTTATCTTCAGCAGTTAATGTTTGTTTGAAATCATAAATACTTCTTTTAGAAAGCATTGTTAAGAAACTTAGGTAGTCTCCATCACTGTTAAATTCGGTTTCTAAATAATCGGTTGTAACTGGAATTGTATAGATTGAAAAGATTTGCCATTTCATATTTTCTTTAGTTGTATTAAAGGTTATAATTTGGTTTTTAGCTTTTTTATACCAGTAACTATTTAATGTATATCTTAGGGTTCCAAACATTTTTTGATTAGCTAGATTATGACCATAAATTAGGGTGTTTTTACTTAATTCATCTATGCTATTACGATAGTCCATAAAAATCCAACCATGACGATTTTTATTTTGATAATAGTCTCTTTTTAGGTAATAATCATTATCATCTTTTTGAACTACAGGGTAGTCAATATTAGTATTATTAACTGTCAACCAACCAACTGTATCAGGGTTAATGGTTAGTAATTTTTCAAAAACTTTTTCATATTTAATATCATAAATAGTAGTAGTTGTTATTTTAGTTGTATCACCAGGTTTAGTTGTTGTTGGTATTGATGGTGTGGCGTCAATTAATATTTTATTAAGATCAGTTTCAATATTTTCTTGATTATGATTATCACGATAATTTTCATAAACATTATAACCAAGCATACAAGTAACTGCTAAGATAACACAAATTAGTGAAAACTTAATAATATTTAAATTTAATTGTTTTAAGAAATTCTTTTCTTTATAATCTTTACTATAATTTATTTTAAATGTAATGTTATAATTATTTAGAATTTTTTCATGTTTCTTTTTATATTCAGATATTACTTTATAAATATCATCAATATTATTATTTTCATTAATAATAATTTTAGTATTGGACTTTTTATTATTTAATAGGGTATTTAGTATATAAGTAAATGTTTCTTTATTAAAAGTCTTTATTTCAATAGATTTTAAATATTTATTTATTTTAATAAATGATTCAAAGTCATCTAGATCTTCATTAGTGAAATTATCAATTATAATACTTTTTTTATAGAAAATGTCACTGTAAGTATTAATATTATTAATATTTAAGAAATTACTTACAAATAATATTTCACTACGAATTGTTATTTGTAAATTATTATTTTTATCTAATCTTTCTAAAAGAGCTGGAGCAATATCAAAGACATTTAATGTTTCAATGTATCTATTATCTAGAAGTTTCATAAAGATATCATAATTAATTCTTTTATCTGGTTTAATATAAATATCTTTAATATTAGGAATATGGCTTAAAACATCTAATGAATTTAAGATAATATCATAATCTTTAATGATAGTTTTTTTAATATTCTGTTTAATAATAATAACATTTAAAAAAGAAGATACTAATTCAAGATTATTTTTAATATAATCAATACTAAAAATTATTTCTTTAGTATCAATTACATTAGTATTATTTAAATCTACTTTAATATCTTTTGTATATTTATCAATTGTTAATAAATTTTTACCTATTTTAAATATTATCTTATCCATATATTTATAATAACATAATTCAATAATTATTTAAAGATTGTTTTTGATAAAATTACAAGAGAGGAATAAATAATCCTTTCTTTATTTTTAGGTAAATGTTTGGTATAATTTTCATTGGTGATGGACATGAAAATTGAATACACTTTATTAAAAACTGAAAAGAATACTAAAGCTCGTTTAGGTAAGATTAAAACTAATTATGGAGAATATGAAACTCCAATGTTTATGCCAGTTGGAACTCAAGCTACGGTTAAGACTTTAGCTCCTGAAGAACTTAAGGCGATTGATTGTGGAATTATTTTAGCTAATACTTATCATTTATGGCTTAGACCTGGGGAAGATATTGTTGATAAAGCTGGGGGATTACATAAGTTTATGAATTGGGATGGTCCAATTTTAACTGATTCTGGTGGATTTCAAGTATTTAGTTTAGCTAAAAGAAAAGATATTAGTGAAGATGGCGTTAAATTTAAAAATCAATATAATGGGGATGTTTTATTTTTAACTCCAGAAAAATCTATTGAGATTCAAAATAAATTAGATAGTGATATTGCCATGAGTTTTGATGAGTGTATTGGATGGCCAGCAACTTATGATTATTGTAAGCAAAGTGTTGAAAGAACTTTAAGATGGGCTAAAAGAGGTAAAGATGTCTTTAATAATCCAAGACAAAGTTTATTTGGAATTGTGCAAGGTGGAGAGTACGAAGAATTAAGAAAACATTGTGCAGAAGAACTAGTTAAAATAGGATTTGATGGATATTCAATAGGTGGGACTAGTGTTGGAGAAGATAAACCAACAATGTATAAAATGGTTGAGATGAGTACTAAATATTTACCTGAAGATAAAGTTAGATACTTAATGGGAGTAGGAGATCCAATTGATTTAGTAGAAAATGTAATTAGAGGGATAGATATCTTTGATTGTGTTAGTCCAACTAGATTAGCAAGACATGGACATGCCTTAACTAAATATGGAAAGATTAATTTAAAGAATGCTAAATATAAAGAAGATTTTACACCAATAAGTGAAGAATGCGATTGTTATGCTTGTAAACATTATACAAAAGCATATATAAAACATTTAATAAATGCGGAAGAAACTTTTGGTGCAAGATTATTATCAATTCATAATATTAATTATTTGGTTAATTTAACGAAAGAGTTAAGAGAAGCAATAAAGAATGATAATATTTTAGAATATAGAGAGGAATTTATAAAGAATTATTATGGAAAAAAAGAAAACTAATTTAATGATAATATTTGTAGCTTTCTTTATAGTAATTTTATTTATTCTGGCGGCATATAAAAATATGAATTCTCATTATGAGAAAGAATTGTTAGTTGTTAATAATAAAATATTAGAATCTGCTAAGAATTGTTATTTAGAAAAAAAGTGTGAGGGAGAAATTACCCTTAAAGATTTATATGATAAAAAATATATAGAAAAACAAATTGATCCTGGAACAAAGACTGATTATAATGAGAATGTTTGTATTAAATGGGATAATAAAAAGGCTGTTTTTTGTGAGTAACAGTCTTTTTAAATCTTGTTGACTTTAAAAATTTTATGATTTAAAATTATATCTGGTGTGAATACGGGTTAATTTATTTGAAAGGAAAATATATGTTAAAGTTATTTAGAAATTTAACTAAGAGGGATATTTGTCTTTTTTTAGTTGCAGTTTTATTTATTGTTTTAGGTGTTAATTTAGAATTAACGATGCCTGATTATATGTCTAAAATTACAATGTTAGTACAAACTGAAGGTAGTAAGATGAGTGAAATATTACTTAATGGTGGTTATATGCTTGCTTGTGCTTTTGGTAGTATGTTAATTAGTATTTTAGTTGGTTATTTGATTGCTAGAGTTACTAGTGATTTTTCTCTTAATACAAGAAATAAATTGTTTAATAAAGTTTTAAGTATGGGAATGCAAGATGTTAAAGCATTTAATACTAGTAGTTTAATTACAAGAACTACTAATGATATTACGCAATTAGAAATGGTTTTAGGAATGGGGATGCAATTATTAATTAAAGCTCCGATTACAGCGGTTATAGCGGTTACTAAAATATTAAATAAAAATTGGCAATGGAGTTTAGCAACAGGAATTGCAGTAGTAGTATTACTTACAACCATTGGAATACTTACTGTTATAGTTATGCCTAAATTTAAGATTGTTCAAAAATTAATTGATAAGTTAAATGGAGTAACTAGAGAAAATTTAACTGGTATTAGAGTTGTTAGAGCCTTTAATGCAGAAGAATATCAAGAAGGTAAGTTTAATGATGTAAATAATAGACTTACGAATCAACAATTATTTAATCAAAGAACTTTTTCAATTATGCAACCAATGATGTATTTAGTTATGCATGTTTTATCAATGTCTATTTATTTTATGGGAGCATTTTTAATTGCAGAAAGTGCGATGGCTGATAAGCTTACGATATTTAGTGAGATGGTTGTTTTTTCTTCCTATGCAATGCAAGTTATTATGTCTTTTTTAATGATAGCAATGATTATTACAATTATACCAAGAGCTAATGTATCTGCTAATCGTATTAATGAAGTTTTAGATACAGTTGATAGTATTTTAGATGGTAATGTTAAAAAAGGTAATGAAGAAGGTACAGTTGAATTTAAACATGTTTATTTTAAATATCCTAATGCGGAAGAATATGTTTTAGAGGATATATCTTTTAAAGCTAATAAAGGTGATGTAGTGGCTTTTATAGGTTCTACTGGTAGTGGTAAGAGTACTTTAATTAATTTAGTTCCAAGATTTTATGATGTTACTTCTGGCGAAGTATTAGTTGATGGAGTTAATGTTAAAGATTATGATCAAAATTCATTACATAATATTTTAGGGTATGTTCCTCAGAAGGCAGTTATGTTTAATGGTAGTGTTAAATATAATGTTAGTTATGGAGAAAATGGTAAAGGTAAAAAGAATAATAAATTAATTGAAGAAGCTATTAAAGTAGCTCAAGCTGAAGATTTTGTTACTAAGATGGATGAAGGTTATGATAGTCATATAGCTCAAGGTGGTACGAATGTATCTGGTGGACAAAAACAAAGATTAGCTATTGCTAGAGCAATTGCCAGAAAACCGGAAATATATATATTTGATGATTCTTTTTCAGCTTTAGATTATAAGACTGATTCAGTACTTAGAAAAGAACTAAAAAAATATACGAAAGATGCAACTAGTTTAATTGTTGCTCAAAGAATAGGAACTATTTTAAATGCTGATAAGATTATCGTCTTAGATGAAGGAAAATGTGTAGGAATGGGAACTCATAAAGAGTTACTTAAAAATTGTGAAGTGTATAGAGAAATAGCTCTATCACAACTATCAAAGGAGGAACTAGAAAATGTCTAAGAATGAAAAAGAAAATAAAGTTACTCCGAGAAGAGGACATGGTCCTGGAAAAGGTGGATTTGAAAAGCCAAAGAATTTTAAAAATGCTATTTCAAGATTATTAAAAGAATTAAATGCCTTTAAGGTAAGTGTTATTTTAGGTTTATTATTTGCAGCAATAGGTTCGATTATATCTATTAATGCACCTAAATATTTATCTAAACTTACAGATGTAATAAGCGCAGGATTAAAAATTAATAGTGATAATTTAAAATTAATTACTACTAATATGATGAATAGTTTTAGTGAAGATAATTTAATTAAATTATTAGATGATAAGAATTTATCTTTAGAAGATAGAAAGAGTATTAGCGAGTTTATTAATAGTGGAGATGTTTCTAAATTATCTATAAATGTTGTTAGTAAAGTATTTAATGACTTTGAAGTTGATGGGGTGGTTATTAACCGCAAAGATCAAATTAAGTCAGTAAGTACTTTAATGAGTTTAAAAGATATTAAAGATGCTAATAAGATTTATAGTACTTTAGATAAACTTCCAGATAGTATGAAAAAGGTTATCGAGCCATCCATTAATTTAGCTAAGATTAAGAGTATTGGAATATTTTTATTTGTATTATATTTTATAAGTGCTTTATTTACTTATGGGGAAGCAATTTTAATGGTTAATGTTTCGAATAATTTTGCAAGAAAATTAAGAACTAAGACCAGTGAAAAGATTAATAGATTACCTTTAAAATATTTTGATAATCATGCTTTTGGTGATTTGCTTTCAAGGGTAACTAATGATATTGATACAATAGCTTCAACTTTAAATGATTCTTTATCTACTTTAGTTAGTGCTATTACATTATTTTTAGGTGCAACTTTTATGATGTTTTATACTAACTGGATTATGGCAGTAACCGCAATTGTTTCTTCTTTATTTGGTTTTATATTTATGTTTATAATTTTAGGTAAGAGCCAAAAATATTTCATGAGAAGACAAGTTGAATTAGGCAATTTAAATGGTCATATTGAAGAAGTTTATTCAGGATTAAATGTGGTTAAAGCTTATAATGGACAAAGTGATGTTAAGGGTAAATTTAATGATTATAATAGTAGGGTATATGATGCTAATTTAAAGAGTCAATTCTTATCAGGATTAATGCATCCAATGATGGGATTTATGGGTAATTTAGGTTATGTATCAGTATGTATAGTAGGAGCAATATTAACAATGAAAGGTTATATTACTTTTGGAGTTATCGTAGCTTTTATTACTTATGTTAGATTATTCTCAAGCCCACTTACTCAAATTGCGCAAGCAATGAGTAGTTTACAATCAACAGCAGCTGCATCAGAGAGAGTATTTGAAATATTTGATGAAGAAGAACTAGCTGATGAATCAATGATTAAGAATAAATTAAAGTTAGAAGATGTTAAAGGTAAGATCGAATTTAAAAATGTTAATTTTACTTATGATGGAAATGAGAAACCAACTATCAAAGGATTTAGTGCTGTAGCTAACCCAGGAGAAAAGGTAGCTATTGTTGGACCAACTGGTGCTGGAAAAACAACTTTAGTTAATTTACTTATGAAATTTTACGATATTGATAGTGGAGATATTTTAATAGATGGAGTAAGTATTCATGATTTAACGAGAGAAAATATTCATGATTTATTTACAATGGTCTTACAAGATACTTGGCTATTTGAAGGAACTATTAAAGATAATATTGTTTATAACCGTAAAAATATTAATGATAATCAAGTTAAAGAAGTATGTAAAACAGTTGGAGTTAATCATTTTATTAAAACATTACCTGAAGGATATGATTCAATTATTTCCGATAATGATAGTGTATCAGCTGGACAAAGACAGTTACTTACAATAGCTCGTGGGATGATTAAAAATGCACCATTTTTAATCTTGGATGAAGCGACTAGTAATGTAGATACAAGAACTGAAGAGTTAGTTCAAAAAGCAATGGATGAACTTACTAAAGGTAAAACTTCATTTATTATTGCTCATAGATTATCAACAATTAAGAATGCTAATTTAATATTAGTTATGGATCATGGTAATATTATCGAACAAGGTACTCATGAAGAGTTATTACAAAAAAATGGATTCTATGCTAAACTTTATAATTCACAATTTAGTGGGATTGATAAGTAGGATTTAGGGCCTTTTTTGTTGACATAACCCTTAATTAGAATTATAATAGTTGAAAATTTTAAGGGGGCTTTATTATGGATAAAGAGAATGTTACAAAACTTGATATATTACATGGTTATGATGATTACTTAGATTCTTTAAATAGAAAATTAGATTATATTAGTGATCAATTATATGGTGGAGATACACATAGTATAGAGGAACTTACGGATTTAGTTTTAGATATTGAAGAAGTTAATTTTAGATTACCTAAAATTTACATGTCTTTAAAAAAAATAGATGAAATTGAAATTAAACATAATAGAATATGGTATTTAGTATTTAAATTATCTTTAATTGTTGATGTAAGTTTAATAGGTTTAGGAAGTTTTGCTTTAGCAGGAATTTTAGTTGCCATTCAATATTATTTACATAGTCTTATTAAAAAAAGATCTAATGAAGTGGCTGATTATATTGACAGTCTTATTAAAAAAAGTGAAAGTATAGATAGACGTACTAAACATTATCAAGAAATAGCAGGAATTAAACTTCAAAAACAGCTTGAATATGAATGCAGTGAACAGGCAACTGAAGAAGAAATGCTTGAATTTGAAAGAGCTTTAAAACTTGTTAATGCTTTACTTAATAATGAAGATATAAAAGAGTATTCTGAAGAAACTAAAGAACTTGCAAGAAAAATCTTAGAAGATAGTGGTGCTCAAGGAGACACTTTAGATGAACTAGTAGAAGATATGAAGGTTATAGTTGCAAATCAAAAAGGTGGAAGAACTTTAACTAAGGATAAGAAATAACTTTACATAAAAATGTGTCAAATGACACATTTTTTTTATTAACAAAAATTTTTTCTTGCGGATTATGTTAGTTTGGTGTATTATAATGGTAGACGGTGGCAGGATGTGGAAGAAAGTGGGGGATTAAAATGTTAATGGGAGAATTTCATCATAATATTGATGATAAAGGCAGATTAATAATTCCTTCTAAGTTCAGATATGAACTAGGAGAGAAGTTTGTAATCACCCGTGGCTTAGAAAAATGTTTATTTGTTTATTCTCTTACTGAATGGGAGAAAATAGTTAAACGTTTAAGAAGCCTACCATTTACAAATAAAGATGCCCGTAATTTTACAAGATTCTTCCTATCAGGCGCTGCAGAATGTGAATTCGATAAACAAGGTCGAATAAACATTACCTCCCCACTCGTTCGTTACGCCGATTTAACTAAAGAATGCGTTATAATCGGCGCTAATGATCGACTTGAAATATGGAGTGAGGATTCATGGTGTAATTTCTTTGAGGAAAATGAAGATAGCTTAGCAGATATTGCAGAAAATCTATTTAAGGCTGATGATTATGAAACATTATAGTGTACTTAAAAGTGAACTTATAGATGGATTAAACATCAAGCCAGATGGAATATATGTGGATGCAACACTAGGCTATGCAGGAGACTCAAAAGAAATATTAAAGCGAGTAAGAAGGGGTTTTCTTTTCGCCTTTGATCAAGACATGGAAGCTATTAATTATAGCCAAAATGAATTATCAAAGATAAGTGATAATTTCAAAATTATTTATTCTAATTTTGAACATTTAAAAGAAAAATTAACTGAAGAGGGAATAACTTTAGTTGATGGAATTATTTTTGATTTAGGTTTATCTAGTCCACAAATAGATGAAAAAGAAAGAGGATTTTCATTTATGCAAGATGCACCACTTGATATGAGAATGGATTTAGGTAAAGAATTAGATGCTAAAATGATAGTTAATAACTATAGTTTAGATAAGCTTACAGATATATTTTTTAAATATGGAGAAGAAAAATATTCAAGAAGTATAGCTAAATCAGTTGTTAAAGAAAGACAAAAGAAAGAAATCAATACAACATTAGAGTTAGTAGAAGCTATTAAAAAAGGAGTACCTTTTAAATACTTTATTACTAATCATCCAGAAAGACAAATATTTCAAGCAATTAGAATTGAAGTAAATGATGAATTAAATGTTTTAACTAAAGCTTTAGTAGATGCTATTATGATGCTAAAGAAGGGCGGAAGAATAGGAGTAATTACTTTTCATTCTTTAGAAGATAGAATAGTTAAACAAACATTTAAAAAATATAGTGAAGTTGATGATTTAGTTAAAGGATTACCAGAAATTCCTGATGAATATAAACCTTTAATTAAACTTATAAATAAAAAACCTATTTTACCTAGTGATAGTGAGTTAGAGGAAAATAGTAGAAGCAGAAGTGCTAAATTAAGAATAATAGAAAGGGTATAAATATGAAGAAGACTAGAAAAAAAGTTAAGTTGCATGGTATTGATAGATTATTAATTACAATTTTAGTGTTACTTGTAGTTTCTAGTCCAATTGTAGTTGTATACTCTAAGAGTGTGTTATCTGAAAGTAATATTGAACTTGAAAGAATGAAAAAGAAGATAGATAAGCAAGAAAGTATTAATGAAAGTATTAATATGAAGATAAATGAACTTGCTAGTTTGTCAAATATTCAAGATATTGCAAAAGAATTTGGTTTAAAATATCAAAATGAAAATATAGTTGTGATAAAATAAATACAGGTGATGAAGAGTGAAGAAAAGTAACAAAAGCATATCAATTAATAAATTTACTATGCTTGGAGTTGCTTTTTTGTTTGCAATAATTATTGCTAAACTTTTATATGTAGCTGTTTCTACTAATGTAGATGGAATTGATTTAAAGAAGTTTGCTTTATCAAGAACTACTGCTACAAAGAAGATAACTGCAACAAGAGGAACTATTTATGATGCCAATAATGAAATACTTGCACAAAATGTTAGAAGTTATACAGTTATTGCATATTTAGCTGAATCAAGAACAACTGATCCAGATAATCCTCAACATGTAGTAGATAAACAAATGACAGCAGAAAAGTTAAGTCCTTTATTAAATATGAAAGTTGAAACTTTAGTTAAAATGCTTAGTAGAGATGCTTATCAAGTTGAACTTAGACCAGGTGGATATAATATTAGTGAGTTATTAAAACAAGAAATAGATGCTTTAAACTTACCGGGAATAGATTTTATTAAAAGTACTAAAAGAGATTATCCTAATGGTGATTTTGCTTCTTATATTTTAGGATATGCGGTAAGAAAAGATGATGGTTCAATAGTTGGTGAATTAGGTATTGAAGGAAAGTATAATAAACAATTAACTGGTACTGATG
The DNA here is from genome assembly GCA_004563275.1 of bacterium. The sequence continues at coordinate 70,267 of SFSZ01000005.1, forward strand.
GTAAACTTACTTATCAAAAAGATGCTTATGGATATAAGATAGCTAATACTCCTGAAGTTGAGGATCCAGCAACAGATGGGGTAGAGATTTATTTAACTTTAGATTCTAAGATTCAATTATATTTAGAAAATGCAATGGATAAGTTAGAAGAAGTAGGAATTGATTGGGCAACTTTAACAATTGCTAATGCTAAAACAGGGGCGATTGTTGGTTCAGCATCAACACCTAGTTTTGATCCAAATAAATTAAATATTACAGATTATAATAATCCTTTAGTTAGTTATACTTATGAACCAGGTTCAACTATGAAGATTTATTCATTTATGGCAGCAATAGATACAGGTAATTATAATGGTAGTGATTTATATGATTCAGGTAATATTGTCGTAGATGATTATGTTATTAGTGACTGGAATAGAAAAGGATGGGGTAAGATTAGCTATGATGTTGGTTTTACGTATTCTTCAAATGTTGCAGCAGTTAAATTAGCCGAAAAAGTTGGCAAAGATAAATTAGTTGAATATTATGAAAAATTTGGTTTTGGTTCTAAGACAGGAATTGAACTTTCAAATGAGTTAAGTGGTAAGTTAGATTTCTTTTATAAATCAGAACTTGCAAGTGCATCTTATGGACAAGGTATTACGACAACACCAATTCAAAACATTCAAGCATTAACATCAATAAGTAATAAAGGTATAGTTTTAAAACCATATATAGTTGAAAAAATTGTTGATCCAAATACAGGAAAAACTATTTATGAAGGAAAAAGAACAGAATTAGGTAGAGCAGTAAGTGAAAATACTGTTAATAAAATTATTGAACTTATGGATATGACAGTTAATGGTAATGATCCGATTGCAACTGGTAAAAAATATCAAACTGATCAAGTTAGATTAATTGGTAAGACCGGTACAGCACAATACACAACGGCATCTGGTAAATATGCAAGTGGTAACTTTAATAATATTAGATCATTTGCGGGAATGTTTCCTAAAGATGATCCTGAATATATAATTTATGTATCAATTAAAAGATTACAAACATCTGGTTATTATATGGGTAGCGTAATTAAAGAAGTAGTAGAATCAGTTGCTAAATATAAAAATTTAAATTTAAGACAATCAGATGAAGATAGTAATAAAATAGTTAAAATTGCTAATTATATTACAATGACTCCTAATGAAGTAACTAGTAAATTAGAATCATTTGGACTTACTCCTATTGTTATTGGAGATGGAGAATTTATTACAGAACAATATCCAAGAAAAGATGTAAGTGCTCTTCAAGGAAGTAAAGTGTTCTTAAAAACAAATGGTAATAGTTATACAATGCCTAATGTAATAGGATGGACTAAAAATGAAGTAATAACACTAGCAAAATTACTTAATTTATCTTATAATGTTAGTGGATATGGAAATGTTACTTCAGTAAATATAAATGCTGGTGAAGTAATAGACCAGACTAAAACTTTAGAGATTGTATTGGGAGGTTAAAATGAAGAAGTTAAATAAAAAGAAAGATGTAAAGTTTTTTAATTCTTATAATGTAATTATTATAAGTTTAATTATATTAGTTTTAGTACTTATATTCTTTTGTAGTCATTTAATGAAGTCAAGTAAGACTTATATGTTTAATGGTAGTGGCAAGTATGTAACTATATATAATGGAGTAGTTAGTTTAAATTATGATATTAATATCTTTGAAGGTAGTGATATAACTTATTTACCTTTAAAAGATCAAGCTGTAACTAAATATAAAATTGGTTATTATGTTAAAGTAAATGATAGTTTAAAAGAATTAGTTGTTATATCTGATGAAGATAAAGAAGGTTATTCACTAAAGAGTGTATTAGAAGGATTAAGCGCTTTTAATGTAACTGAATTACCTAAAAATGATAAGTACTTTAACAGTGAAAAGATTAAGAATCTTAAAAACTTATATTTTGTAATTGAAGCTACTACTAAATCTGGCGAAGTAATTAATGAATCTTATGAACTTAATGTAACAAAATTATCTAGATAAGCACCTTTGGTGCTTTTTTTATGATAAAAAATAGTTTGATGATTGGTAGATTCTTAACTTTTTGGTGCCGTGCCGTTTTATTCTTTTTTGAATACTTTATTATTAGGAGGTTTTATATGGATTTTAGGGTTATTGAAAATGGAATGAAGAGAATTACTAATTCTTATGGAAATGGCCATAATGGGGTTGATTTGGGCTTTTTTAAGGGTGAAGGTGATATTCCTATTTATAGTAATTGTGTTGGGGTTGTTTATGAGGTAGTTGATGGGCTTGATAATAATACTAGAAGTAGTGGTAGTAAGTCTTGGGGTAATTATGTTTATATTCGTCATCCAAATGGGATGTTTTCTAGATATGCGCATTTAAAGAAGGGGATTTTAGTTCGTAAGGGTGATAATGTTAATGCGGAAACGGTTTTAGGTTATATGGGTGATAGTGGTAGAGCTTATGGTAAGCATTTACATTTTGAGGTATCTACTGGTTATAGTTCACGTAAAAGAATTAATCCAACTTCTTTTTTAACTAAAGCTATTTATGATCAAGATACTTATATGTATGATTTACCTAAGTTAAGACTTGGTATTTGGGGATGGAAACGTGGAGATAGAGATAAGAATGTTGGTTTAATTCAAAGATTTTTAAATTGGTCAATGAATAGTAATTTGGCAGTAGATAATTCTTTTGGGAGAAAAACTGAAAGGGCGGTTTTAGCTTATCAGAAGAGATTTGGTTTAAAGGAAGATGGTAAGTTTGGACCTGATTGTTTAAAGATGGCGAAGTCTTTAATAATTTAAGACACAAAAAAACTCACCGAAGTGAGTAATTTTCAATTGGTGACCCGTACGGGGTTCGAACCCATAAATGCATGCGTGAAAGGCATGTGTGTTAACCATTTCACCAACGGGCCAATAACAAATGGTGGGCCTGAATGGACTTGAACCATCGACCTCACGCTTATCAGGCGTGCGCTCTAACCAGCTGAGCTACAAGCCCATTTGTTAAAATAAATTTGGTGCCCAGTTAGGGATTCGAACCCTAGACCCACTGATTAAGAGTCAGTTGCTCTACCAACTGAGCTAACTGGGCAAAACTGAGTACTTATTCATTATAACATAATTTTTTTAAAATACTAGTCTAAAATTGTAATTTTTAGTAATTTTTAAAAAATAAAATGGCGGAGCAGGAGAGATTTGAACTCTCGCGCCGGTTACCCGACCTACACCCTTAGCAGGGGCGCCTCTTCAACCACTTGAGTACTACTCCGTGCCAACAAGAAAATTTTACTATAAATATTCTTGATTGTCAATTAATTTTAATAAACTTCTGATTTGATTGATTCTATAAAATTCTTAATTAAAGAAACATAATCAACATTATTCTTTCTTTGTTCTTCAGTTAAAGTATACATATTAGGAACATTAACAATAGTAGCTCCAGAAGATACTAAATTTTTAATAGTATCATTTTCTTCTGTATCAGATAATTTAAATAAATAACTATTTGTTTTAGTACTAAAATAATTTTTAGCTTTAGAAATATTAGTATTAGAGTTTTCATCACTTGAAGAGATAGAAATAACTTCAAAACCATATTTTTCTAAAAATTTAAAAGCGTTATCAGCAGTAATAATTCTTTTATTTGAAGTACTTTCAGCAACTATTTTAAGTTCAGCATCTAATTCTGACATAGTTAATTTTAATTCTTCATATTTTTGATCAATACTATCACTTAAGTTAGAGTTAGTAATATAGTCTTTTAAACCATTTTTAACATTAGATGTCATCATTAAGAAGTTAGAAGGACTAAGCCATAATTCTGTAACATTATTTTTAATTTCTAAACCTTTAGATACATCAATAATATCCATTTTAGAGTTTTTATTGATTAAATTAGCCGCTACATCTTTTTCACTTACTAAACCGTTATAAATAAACATTTCAGCTTTAGAGAAGTCGTTTAGTTTTTTATTAGTTATAATATAGTTATTAATATCTGCTCCATTAGGGTAGATACTATAGATTTCTGAATGACTTCCATATAAGTAATCAGTTATATATTCAATAGGATATACTGTGGTATAGATGGTTATATTATCATAACTATCTTTTTTTATACATCCAGTTAGGGTTGTTAGGATTACTCCTAGTAATATAATTAATTTTAATTTTTTCATTTTAAATTCTCCTTTAATGGGTCATATCCATATTTTCCAAAGGGGTGACACCTTAATATTCTTTTTATTCCTAATTTTAAGCCTTTTAAAGCACCATATTTATCGATAGCTTGTTTAGTGTATTCTGAACATGTAGGAATGAATCTACAAGCTTTATGACAAGATAATGGAGTGCTTTGATAAAGCGAAATTAGTTTAATCAATATCTTTTTCATATTTATAATTATATAATAAAAAGATGTAAAAATAAATAATATTCTTTTTTTTAGGGCTTGTTTTTGTTAAAATAGTTATGAACTCTAGAAACTATTTGGTTTTTAGTATATAATTAGAGAATGGTGATAATATGAATTTAACTAAATATGGAGTAAAAGATGATAATCCAATTTTAAGAATGGCTTTAACGCATACTAGTTATGCTAATGAACATAAATGTCCATCTTATGAAAGATTAGAATATTTAGGTGATGCGGTGTTAGAACTTATTATGAGTGATTATTTTTATAAGCATACTGATTATTCTGAAGGAGAAATGAGTAAGAAGAGAAGTATGTATGTATGTGAAGAAGCTTTATTTGAATATGCGAATAATATTGGATTACCTTCTCATATTATGGTTGGTCATGGTTTAGAAAATACGATTAATCAAACTATTATTGCTGATGTATTTGAAGCAGTAGTAGCATGTATTTATTTAAATAGTGGTTTTAGTAAAGCTAGAGAATTTGTATTAGATGTAGCTTTACCTTATGTTAAAGAAGATGTTATCTTTTTAAGTGATTATAAATCTTATTTACAAGAATTAGTTCAAACTGATCGTAAGAGTGTTACTTATAATGTTATTAAAGATGAAGGACCTAGTCATGATAAGTATTTTGAAGTAGAAGTAGTTGTTGATGGCATTGTTTATGGTAAGGGTTCAGGTAAGAGTAAAAAGGAAGCTGAACAAAATGCAGCTAAGAATGCGATTGAATTAAGTGTGGGTGGAAATAAATGAAGTTATTAAAGATAAGTCTGCATGGTTTTAAAAGCTTTGCAGATAAAGTTACAATAGATATTAAAGATGGTATTACCGGAATAGTTGGACCTAATGGTTCAGGTAAAAGTAATATTGTTGATGCTGTTAGATGGGTTTTAGGTGAACAATCTTTAAAAGATATTCGTGGTGGTAATACATCTGCTGATGTAATATTTGCAGGTTCTAAAAGTAGAAGTCCTTTAACAAGAGCTTGGGTATCTTTAACTTTTGATAATCAAGATCATTATTTAAAAAGTGATTTAAATGAGATAGAGATTAAAAGAGTAGTTTATGCTTCTGGAGAAAATGAATATTATATTAATAATGATCAAGTAAGATTAAAAGATATAACTAATTTATTTATAGATTCTGGTTCTTCAGTTAATTCTTTATCAATAATTTCTCAAGGTAAAATTGGAGAAATTATTAATGGTAAACCTGAAGAAAAAAGAGCAATTATTGAAGAAGCAGCTGGAGTATTAAAGTATAAGAAACGAAAAGAAGAAACTTTAAGAAAATTAGATCGTACTAATGATAATTTAGAAAAGATTAATTTAGTAATAGATGAATTGATGGTTAATTTAGAACCATTAAAAGAACAAGCTAGTACAGCTAAGAAGTATTTAGATTTAAAGGGTGAATTAGAAAATACGGAAATAGCGTTACTTGCTCATGATATAGCAGAGATAAGTGATAAATATAAATTAGATAAGGAAAGACAAGAACAGTTAAATCAAGATATTTTAAAAGCAGATAATCTTTCTTTAGTAGATTCTTCTAAAATAGATAATTTAAAACTTAAACTTATTAAAGTAGAAGATGCAATTAGTAAACATAGTGATGATTTATATACAATAACTAAAGAAATTTCTAAAATAAATGCTGAAAAGCAAATTATGATGGAAAGAGAAAAATATAAAGTTGAAGATTCTAAATTACAAAGTAATGTAATGAATTTAAAAGAACAAGAATTAAAACTTAAGAATGATATAGATTATTTAGTTAATGAAATAAAGAATAAGAAAGATAATTTAAATAGTAAAGAAAAAGAATATACTTCTTTAAGTAATGAATTAAAAGAAGAAAATTTAGTTAGAAACTTACTTATTAATAATTTAGCAGTTTTAAATAAAGATGAACTTACTTTAAAGAATCAAATTGATATTTTAAAAGATGCGATTGAAAGCGATAGTAAACTTCCATATGCAGTTAAGAATGTTTTAAATAATCATAGATTAAGTGGTATTCATAATATATTAGGTAAAGTAATTGAAACTGAAGAAAAATATAGTACCGCAATAGATATATCTTTAGGATATACTTCTAATGTAGTTATTGTTGATAATGAAAATAATGCTAAAGATGCGATTAGTTATTTAAAACAAAATGGGTTGGGTAGAGTTACTTTTTATCCAATTAATTTAATTAAACCTAAAGGAGTAGATCCTAATACTTTAAATAAGATTAAAAATGAAAGTGGTTTTTTAGGAATTGCTTCTGATTTAGTTAAATATAATCCAATATATAGAGGTATTGTTCTTAATGCTTTAGGTAATACTTTAGTAGTAGATAATATTAATAACGCTAATATTATTGCTAGAATGATTAATCATACTTATCGTATTGTTACTTTAGATGGTGAATTACTAAACGCTGGTGGTTCAATTACTGGTGGTAATAATAAGAGTGGTTCAGGTTTACTTAATCAAAAGTTTGAACTTGAAAATAAGATGTCTTTACTTAAAGCTAAGACTAAAGATATAAAATTAAAAGAAGAAGAAATTAATGAACATGATCGTAATTTAAAAATCCTTGAAAATAAAGTATTTAATTTTGGTAATGAAGTTAATGCTTTAAAAGAAGTTATTTTAAGAAAAGAAAATGATTTAAGTTCATTAAAAGATAATTTAACTAGTGTTGTTAATGAAATTAATGGTACTAAAGGTTTACTTGAAAAACAAATAGATAAACAAGTAGAAGAAATATTAGATAAATATTATAAAGCTAATAATAAGAAAGAAAACTTAGAGTTCAAGTTATCTGAACTTAAGAATGATAAAAATGATTTACAAAGTGAAATTAATGAATTAGAACTTGCTAATAAGAAACAAAATAGTGAATATAATAAGTTAATTAATGAACTTAAAACTATTGAAGTTGCGATTGGTAAAGAAGAAATGAAGTTAGATTCTTATTTATTAAGACTAAATGAAGAATATGGTATGACTTTTGAAAAAGCCAAAGAATATGAACTTACAATAGAATTAGATGAAGCTAGAAGTATGGTTAATTCTTTAAAGAGAGATATAAGAGCTTTAGGAGAAGTTAATACTGGAGCTATAAGTGAATATGATAGAGTTAATACAAGATATACTTTCTTAACTAATCAAAAGGATGATTTAAATGCTTCAATTAATGATTTATTATCAATTATTAATGAACTAGATGATACGATGAAAGATAAATTAACAAGTACATTTAATGAACTTAATAATGAATTTGGTAAAGTATTTAAAAAGTTATTTAAGGGTGGAGATGCTAGTTTAGTATTAACTAATCCAGAAGATATTTTAAATACAGGATTAGAAATTAAAGCAGTTCCTCCTGGAAAAGATATTAAGAATACAAAATTATTATCAGGTGGAGAAGCAACCCTTACAGCAATATCATTATTATTTGCAATCCTTAATATTAGAACTGTACCATTCTGCATTCTAGATGAAGTAGAAGCAGCACTTGATGAAGTTAATGTTGATATGTTTGGTAGATACTTACATACATTAGATTTAAAAACACAATTTATAATAATAACTCATAAGAAGAGAACAATGGAATATACAAATAATTTATATGGTATAACAATGCAAGAATCTGGTGTATCTAAATTAGTAAGTGTTAAATTAGATTAAACTATGCAAAAGTGCATAGTTTTTTAATTATTATGAAAAAAATAAAAGAATTAATCAATCTTGACTGAAACTAATGCATATATTATAATTTTAGTAGATAGTGATAATATGAATAATAAATATAGTAAAATGATAATCTTTTATGTTTTTTGTTTATGCTTTATAGGATTAATTGGAGTATCAGCTGCCTTTTTTACAAGTTTAACCCCAAGTGAAAGTGCATCAACCATATTTGCAAAAGGTGGACAAATGAATGTTGTGTATGACAATAAGTCTGATAATATTTCTGTATCAAATATCTATCCAAGAGAGGAAGCCTGGGTAACTAAAAAGTTCCAAGTAATAGGAAACAATACAACAGACTTATTAATGTTTTATAAAGTTAAAATGGTAATTGATAACAATGAATTTGGTTTAGATTTAAGTTATAAACTTACTGGAACTAACACAGCAAACAGTGGTGCTTTAATTCCAAATGTATCGAGTAATGCATACATTGGAGAGCGTGATGTATCTTTAGGAACAGGATATCATGTAAAAGGAACTGGAAATGTCCATGAATATACATTACAGATATTTTTGAAACCAAGAAATACTGGTAATGATAGTAGGGACAATCAAAATTATGCTCAACAAGCCAATTTTGCAGCTCATTTAGTAATAGAAATAGATGGAACATCAACAGAGAAAGCTCCTAAAAATTGGGATAGTGCAGCAAGTAACACATTACTTGCTGGAATAAAAAAGAATTATGCAAGACCTACTGCAACATTAACTAATCCAATAACAGATGCATCTGCATCAAATGAAGCAGTAATGAGTTTAGCTCCAGATGATTACGGAATTTCATATTATTTTAGAGGTAATGTACAGAATAACTTTGTATCATTTGCCGGAATGTGTTGGAGAATCGTAAGAATAACAGGTGATGGATCAATTAAATTAGCACTATATGATTATTCATCAGCAAATTGTACAAATACTGGAGATGATTTAGCGTTTGCAAGATATAGTGGTACAACATATACAACCAAATTTAATGAAAATGTCCCCGAACAAGTGAATAGATATTATGGTTCACAAAATACACTAGAAGGTAATGATAAATATAATGATTTAATTTTAAATCCTAGAAATAATAGTTATCAACTTTTATCCATAGGTGGTGATAGAAAAGCTAATGATAACGCATATATGGGATTTATGTATGGAACACCAAATTCAAATACGTATGCTGCAACCCATGCAAACATAAATAAAAGTACAATCTTACAAAACTTAGAAACATGGTATAAAGCAAAATTAACAGCATATACAGATAAGCTTGCTGATACAATATGGTGTAATGATAAAAGTACTGTAAAAAATGTAACTATGAATATGTTTGAATCAGCCAATGGATTACTTAATAAAGAATCTCTACCAATTCCTGGTTTAGGATATCAAAAAGAATTAACTATGTATGGATCTGGAATAAGAAATTTTGGGATTGAACAAAGTGGTGAAAATTATACTAATGGAACTGGTCCTAGTTTAATATGCCCAAAAGATAATGATGGAGGAAAGTTATCTAAATTTACTGTAGATGATACAGTAAATGGAAATGGTAACCTTGATTATAAAATCGGATTATTAACAGTAGATGAAATGATTTTAGCTGGTATGGCAACATATCTAGTGGGTATAAATAATAATTATGACCAAAACTCAGTTACATCTTATTTAAGAAGTAATGCAAACTACTATTATTGGACTCTTTCGCCGGTTGATTTACTTTTCGATGGTGCTGGCGTCTGTCACTCTGGTGGTGGTGGTCTCTTGGTTGACGCTTACGTTGAACGCTCTAGCGCGCTTCGTCCCGTAGTTTCTCTTAAATCTGCAACAACGATATCTGGTGGTAATGGTACAGCATCTAGTCCATTTGTAATAAATTAAAATTAAATGTCATTTAATGACATTTTTTTTATGGAGTTTGATATATAGTTTTGGTGGTGATGGTATGAGAAGGTTTGTTGCTAGGAAAAGGTATAATTTTAGTTTTATTAAGGTTATATTGGTTTGTTTGTGTTTTTTAATTGGTTTTGGGTTAATTGTTAATGTTTTGTTTAAACGGGTTATTAAGAAGAGTGATGGCATTTATGTTAATGAGTTACTTGCTTTTGGGAGTAATAATTTAATTGGTAATATTTCTTTTTTGGATATTATTAATTTTAATTTAAGTGCTCCGGATAATTTAATTAAGATGGCTTTTGAAAAGAATAAGGAAAAACCTGTGGTTAGTTCAAGTAAGCCGGTTGTATATATTTATAATACTCATCAAAGCGAGGAGTATGCGAGGGGTTCTCTTGCTTATTATAATATTACCCCAACGGTTTATATGGCTGCTAATATTTTAAAAAAGGAACTTGATGGTTATGGGATTAGTAGTATTGTTGAAGATAGTAGTATTAAGGAGATTCTTAATGAGAATGGGTGGAAATATAATCAGTCTTATTATGCAAGTAAGTTATGTTTAGAAAATGCTAAAAAGAGGTATGATTCTTTAAATTATTTTATTGATGTTCATAGGGATAGTGTATCTAAGGTGGTAGAGATTAATGATGTGAAGTATGCGAGGATGATGTTTGTGGTTGGGATGAATCATGCTGATTATGAAGAAAATAGTAAGCTTGTTGTTAGTTTGAATAGTTATTTAAATGAACATTATGATGGTTTGATGAGGGATATTTTATATAGTCCTAAAAATAAATATAATCAAAATTTTCATCATAATACTTTACTTGTTGAGATTGGGGGACCAGATAATACGATAGATGAGGTTTATAACAGTGTTTTAGCACTTTCTGAGGCTTTTTATTATGTGATTGGAGATAAAGTTAATGGAGGAGAATAAGGGTAAAAAATATAAGAAATTTAAAGTTTTAATGTATGGAGTTTTATTACTTTTTTGTTTACTTTATTTTGCTAGTAAGACGGGTTATTATGAAAAGAAAACTTATAGTGATACGGTTTTAACTAAAGAAGCTTTAAAAAGATTTGAGAAGGATGTTAATGATGGGAAAGCAGTTGATTTAAAGGATTATGTTGAAGTTAATGTTCATAATTATAATAATAAATATTCTAAGTTAGGATATGATATTAGTAATATTATTGATAAAACGATTAATGATGGAGTTTCTTGGTTTTTAAAAATAATAAAGACTTTATTTAGTTAGTTAAATATGCTATGATTTTTGTAGGTGAATCGTATGAAAAGAATTAAATATATTTTAGGTAGAATTTTAAAGATGGATTATAAAAATATGTTTAAGATAGCGAAAAAGGTTAGTAAAAGAAGTCATATTAATATGTTTGTTATTATTATTGATATGGTTAAGTGTGGATTTAAATATGGTGCTGGTTATTATGATTATCAAGAATTTGAATTTTATAGATTAACTGATGAAGAGAGAAGAACTTATTTAACTAGAACTAAAAATAATTTAATTATTAGTAAATATAATAATAAGAATGATTTTTATTTATTTGATCAAAAGGATAAATTTAATGAACTTTTTAAGGATTTTTTAAAGAGAGATTATATGGTTATTAATGGAAAGAATCTTGAGGAGTTTAAAAAGTTTGTTCATAAGCATAAAATTATTATTGTTAAACCAATTGATGGTGAAGGTGGACATGGCATTATGAAGTATGAGGTTACTGAGGATGCGAATGTTGATGTTTTATATGATACTTTAATTAAGTGTAATCAATTACTGGTTGAGGATTGTATTAAACAACATAGAAAGATTAATACTTTATATTCTGGTTCGGTTAATACAATGAGGTTATTTACTTTCTTAGATGGTGATGAGGTTAATGTTCTTAATTCAGTATTTAAGCTAGGTAATGGGGGAGTTACTGATAATTTTAGTAGTGGTAGTATGTATACTTTTTTAAATGATGAAGGGGTTGTTATTGCTCCGGCTGTTGATCAAAATGATGATGTTTATGAGTATCATCCAATTACAAAGAAAGATATTTATGGATTTAAGGTTCCTTTTTATGAAGAAGCATGTCAAATGGTTAAGGAAGCTGCTAAGGTTGTTCCTAGTGTTAGATATGTAGGATGGGATGTAGCAATTACTAATAAGGGACCAGTTATTATTGAGGGTAATTGTTTTCCAGGTGTATTTCAAATTAGGCCTTCTTTTGATAGGAGTCATACAGGGATAATACCTAAATATAAAAAGTATATGAAGGATATAGATTTATAAATAGTTAAATTGAATAAAAAGATAAAAAGTACTTGAATAAAACGATAAAATGTATTATAATCTTCTTGTTCAGTTGATTTGTCCCCGTAGCTCAGCTGGATAGAGCATACGCCTTCTAAGCGTACGGTCGCGCGTTCGAATCGCGCCGGAGACACCATATAAAAAAATACACTCTTAATTGAGTGTTTTTTTGTTGTATTGATATTTTTAGGGATTCGTGGTATTATAAGTGTCTAATTGAAGGGGTTTTTATGATTAATATAGGAAAGATAAAAGATTTAATTGAAAAAGTTATAGATGATTATATTATAAATAGAAAAGTTTTAATATCTAGAAGAGATCATAGTAATGAAAAAGCTACATATGTTAATGGCGGAATGACTATTAAACCGATGGAGGTTAATTAATGGATTTTGTGATTTTTATTCTTTATATAGGTTTTATTACATTGTTGTTTTGGCTTAGAGTGCCTGTTTCAAGTTTTAAAGATGATTCTGAAGATAAGTCTTTTGATGAAGAAGAGATGGATACTTTAGAGTTGGATGAATGGCAAAAGGATTTAGTTAAAGATGAGAGATTTTCACCAACTTCATTTGGTTCTAAAGAATCTGGTGATTTAGATGATAACTCTTATTATAAAGATGATAATTAGTTACTTGATTTTTAAAATAATTAATGTTAAGATAATTGAAGAAAACGAAGATATAGGATTATAGTTAAAGATGTTTTTAAAGAGAGTTAGTGGTTGGTGGAAACTAATAAAACTATTTAATGAATCTACCTATTAGTGATGTTAATAGCATCCGGCATAGCCGTTATAATAATTAAGTTAATAAAGGATGGTACCGCATTTAATGCTCCTTGGTATTGTCCTTTTTTTGTTAGGAGAATTTAGATGAATAAGCGATCGATAGAAAGGTTTATAAAATAATTTAATTAGAGAAAGGTGATTATATGATAGATATTAAATTAATAAGAGAAAATAGAGAATTAGTTAAAGAAAATATTAAGAAGAAATTTCAAGATGAAAAGTTACCTTTAGTTGATGAGGTTTTTGAACTTGATAAAGAAGTGAGAGAAGCTAAACTTAAGGGTGATAATTTAAGAAGTGAAAAGAATAATCTTTCTAAGAGTATTGGGGCTTTAATGAAAGATGGTAAAAAAGATGAAGCTGAAGAATTAAAGAAAAAGATAGCAGATATGGATGCTCAAATTAAAGTGTTAGAAATAAGTGAAGAAAAGAAAAATGCTTTAATTAAAGAGAAAATGATGGTTATTCCAAATATTATTGATAAAAGTGTTCCAATTGGAAAAGATGATAGTGAAAATGTTGAAGTAGAAAAATTTGGAGAACCAGTTGTTCCTAGTTATGAAATTCCTTATCATGCTGATATTATTTTAAATTTAAAGGGTATGGATAAAGATGCTGCTGGTAGAACTAGTGGAGAAGGTTTTTATTATTTACTTGGAGATATTGCAAGATTACATGAAGCTATGATTGCGTATGCAAGAGATTTTATGATTAATAAGGGTTTTACTTATGCAATTCCTCCATTTATGATTCATTCTAATGTTGTAACTGGAGTTATGTCTTTTCCAGAGATGGAAGCTATGATGTATAAAATTGAAGGTGAAGATTTATATTTAATTGGTACTTCTGAACATTCAATGATTGGTAAATTTAAAGATCAAATGATTAAAAAAGAAGAATTACCTATTAGAATGACTTCTTATTCTCCTTGTTTTAGAAAAGAAGGAGGATCTCATGGTTTAGAAGAAAGAGGATTATACCGCGTTCATCAATTTGAAAAGCAAGAGATGATTGTTTTATGTGAACCTGAAGATTCTATGAAATATTATGAAGATATGTGGAAATATACTGTTGAAGTATTTAGAAATATGGATATTCCAGTTAGACAATTAGAATGTTGTTCTGGTGATTTAGCTGATTTAAAGGTTAAATCTTGTGATATTGAAGCATGGAGTCCTAGACAAAAGAAATATTTTGAAGTTGGTTCTTGTTCTAATTTAGGTGATGCTCAAGCAAGAAGATTAGGTATTAGAGTTAAAGGTGATAATGGTAATTATTATTTACATACTTTAAATAATACAGTTTTAGCTTCTCCTAGAGGTTTAATTGCTTTACTTGAGAATAACTATAATGAAGATGGTTCTGTTAATGTACCAGAGGTTTTAAGACCTTATATGGGTGGTTTAGAAAAGATTGTGCCTAAAAAATAGTATGATGTTTAGTCATACTATTTTTATTATATGTATTTATAAATGTGTATTTATAATGTCTTTTTTCATATAATATATTGGTGATTATGATGGATGATAAGGTTTTTGATAAAGTTAAGAGAAAAACTAATGTAGATAAGGATACGATTATTTCTTTAGCTAAGATGGTTAATGATAATGGTTTAAAGGATGAGAAAACTTTAAGAAGTGTAATTAATAAACTTAGTATTATGACTGGTAAGGATGTTAGTTTAGATATGGAAAATAAGATTATTAAGACTATTTTAGATGATAAGGTTCCTAAGAATGTTGAGGATATGTTTTAAGTTATTTTGATAAATAACTTTTTTTATGGTTTATTTTAAGTTTAAAATATATTATAATTGATGATAGAAGGATGGTAATTATGAAAAAGGGTACTAAGATAGTGATTATTGGTATTGTATTATTATTAGTTGTTGGTGGGGTTTTATATTTTGTTTTAGGTAAAAAGGATAGCTCTAAGAGTAAGGATAATGGTATTACTTTTAAGTATGTTGAACATGAATGTCGTGGTAAGTGTAATGCTTATAATTATTTTATTACTTTAGAGGTATATAAGGATAATGTTTTAATTCCTTATACTAATGAATTTATTGTTGGTTATGAATCTAGTAAGGGTAATGTTGAGAACTCTGTTAGAAAACCAGAGATTGTTGAAATTAAGAGTGATAAAACTTATTATGGTATTGTTATTTATCAAGATGGTTTAGATAAGAATATTAATCCTTATCCAACTGTTATTAATGAAAAGGGAGAAATTGTTTTTGTTCCTGAAGATATGGATACTACTAATAAATTTAAATTAACTAATATGGCTGCTTCTACTTATAAGATTGGTAATAATCAATATAGAATTGATGGAGATAAGTTATATTATTTTGTTAGTGATGGTTGCAATTTACTTAAAGTTGAAGAAGTTTTAATTTATGGTGATTTAGGTAAAATTCAAGAGATGGAAATTGCTGATGATTCTTATGAGGTAATTGCTGGTAAATGGTGTGAGAAAGACATTTAATGTCTTTTTTTTATGGTTTTGTAATATATTTTAATCTTTTTCATAAATTTTAATTGAAAGGATATAGATATGGAAAAGAAAGAGATAATTAGTAGCATCTCTGCATGGGGCAAAGGTGAAATATATTTAGGGGTTGTTGGGGCTGTTAGAACTGGTAAAAGTACTTTTATTAAAAAAGTTATTGAAAATTTAGTTATTCCTAATATAGATGATGAAGATTTAAAGAAAAGATGTATTGATGAACTTCCTCAATCAGCACCTGGTAAAACTATTATGACAACTGAACCTAAGTTTGTTCCATCTACTGGTGCTAATATTAAAATTGATGAATTTACAACTAATGTTAAACTTATTGATTGTGTTGGTTATGTCATTAAAACTAGTAATGGATATGAAGATGAACTTGGTAATCCTAGAATGGTTAAAACTCCTTGGTTTGAGGATGAAATACCATTTGTAGAAGCAGCTGAGATAGGAACTGAAAAGGTTATTAAGGATCATTCGACAATTGGAATTGTTATTACAACTGATGGAAGTATAAGTGAATTTACTCGTGGAGAGTATATGGAAGCTGAAGAGAAGGTTATTAATGAACTTAAGATGATTAATAAACCTTTCATTATTGTTTTAAATAGTGCTCATCCAGATACAGAAGAAACTAGAAAGTTAGCCGAGAATTTAACTAATAATTATAATGTACCGGTTCTTCCTATTAATATTGATAAGATGAATGAAAAAGATATGTATGATATTTTAAAATCGGCTTTATATGAATTCCCAGTTTTAGATGTTGAAGTTAATATTCCAGAATGGATTCATATTTTAGATAATAATCATCCAATTAAGGTTCATTATTTAGAAAAGATTAAAGAAAGTATGACTAGTATATCTAAACTTAAAGATGTTGATGGAATTATTAAACATTTTGAATCTAGTGAATATATAAATAAAGCTTATATTTCAAATGTTGATGCTGGTAGTGGAATTGTTACTTTAAATTTAGATAGTAGTGAAGAGTTATATAATCAAACTTTAAAGGATGTCTTAGGTGGTATTACAATTAATAAGAGTAGTTTACTTAAGATATTTATTGAATATGCTTCTAATAAAGATGAAAATACTTCAATTAGGGAAGCTTTAAAGATGGCAAAGAGTACAGGTTATGGTATTGTTTATCCAACTTTAAGTGATATGAAGTTATCAACTCCAGAAATTATTAAACAAGGTTCTAGATATGGAGTTAAGTTAAAAGCAGTAGCTTCTTCAATTCATTTGATGAAGGTTGATGTTGAAAGTACTTTTGAACCAATAATAGGTACGGAACTTCAAAGTAAAGAATTAATTAATTACATTATGAAGGATTATGAAACTGATCCATCTAGTATTTGGAAGAGTGAAATTTTTGGTAGATCTTTAGATGTAATTGTTAAGGAAGGTATTCAAGCTAAATTATCAATGATGCCTGATGCAACTAGATATAAATTGTCTAATACTGTAACTAAGATTGTTAATAAGGGTAGTAGTAATCTTATTGCGATTGTTTTATAAATGATTTTTATGTAAAATAAAGCACTTTTTAAACAAAATAGTGCTTTTTTCTTGCTTTTTATTTTCAATTTTGATATGGTTTATTTGTAGGGTACATAACACCTATAAAATATTATAAAATGGGAGGTAATCGTTATGACTAAACAAGAATTAGTAGAATTTATTGCTAAGGAAGCTAATTTAACAAAAGCTGATGCTTTAGCTGCATTAGAAGCTACATTAAAAGGAATTACTGCTGGTCTTAAAAAAGATGGCAAAGTTGCTTTAGTTGGTTTCGGAACTTATACAGCTAAGAAACGTGCTGCTAGAGATGGAATTAATCCTTTAACTAAGGAAAAATTACATATTCCTGCTAAAATGGCTGTTTCATTCAAAGCTGGAAGCAAATTAAAAGATGCTTTAAACTAATTAACGATTAATAAAAAAAGAAACGATTTAATGTTTCTTTTTTTGTTGTTATTTTAAGATGTTAATGGTACAATGTTTATAGTAGTATAAGGTGATTGTATGAAAAAGAATGATAAAATTTTATTAATTGTTTTTATTGC
>SFSZ01000021.1 GCA_004563275.1 bacterium
AAAAGTTTTAGAATATAGAGATTGGAGGAATTTTTTAAAGGTTTTAAAAAAAGCAAAAGAAGCTTGTAAAAATTCTGGATTTAATGTGTATGAACAACTTGTTGAGGTCAACAAGTTGTCAAGAAGAAACAATAATGCTATTGCTAATATACAAGATTATAAATTATCAAGATACATATGTTATTTGATAGTGCAAAATGCTGATCCAAGCAAAGAAGTTGTTGCCTTAGGGCAAACTTATTTTGCTATTCAAACTAGAAAACAAGAAATAACCGAACAAGAATACGATTCTTTATCAGATGATGAAAAAAGGTTTTATCAAAGAAAATTAACAAAACAAGGTAACTATACACTTCAAAAAGTTGCGTCAGTTGCAGGTGTTAAAAATATGGCAGAATTTCATAATGCTGGATATAAAGGATTATATAATGGCGAAACTGCTGATGATATTTTTAAAAGAAAAAAATTAAGATATAGAGAAGATATTTTAGATAATATGAATGAAGATGAATTAGTTGCTAATTTATTTAGAATAAATCAAACTAAACAAAGACTAATAAAAGATAATGTACAAGGAGAAAAAGAAGCAAAAGATGTACATTATGAGGTTGGTAAAAAAGTGAGAAAAGCAATTGCAGATATTGGTGGCATGATGCCTGAAGAAATGCCGACACCTAAAAAGAGTTTGAAAGAACTTGAAAGAGAAAAGAAACAATTAGAAAATAAGCAACTTGAGGGAATAAAATAGTATCTAAAAGAGTTGATTAGTAATGCAAAGATTTAGAGTTGCAGGATACATTAGATTATCTAAAGAAGATAAAATAAAAGATGAATCAAATAGTGTTACTAATCAAAAGTTAATAATTACCTCATATATTGAAAAAATGAAGATTTAGAACTTATTGATTTTTATATAGATGATGGATATTCAGGAACAACATTTGATAGACCAGATTTTAAAAGAATGATTAGAGATATAACAGAGAATAAAGTCAATACAATAATTGTAAAAGATTTATTCAGATTTGGAAGAAACCATATAGAATCAGATAATTATTTAGAAAATATCCTTCCAGGTTATAATGTTAGATTTATTTCTATAATTGATGATATAAACAGTTTAAAGAATCATAAAACTATAAATAGTATAGCAGTTCCTTTAAAAAATTTAATGAATGATCAGTATGCTAGAGATATTTCAGAAAAAGTTAGGTCAACTTTAAAAATAAAACAATTAAATGGAGAGTTTGTTGGAGTAACAGCACCTTATGTTTATTTGAAAAATCCCAAAGATAAACATAAATTTATTATAGATAAAGAGGCATCCTATATTGTAAAGAAAATATTTAATATGATACTTTTAGGTAAGAGCAGAAAAGAGCTAGCAGAACATTTAAATAATAAAAATATTTTAACTCCAAGTTTATATAAATTAGGTAAACAAAATACAAATAATGAAGATTTAATACGTTCTAAGAAATGGAATGCTGAAATAGTAAACTGATAAGTTAATTGATGTAAATAAAGAAAAGTAATTATAATTAAAAAGAGTAAAAATCAAATTTATTACTATTGTGGTTCATATATTAAAGATAAGAGTTGTTTAAAATATTCTATAAATAAAAAGAAATTAGAACAAATGGTAAAAGATGAAATAATTAAAAAAATTAGTATAGAACAATTAGATAGAAAAATATTAAATGAATTAACAGATTTGATTTATATTATTGATAAAAATAATATAAAAATTGAATTTAAAAATATATGATATAATAAATTAAAAATAAATTAAAAATTAAAGGTGATTATATGTTAATTGTAGAAGTTGGAATAAAATTAGATAAAGATTTTGAATATTATGATAACCTATTAAAAAACAACGGTTTAGTAAATGATTTTAAAGTAACTACACACGACATTTATTATACTGATAAAAATTTAGACGGATTATCAGAAAATGAAATGAAAAATGCTTGTATAAGATTAAGAAGTGGTAATAATTCAAATTATAAAATACAAAATAATTTAATTGATGATTTAGACTTAAAAGAAGTTTCAAGTGCTGAATTAGATGATTTTGAAAATAGATTAGATAAACTAGGATACAAAAAAGTATTTGATACTACTAAAAAAGATTTTCATTATTATAAAGAAGGGATGTCTAGTAAAGTACAACTTCAACAAATTGAAGATATAGGTTTATTAGTATATTATGATAATAAGGATTATTATGAATTTGATTTAGAAACGCAAAGAAAGAAATTAATTAATGAACTAAATTCATATGGGTTTAATTTTAATTATGATATATTAGGATTAGATAAATTAAGAACTCTTTATTATAAAAAAGAAATGTATAGTAAGAATCAAAATGGTAGGAGTGATAAAAATGAGTAATGAAGAAAAAAGTTTTCCTAAGACTTCGATTAACTGTCTGACAACAGTTTTTCCCATACTTCTTAAAAACCCTGTAAAATAAGGAAAAATAAAGGATTTGATCTTACACGTTTTTTGTAAAAAAACGTTTTTTTATGTATTTTTTTAATTTTTAAGGATTTTTACCTTAAAAATGCCATAGGAATTATTGAACTGATAACACCATCCTATACCTAATTTATTTTAATTAAAAATAGATAAAGGAAGTAAGAAAATAGATAATAAAGTCAAGACTTTATAAGCGTTAGAGAAAAATGAAACTTTTATAGTTGTTTTGAATGAAAATATTTATGATATATGATATAATTTATTTACATAAATCGTTCGCGAAAAAAACATTTGCTTTCAATAGAGGTGATGTGTATATTAAGAATGACTGACTTAAAGTAGTAAAGGAAGTAGGAGTATGGAAGAAAAAGAAAAGAATATTAACGAAGTTGATGCTAGTCAAAAGAAAAAGAAACATAAAGGAATAACTTTATTAATTCTAATATTAATTATTGGTGGAGTTGGTTATTTGCTAATAAATAATCGTGAAGGTGATATTAAAACTGTTATTAAAAGCTCTTTAGATAAGATAGTTGAAAAAAGCGATTTAGAAACTGCCAATGTCACTTATAATGTAATAGCAAAAAAATGTAAAGATTCTAAAAACTGTAATATTAATTCAGGAAACATGGATGACTTTGAAATGGTGTTATCTTGTAAAGGAACATTAACAGCAGGTATTGATTTTAAAGAAGTTAAATTAGAAGTAGATGAAAAAAGTAAAAGTGTAACAGTAATAGTTCCTGAAGCTGTAATTAAAGGTGAACCAAATATAGGAACTGTTAAAGCATTAAATGGTGAAGATTTACCCGCAAATAAATTACCGGAGGCAAGAAAATTATGCCAAGAAACTGCTAAAGAAAAAAGTGATAAAGATAATAAATTATTACCAGCAGCTAAAGAACAAGCTAGAGTTGTTCTTGAAGAATATTATAATCAATGGGTAAAAGCTAAAAATCCAGAATATAAGGTTATAGTAAAATAAGGGGTGATAATATGAAAAATAAAATTATATTTTTAATTATGATTGCCTTAACTATATGCCTTACTGGATGTAGTAAAGGTAAAATAGATGATTTAGCTGAAAATGTTAAAAAAATTCAATTAACTGGTAATTTGGTTACATATCAAGCGTATTATCACAATGTAATTGAATATGATAAGAATGCAGGAAGTGGAATTTCACATTTATTTGAGAAAGATAGAAGATTATTTGCTGAATACACTGGAACAATAAAACTTGGTATAGATATGTCTAAAGTAAAAATAGAAGTAAAAGGAAAAGAAATAAACGTATTTATTCCAACAGCATCTGTTATTGGAGAACCAAATGTAGATAAAGATGATTTTAAAACAGAAAATTTTATAGAGGATGATGATGGATTTATTAATAAGAATCCTTTGACATTAGATGATTCCACAGCTGCATTTGAAAAAGCACAAAAAAACATTAAAGATGACGCTTCTAATAATAAAGATCTTTTGTCTATAGCTCAAAAAAGAGCTAAAGTAATATTAGAAGAAAATATAAGACAATTAAGTGGTTTATCTGATAAAGAATATAATATTAATTGGGAATATGGAGTTTAAAAATAGAAACACTGCGTTTCTATTTTTAATTTTTATACGACTACTTATAAAATGTGAAAAGTTAAAAATAATCTTAAAAAATTAATAGAGTATGTAAATGATGAAAATAAAAATAATGATGAATACATTGAAAAATTTAGTTTCTTAAGAACCATAATTATATGATATAATATTGCTTGAAATTGTTTTAAATTAAAGAATTAATTTTTGCTTTAAAGTTTTTAATTAAAGAATATATAAAGGAAGTGAAACTTATGAACGAAAACAAAACTAATATTAACTGGTATCCAGGACATATGAAAAAAACTAAGGATGAACTTAAAAAAGTTATGCCTTATATAGATATTGTTTATGAAGTTATTGATGCTAGAATACCTTATTCATCAAAGATTAAAGATATTGATAGTATTATAAGAAATAAAACAAGAATTTTAATTATGTCTAAGAAAGATTTATGTGATATTAATGTGACTAATTCTTGGATTAAATATTATGAAGAAATGGGTTATAAAGTATTATTAATTGATTTAAATGATCAAAATGATTATAAAAAGATTACTTTATTAACTAATGATTTAGTTAGTCATATTAATGAAAAGAGAAAAGCTAATGGTTTAAAAGAAAAGGAAATTAAGGCTTGTGTTTTAGGGATTCCTAATGTAGGTAAAAGTACTTTAATAAATAAATTAGCTGGTAAGAAAGTATCTAAAGTTGGTAATTTACCAGGGGTTACTAAGAGTCTTACTTGGCTTAAAACTAAATATAAATTACTTATATTAGATACTCCTGGTATTTTATGGCCTAAGTTTGATGATGAAAAGGTTGCTTTTAATTTAGCAAGTATGACGGCAATTAAAGAAGATGTTTTACCAATTGGTGATATTGCTTACTATATTCTTAATACTTTGGGTAAATATTATCCAGAGATATTAAATAGTAGATATAAGATAGATAAAGTTACTGATGATAGTTTTGATATTATTGCGAAGAATATTGGAGCTATTAGTAATGGTGAAGTTGATTATACTAGAGTATATAAAATGATTATTAATGATGTTAAACAAGAGTATATTAAAGGTATTACTTTTGATAGGAGATAGTTATGCTTGAATATGAAAATGAATTATATAAACAAGGTATAACTTTAATAGCTGGGGTTGATGAAGTTGGACGTGGTCCTTTAGTAGGACCTGTTGTTACAGCAGCAGTTATTTTACCTAAAGGGTATTTTTTAGAAGGTATTAATGATTCTAAAAAATTAACGGAAAAACAAAGAGATAAATATTATGACATTATTATGAGGGATGCTTTAGCGGTTAGTATTGGTATGAAAGATAATAAAGTTATTGATGAAGTTAATATTTATGAAGCTACTAAGTTAGCAATGTATGATGCAATTAATGGTTTAAAAATAAAACCTGAACATGTTTTAATTGATGCAATGAAGTTAGAAAAGCTAGATATTCCTTCAACTTCAATAATTAAAGGTGATGCGAAAAGTGAAGCAATAGCTGCGGCATCAATTATAGCTAAGGTTACTAGAGATAGAATGATGATTGAATTATCTAAGAAATTTCCAGAGTATGGATTTGAAAAACATAAAGGTTATCCAACTAAAGCACATATAGAAAACGTAAAGAAGTATGGATTACTTGATAATTACAGGTTTACTTTTAGACCTATAAGTGATTTAATAAAGCAAGGTGGTAAATTTGAAAGAGAGATTAGGAAAACGAATAATTAATAATTCTGTGAGTTTAAGTTTATTAATTTTCTTATTTGAAGTAATAGTTAAAATTAATACTAAAAATAATTTATTAGATTGGTCTTTAGTTAGAATTTTAATTAGTTCAATGATTTTTGGAACTATTTTAGGAACTATATCTTCATTATTTAGTAATAAGGGATCTAAAATATTTAATACAGTTATTTCCATAATATATGGTATATATATTTGGTCAGAAATAAACTTATTTACCTATATGGGATTCTTTATGGGGATAGGTAATGCTGAACAAGGAACTAAGATTACTGATTATATTAAAGATTTTATTATGGCTTCTAAATGGCAATCTTATTTAGTTTTGGTACCTTTAGTATTATATTTATTATATATATGGATATTTAAGAGAATGCTTAGAGTACATAAATTAAATAAGACTGTTTATTTTAAATTTAAAATAGAGACTGGTAAGTCTAAAGCACTTACAATGGTTGCTACTTTATGTTTTGTTCTTATTTTAGGATTTTTATATTATGGAACTTTAAGAGTAGGATTTATGCAAAATAAAGTTCAAAGTATAAAAAATACTGAGTTAATAGGTACTTCTGATAATTCTAATTTATCTGTTAGTCAATTTGGGGTATCTGTTTATGGAGTATCTGATTTAATTGTAACTACTTTTAATATAGATATAAGTTCAGATATTGATAATAATTATGATAATAAAAATAATAATAGTGTTATTACAGATAATACTAGAACTATTGATGATACTGCTTGGAAAGATGTTATTGCTAATGAAAAAAATAGTACTTATAATAAATTAAATAATTATTTTATTAATAGAGAAATTACTGATAAAAATGAATATACAGGAATGTTTGAAGGTAAAAATTTAATTGTTGTATTAATGGAATCTGTTAATATGATTTCTATTAATGAAAAAGAATATCCTACAATATATAAATTATGGAGTGAAGGTATTAGTTTTAGAAATAATTATTCTCCTAGAAATAATTGTAGTACTGGTAATAATGAAATGACTTCAATGACTAGTTTATTTACAATTAATAATACATGTACTGCTAATAAATATCGTAGAAATGTTTATCCAGAAGCAGTATTTAATGTCTTTAATAATGCCGGATATCAAACTTCAAGTTATCATGATTATGCAGAATTTTACTATTATAGAACAATAATACATCCTAATATGGGTAGTATGAAATATCGTAATGTTAAGGATTTAAATATTAAATGGAGTAGTGTATATCAAGAATGGCCTAGTGATGTAGAATTAGTTGAAAAAGCTACACCATACTTTATTGATCAAGATAAATTTATGGTTTATTTAACTAGTGTTACTACTCACCAACCTTATACGGTATCTTCTGAAAATGGAAATAAACATTTAAGTGAATTTGATGAATATGATTATAGTAAACCAGTTAAGAGATATATGTCTAAGATGAAAGAATTAGATGCTGCTTTAAAATTACTTTTAGAGAATTTAGAAAAAGCTGGTAAGTTAGATGATACAGTTATAGCATTATTCTGTGATCATTATCCTTATGGTTTAACTACTAAACAAATTAATTCAGTATTAGATTATGATGTAACTGTTAATGGTGAAGTAGATAGAACACCGATGATTATTTATAATAGTGCAACTAAAGGACAACAAATAACTAAATATACATCTATTATAGATTTACTTCCAACATTGCTTAATATGTTTAATTTAGATTATGATCCAAGATTATATTTAGGACATGATGTATTTAGTGATTATAGTGATAGAACTGTATTTGCTGATGGTTCATGGCAAGATAGTGTTGGTTATTATAGTGCTACTACTGGTAAGTTTAGTCCTAAAGATGAAAGCAAAACATATACTTCTGATGAGTTATATGAAATAAATTCAGAAATAACTACTAGACAAAAGATGAGTGCTTTAGCTATTAAGAATGATTATTTTAATTATAGAAATAAAGCTATTACTAAATATAATAATGAACATCAAACTGTTACAGATGTAACTGAAAGTGAGGAATAATATGAATTTAGTTATTGTAGAATCTCCAAGTAAGACTAAAACTATTGCTAAATATTTAGGACCTAAATATAAAGTAGTATCTAGTAAAGGTCATATTAGAGATTTAGCAACAACTGGAAAGTATGGATTAGGTATTGATGTAGAAGATGATTTTAAACCTAATTATACTGTTATTAAAGGTAAATCTAGTGTTATTAAGGAACTTAAGAAAGATGCAAGTAATTCTGATACTATTTATCTAGCAACCGATCCAGACCGTGAAGGAGAGGCTATTAGTTGGCATATTTATGATGCTTTAAAATTAAATGATAATAATTATAAAAGAGTAGTATTTAATGAGATTACTCATGATGCAGTTATTAATGCTTTTAAAACACCGAGAATGATTGATATGAATTTAGTTAAGAGTCAAGAAACTAGAAGAATGTTAGATCGTATTATAGGTTTTAGATTATCTAAATTAATGCAATCTAAGACTGGTGGTAAATCAGCTGGTAGAGTTCAATCAGTTGCTTTAAAATTAATTGTTGATAGAGAAAGAGAAATTAATGCTTTTGTACCAGAAGAATATTGGACTATAACTGCTAAGTTTCCGGATTTTGAAGCAGATTTAGAAAAGTATAATAATAAAAAGATTGAGATTAAATCACAAGTTGAAGCTGATGAAATATTAAATAAATTATCTAAAAGTTTTAATATTGATGGGATTGAAAAGAAAGAAAAGAGTAAGAAAGGAGTACTTCCTTTTACAACGTCTTCTTTACAACAAGCTTGTGCTAATAAATTAAATTTTGGAGCTTCTAAAACCATGAGAATAGCTCAAAAATTATATGAAAGTGTTGATATTGGTACAGAAACTGTAGGTTTAATAACTTATATGCGTACAGATTCAACGAGATTATCTGATACTTTTGTAAGTGATGTTAAAAGTTATATTACTAAAAATTATGGTAAAGAATATGTTGGTAGTGTTAAGAAAACAAAAGAAAAACAAAATGTTCAAGATGCTCATGAAGCAATTAGACCAACTAGTATATTAAGAACACCAGAAAGTGTTAAAGAATACTTATCTAGTGATGAATATAAAGTTTATAGTATTATTTATTATAGAGCACTTGCTTCATTAATGTGTGATGCTAAAGTATTAGCAACAACTATTACATTAGAAAATAATGGATATTTATTTAAAGCAACTGGTTCAGTATTAGTATTTGATGGTTTCTTAAAAGTTTATCAAAAATATATGGATAATGAAGATGTTGTTTTACCTGATTTAAGTGACTATAAAACTAATGTTATAATTGCGGAAGATATATTAAAAGAACAACACTTTACTAAACCTGCTGCTAGATATACAGAAGCATCTTTAATTAAAGAATTAGAATCTTTAGGAATTGGTAGACCTTCTACTTATGCGAAGATTTTAGAAACTATTAAAGATAGAGCGTATGTTCAAGTTAAAGAAAAGAAATTTTATCCAACGGAGATTGGATTTGAAACTACTGATAAATTACAAGAGTTCTTTTCTAATATTATTAATGTTAAATATACGGCTAATATGGAAAATGAACTTGATTTAATTGCGGAAGATAAAGAAGATTATTTAAAGGTTTTAAAAACTTTTTATAATGATTTTGAACCTTTAGTTAAAACTGCATTTGAGCAAATGGAAAAGAAAGCACCTGAAGAAACTGGAGAAAGTTGTCCTTTATGTGGTAATCCATTAGTGCTTAGAAAAAGTAGATATGGGACGTTTACTGCGTGTTCTAATTATCCAACATGTAAATATATTAAACAGGAAGAAAAAGAAACTAAAACTGTTTGTAAATGCCCAAATTGTGGCCATGACATTATTGAAAAGAAAAGCAAAAGAGGTAAAGTCTTTTATGGATGTAATAATTATCCTAAATGTAAGACTGCTTATTGGGATAAACCGATTGGGGAAAGCTGTCCAGAATGTGGAGCTATGCTTACAGAAAAAAATAATAAAATTAAATGCAGTAGTTGTGATTATACAAAGTAGATTTTTATCTACTTTTTTCATTGCTATTTTTAATAAGAAGTGCTAATATAATTATCGCTAAAAAAGGGAAAAGTAGGTTTATGGAAAAAGAAAAACATAATAATAAAATAGCAAAACAATTAAATAGAGAAATAAATGATTTAGAATTTAAATTAAAACATCCTAATTTAACTAAAATTGGTAATACTTCAATTAGAAATTTAAAGATAGGCAGTAAACTTTTACAAGCCGCTGCTCCATGTATTTTAACAGTAAGTTTATGTGGATATACTTTTTGTTCTTTGGGGTTTACTCCTTTTATAAGAGATGAAATAAAAGATTATGCTCGTTTTAAGACAGAAGTTGATAATACTGGTAAAACTGTAATAGAAAAACAATATTATGAATATGATGATGATTCTAATGCTGTATTTTTATATTCTAATTGGGAATTAGATAAACATGGTGCATTTAATAGATATGTTAAGATTTATCATGTAAATGTTAAAAAATTAGATAGATTAATAGAATATTTAGAAATGGATAGTGCAACAATAGAAGAAGCTTTAGGAGAACCATATCGTACATATATTGAAACCAAAGGAAGTTTAACTGAAGAAGAAATGACTGAAAATCCTTATATTAAAGTAATGTTTTATGATAGTGATAGAAACGATGTAACAATTAGAAGAGAAACTGTAGGAGAAAATGTAGCTGCTACTATCTTATTTATTTTTATGTCTTTATATGGATCTTTTTTTACGCAAAACTTTGTTAATAAAAGATTACCTGTAGATTATAAAGAAATTATACAAGGTATAAAAGAGAAGTATAAAAATGTATCCAGTGAAGATATTCAAAAGAAATTAGAAATAAAAAGAGAAAATTATGAGAGATTAATGAGGAATTAAAATGTTTAAATTAGAAAGAATTACTGATTTTGTTAAATTTAAAAATAGTGGTTCAAATGAAATATTTAAATTTATAAAACCCGATGATAATGATAAATTATCTGAAATGAAAGGTTTTGATTTACAAGATTTGTTGTTTTATTTAGATGACTATTATTTAAGCTTAAGAGATGAATTAGGTTTGTCTGAGGATGTTACTTTTGGTTTAGAACTTGAATTTGAATATGCGATGCAAAAAAGAATAGAAGATAAATTATGGGATACTGGCTTGTTTTCTGAATGGATTACCAAAATAGATACTTCTTTAACTGATGGAGCTGAGATAAATTCTCCAATTTTAAAAGATGAAAAAAAGAGCTGGGAACAATTACAAACTGTTTGTGATATAGTTAGTCCTAATGCAAAAATTGGTTCACATTCAGGTGGGCATATTCATATTGGAGCACAAACACTTGGCGCTAATCCTGAATCGTGGATTAACTTTGCTGGACTTTGGGCAGCATATGAAAATATTATCTTTAGGTTTGGTTACGGCAATTTTTTAACTTCTAGAGAAACAATGGATGATTATTCAAAAACGATTTCACCGAGTATGAGAAGTGATTATGAATATTTAAAAGGATTATCTGAAGTATCTTTAAAAGATGTAATTAGAACATTAGATTATGGTAAATACTGTGCAGTAAATTTAAATCATGTAGTTAACCCAGATAGATTTATTACAAGCAATACGATTGAATTTAGATGTCCAAATGGCACGTTAGATGCAACTATATGGCAAAATAATGTTAATTTATTTACTAAATTACTAAGATACGCAACAAGTAAAGATTTTGATGAAGATACTATAAACAGAAGATGGGAACAAATAAAAGATAAATTCACTGATCTTAGATGGTATGATGAAATATATTTATCTCAAGCTTTAGAACTATGTGATTTAATATTTGATAATAACTTAGATAAAGTTTATTTCTTAAAACAATACTTAAAATCATTTGCAACGGTAGATAAAAGAATAGGAAAAGCTAAACCATTTACTTTAAGAAAATAAAATATCAGGAAACTGATATTTTTTTCATGCAATAATTTAAATTGTATACATAAAAATAATATTGAGTACATAACAATTCTTGTTGTCTATAAGGTCCCAAAGTTGTCTACTTTAAGCTTACCATCGCATACACCACAAAAATAAATATTACGTAGAATTTTTGAAGCAGTTTGTTAACCTTGACAGGGGTGGGGTATTATAGTACAATTAAATAGAAAAATAGGAGTGATATTAACCATGGAAAAAAAGAATAAAATAATAATTATAGCCATAGTTTTAGCTTTGGCAGTGTTATTTAGTGGATTAACATATGCATACTTCACATCAGCAACTTCAAGTGAAAGCGGATCAACCATTGTAGCAAAAGGTGGACAAATGAATGTTGTGTATGACAATAAGTCTGATAATATTTCTGTATCAAATATCTATCCAAGAAAAGAAGCTTGGGTAACTAAAAAGTTTCAAGTAATAGGAAACAATACCACAGACTTGTTAATGTTTTATAAAGTTAAAATGGTAATTGATAACAATGAATTTGGTTTAGATTTAAGTTATACACTTACCGGAACTAATATAGCAAATAGTGGTGCGACAATTCATAATGTAATAAATAGTGCTAATATAGGATCAACCGATGTAACATTTGGAACAGGATATCATGTAAAAGGTACTGGAAATGTCCATGAATATACATTACAGATATTTTTAAAACCAAGAAATACAGGCGATGACAGCAGTGACAATCAAAATTATGCTCAACAAGCCAATTTTGCAGCTCATCTTGTAATAGAAATAGATGGAACATCAACAACATCATCACCAAGTTTGGGATAAAGCAGGAAGTAATACATTACTAGCTGGAATAAAAAAGAATTATGCAAGTCCTACTGCAACATTAACTAATCCTGTGACGGATATATCTGC
>SFSZ01000006.1 GCA_004563275.1 bacterium
TTTGATAATTGCTCACAAAAAATAGCACCTCCTTTCTTGAGGTACTATTTTACATATTTGTTGCTTTTTTATAAAGTGTCCAAATTAGGGTTCACTTCATCAAAGATGCTTTTAATTTACTAATTTTTGTAATATAATACCGGTGGATGTGATTTAAATGAAAACTGATGATTTTGATTATGAATTACCTAAAGAGTTGATTGCTCAAACTCCTCTTAAAAACCGAAGTGAATCTAAACTTCTTGTTATGGATAGAGTAACTGGAGCTTTAGAACATAAACATTTTTATGACATTATTGATTATTTAAATAAAGGTGATGCTTTAGTTATTAATGATACTAAAGTTATTCCTGCGAGAATAATTGGTGTTAAAGAAGAAACTGGTGCTATTATCGAACTTCTACTATTAAAAGATGAAGTAGGTGACACTTGGGAATGCCTTGCTAAACCTCAAAAAAGATTAAAAGTAGGTACTATCATTACATTTGGTAATGGTGAATTAAAAGCTAAAGTAAGAGAAACTAGAGAAGAAGGTATTACCATTGTTGATTTAATTTACAATGGTATCCTTATGGAAATTTTAGAACATCTAGGAACAATGCCACTTCCTCCATATATTCATGAAAAACTAAAAGATCAAGATAGATATCAAACTGTTTACGCTAAAAACTATGGTTCTGCTGCTGCCCCAACTGCCGGCTTACATTTTACAACTGAACTTTTAGATAAAATCAAAGCTAAAGGTATTGCAATCGTTCATGTAACTTTACATGTTGGTTTAGGAACCTTTAGACCAGTTAATGTTGAAGATGTAACTAAACATGTTATGCACACAGAGCATTACATTGTTACCAAAGAAGCTGCTGATAAACTAAATGAAATCAAAGCAAATGGCGGTAAAATCATTGCTGTTGGTACCACCTCAGTTCGTACCCTTGAAACCGTTATTTCTAAAAATGATAAATTCGTTCCAAGTAATGATGACACTAATATCTTTATCTATCCTGGTTTCACCTTTAAAGCAATTGATGGACTTATCACTAATTTTCATTTACCAAAAAGTACTTTAGTAATGTTAGTATCTGCTTTCTCATCAAAAGAAAATATTATGAATGCTTATCAAGAAGCCATAAAACATAATTATCGTTTCTTTAGTTTTGGAGATGCCATGTTTATAAAATAGAAAGGAAAGTAATTATGACTTTTACTACCCAAATAAAAGATGAAATAACTAAAAATTATGATTCAACTCCTGAATCTTTAATTTCTTTATGTACATACTTACGTTTTAATAGTACTTTTGATAATCATAAAATATCGGTTTATACTGAAAATGCTTCTGTAGCTAGATGGTTATTTAAGCTTCTTAAGTTTCATTATAATATTGAAATTAAATTAACAACTCGTACTATTAAAAGATTTAAAAAAAGAAATATTTATATTTTAGAAATTAAAGATAAGTATGATTATATTACTAGTGATATTGCTAATACTTTAAATAATATTAAAGAGGGTAGTACTGAAGAAAAGATTGCTTTCTTAAAAGGAATATTTTTATCTTGTGGAAGTATTAATGATCCTAAAAAGAATATGTATCATTTAGAGTTTTTAATTAAAGATCATAAAGATGCTAAACTTGTTAATTCTATTCTTTTAGATTTAAGATTTAATAGTAAGATTTTAAAACGTGATCGTGAATATATGGTTTATATTAAACAAGCTGAAAATATTAGTGACTTTATTAGGTATTTAAACGCTGTTAATGCCCTTTTTTACTTTGAGGATATAAGAATATACAAAGATCATAAAAATATGGTTAATAGGCTTAATAATTGTGAACAAGCTAATGCTGAGAAATCATTTAAAACTAGTAAACAAATAATAGATAATATTACTTACTTAGAAGAAAATAATTTAATTATGTTATTAGATGAAAGAACCAAAGAAATAATATCTTATAAAAAGAAATATCCCGAAACATCAATGGGAGAATTAGCTGAAATAGTTTCCATCGAAACCAATAAATCCATCACAAAATCAGGAATAAATCACCACTTTAGAAAAATAAATGAACTAGTTAGAAAACATAAAACTAACTAGTTTTTTTATTATCATTTTGCTATAATGAATTTATAGTAGGTGAGAATATGTTAAAAGGTAAGAAGGGTAAGAAAGGATTTACTCTATTAGAACTAGTAATAGCTATTGGACTCTTAGCTTTATTTACAGTTTTTATTGGCGTATCTTTAAATCGTACATTTAAAAAACAAAAAGAAAATGATTATAATAACTTTATTAAAAAGATAGTAGCTTCTGCTAATTTATATGTATCTAATGAAGGAAGTATCATTAATAGTTTATCTTCTGATAAAGGTTATGTTATTATAAAAGCTAAAGATTTAATAAATAAAGGCTTATTATCTGAAAATACTATTAATCCTAAAACTAATGAAAAAGTTGATCCTAATGATGAAATTAAAGTCTCATATGATGCTAATGGTACTATTAAAATTGAATATCCATCAAAAACTGTTACTGAAGACTATCTTCAAGCTTTAGATATTTATTTAGACTTTGGTAGTGATAAAAAAGAAGATTATTGTTATCAAGGTTTAGATACTCCTAATTTAATTTATGTAACTTCTGAAGGTGATTTTGTTAAAGGATATCTAAAAAAGGGTACTAATATAACTTGCGAAGGTGAAGAAAAAATTAATTCTCATAAAATCGGTACTTATCGTTTAATATATAATTATATTTTAAAAGATGGTTCTAAAAAAAGAGCTACCAGACAAGTAGTTGTTGTAGATAATTATAAACCAACTTGTGAACAAATAGATGCTCCAACTTCATGGATAAATACTAAAAGAACTCTTAATGTTAAATGTAATGATATTGGTACTGGTTGCCAACCTTTAAAAGTTCCTTTTGAATTAGAAAATTATGCTGATAATTATAAATACTTGGTTAAAGATAAAGCTGGTAATACTGGTTATTGTTATTTAAATATTTATTCAGATACTAAGAAACCAGAATGTAGTTCTACTGGTGGAAGCACTTCATGGATTAATACCCCAAGAGAACTTACTTTAAAATGTAGTGACTCTCTAAGTGGATGTAGTGATTTTACTGAAAAGAAAGAAACTTATTCTAATACATCAACATCTAGTTTTACTGTTAAAGATCAAGCCGGTAATGAAAATACTTGTCAATTAAATATTTATTCTGACACTAAAAAACCAGAATGTAGTTATTCTGGAGAAAATTATACTTGGACCAATAAAATAGTTACAATAACTCAAAAATGTACTGATCAAGAGGGTTTAAGTGGTTGTTTAATTGCCTCAGAAACTAAGAAGTATTCTGATATGACATCTACAACTTTTACTGTTAAAGATCGTGCTGGTAATACTTCAAATACCTGTACGATTCCAATTTATTCTGATATAACCGCTCCAACTTGCACTAATACTAATCAAAACACTAAATGGACTAATAAAAAAATTTCAATTACAACAACTTGTAAAGATAATTTAAGTGGTTGTGTTAACTCAACAATGAATACTACTTTTCAAAATATCGCTACTAAAACTATTGAAGTTAAAGACAATGCCGGTAATATCGGTACATGTAGTGCTAATATTTATTCTGATACTACCGCTCCAACTTCGATTATTACCATTAATGCCACCGAATCAACTAAATCAATAACTATGAAAGGTACTGGTAAAGATAATTTAAGTGGCATCGTTGCTTATCAATTTAGTACTAATTCAAATTTAACTGCCTTATCAAGTGGATGGACAAATATAACTGCTACTACTAAAGAAGTAACTGCTACTAAAAGCATTGATACTAAAGGAACTTATACATATTATTTCTATACTAAAGATGCTGCTGGTAATGTTACAAGAAGTCTGCCAAAAACCTTTAAAATTAGAGATGGTAATTATTATTGCTGGTATATTTCTAAATCAGGTAGTTATTTTAAAACCAGTACTAAAGATGCTGGCTCAGCTGGATATCTAAATTGCCGTAGTGGTGCTAATACAAGCAATCCAACTATCGTGCAAATAACCCAAAAAGACACCATTAATTCTGCTGAATTATATGGAGAAAGCAAAAGTGGAGATATCACTTATGGATGGTATAAAGTTAATTTAAAATCTTTATTAGACAGTAAAAATTACACATGTTATGCTGCTGGTTATTGGGTAGTTACTGAAAAAGACGAATGTCGTTCATCATATCCAACTACAACTGTAAATATTATGCCTTAACCAATCACGCTGTCAATAAGCCCATAATTTAAAGCATCATGAGCATTTAAAAAATAATCCGAATTAGTATCTTTATTAATTTTATTTACACTTTTACTAGTTAAAGAAGCTAATATTTTATTAAGCTTCTTTTTTGTTTCTAAAATTCTTTCCGCATGAATTTTGATATCCGAAGCTTTTCCTTCCGCACCACCTAAAACTTGATGAATCATAATCTCGCAGTTAGGTAAACAAAGTCTTTTACCTTTAGCACCCGATGCCAAAAGGACAGCTCCCATACTTGCACATAAACCCATGCCAACTGTTGATACATCACTTTTTAAATAATTAATTGTGTCATAAATAGCTAATCCCGCTGTTACACTACCACCAGGAGAATTAATATAAAGATAAATATCATCATGACTAATTGAATCTAAATAGAGTAGTTCACTGATAACTAAATTAGCTAAATCATCATTAATTTCTCCTGTAATAAAAACAATTCTCTTAGTAAGTAATTTAGTATAAATATCATAAATTTTCTCACCATTATAATTCTTTTCAATAATATTTGGAATAAGTAACATTAATTTTTCACCCTAATAATATAATAAATAAAAATAGTCAAAAATATACATCAAAAAGTGTTTTATTTTTTTACAATTTTTGATATACTTGAATGTAGAATAGAGGGATTGTGAATGTTACTAGATAGGTATAAACATAAACTTTATCAATCTGGCCTTAAAATGGTTCTTTACGTATCTGTAAGAGAACTATTTAAATGTGATGTACTATTCTTACATTCCCTAGATAAAGGCTTATATTGTCAAATTTTATCAGATACTAGATTAAACTCTGAAGATATATCTAAACTTAAAGATAAAATGACTGAAATAATTAATGCTAATTATAAAATAACTCGTAAAGTAGTAACTAAAAAAGATGCTTACGATTACTATATAAAAACTAAAGAATTAGAAAAAGCCGGTAACATTCAAAATCTTAACGGTAAAACTGTAACTATGTATGAACTTATGGGATATTATAATTATTTTATGAGTGATATGGTTGAATCTACTGGTGAATTATCTAAATTTGGTATTACTTATTTAAATAGTAATGATCTTATTCTTTCCTGTCCAATTAATGATGATATGACAGTTCCCAGTTATAATTCTCAAGAAATGATTTTAAAGAGTTTTTCAGATTATAAACTTTGGTCATCACTATTAAATGTTAATTATGTTGCTGATTTAAATAAAGTTATCTCACAAAGCAAAATAAAAGACTTTATTAAGAAAAATGATATTATGATGGATAATCAAATATATGAAATGGCTAATATCATTAGAAAAGAAAATAAAAAGATTGTTCTTTTAGGTGGACCATCATCATCAGGTAAAACAACTAGTACAAGAAAGTTAGCTTTATACCTAAGTGCTATTGGTTTAAATCCAGTTTGTTTAAGTTTAGATGATTATTTTAAAGAAAGAGAATTAACTCCTAAAGATGAAAATGGTGAGTATGATTTTGAATCACTTGCTGCAATCGATTTAGATTTATTTAATGCTCAAATGACCAGTTTATTAAATGGAGAAGAAGTAAATACTCCAACTTATAATTTCTTAACTGGTAAAAAAGAATATAACCATAAAATAATTAAACTAGGGGATAATGATATCTTACTTATTGAAGGCCTTCATTGTTTAAATGAAGAACTATCAAAAAGTATTCCCTATAGTCGTAAAATTAAAGTTTATATAAGTCCATTTATGCCTCTAAGTATTGATAGACATAACCATATCTCAACTGTTGATATTCGTCTAATGCGCAGAATAGTTAGAGATAATCGTACTAGAGGATATGGAGTAGTAGATACCTTAAAAAGTTGGGATAAAGTTAGAAATGGTGAAACTAAATATGTCTTCCCATATACTAATGAAGCTAACGTTATCTTAAATACTGCATATATCTATGAAATAGGCGTCTTAAGAGTTTATGTAGAACCACTATTATATAGTGTTCCAATAGATTCTAAATATTATAATGAAGCCAGAAGATTAATAAATGAATTACAAATGTTCTTCCCAATTCCAAGTGAATATTTAAGTGATAATAACGTCTTAAGAGAATTTATTGGTGGAAGTTATTTTGAATAATTGAAAGGATGATAATATGAAAAGAATAGTAATAAATGGTTTTGGTCGTATCGGTAGAATAGCCTATCGTTTATTAGTAGGAAATCCTAATTATGAAGTAGTAGCTATTAATAGTCATGGTACTCCAGAAGATAGTGCTTATCTACTAAAATATGACACAGTTCATCGTTCATTTTTAGAAGATGAAATATCTTATAATGATGAAGGAATAATTGTTGATGGTAAATTTACTAAAGTATTAGTTATAGATGATCCTAAAGACTATCCATGGAGAGAATTAAATGTTGATGTAGTTTTAGAATGTACTGGTAAATTCACTAAAAAAGAAGATGCCATGAAACATATTGAAGCAGGCGCTAAACATGTTATTATTTCTGCTCCTGGTAAAGGCGAAATGAAAACAGTTGTTTATGGTGTTAATGATAATATATTATCTGCTGATGATCAAGTTATTTCTGCAGCATCATGTACAACCAACTGCTTAGCTCCAGTCTTAAAATGCATTAATGATACCTTTGGTATTGAATCAGGTTTTATGACTACTATTCATGCTTACACAAATGATCAAAATACCTTAGATGGTTCACATAAAAAAGGTATTGCTTCTCGTCGTGGTAGAACTGCTGCTTCAAATATTGTTCCCGCATCAACCGGAGCTGCTAGTGCCATTGGTTTAGTTATCCCTGATTTACAAGGAAAACTAGATGGATTTGCTTTTAGAGTTCCCACTGATGATGGTTCTGTAATTGATCTATCATTAATCTTAAAAAGAGAAGTAACCAAAGAAGAAGTAAATGAAGCCTTTGTAAATAATCAAAATGAAGTATTAAAGTTTACTTATGACCCAATTGTTTCAAGCGATATAATTGGTAATGCTTGTGGTTGTTTAGTCGATGGCTTATCAACAAAAGTACTAGATATTAACAAAAGAGAAATCAAAGTAGTAGCATGGTATGACAACGAATATGGTTATTCCGCTCAAATGCTTAGAACAATGGATAAACTATTAAAGTTATAAGAGGTTCCTATGAAAGCCATTATGGAATATAACGTTACCGGTTCTTTAAATGGAAAAGTAACATATTATCCTAAAAATAATCATAAAGTACCACTAACAAAAACCATAACTTCAGTCTTAGAAAGTTTTGAATCAAAAAAGAAAACCTATACTAACTGGGAAAAATATGATTATTTCTTAAACAACATCATGAAAGAATATCCAAACGTATTAAATAAAAAAATGTTTACTGAAATAAATAAACAAAAAGAAGAATATCAAGAAATGACTGAAACCCAAAACTTCTATACCAAAGAAGATTATGAAAAAGCTATTAAAGATATAGATTCTTTATATTTGAATTTAATTCATGAAGTAGAAACTAAAACTAAAACTAGGTTTGGTATTGATTTTACTTTAGAATAACAGAGAAAACATGATTTTTCTCTGTTTTTATGTTATAATCAAAAAAGGGAGTTTTTTTATGGTTAGAAATAATAATATCGAAGTAATAAATGCTTGTATTGAAGATCAAATAAATCAAACAAGAAAAATTTTAATAAATGAAAAAGGTTGTAAAGACCTAGATGAAAAATATCTAAATTATACCTTAAGAGGTGACTTAAATACTCTTACCCCTCAAGAAGGATTAAACTTACAAAGAGAAGCTTACTACTATTATGATTTATATCGTATCAATAATTTACCAGCAACTAAAGATGGTTCAAATCCCATTATTAGATGCAGACTTCATAATGGTTTTGAATTAGAAGCTAATTCATATCGTTTTAAAAATGTTCAAAGTGCTAAATCAATTAGAAACATTCTTATTAGTAGTAATGGTGATGTTACTTCTAAAAGAGAATCAACAATTAAAGAATCAAGACAAAAATATTTAAAACACAAAAGTTTTGTATCATCAGGTAATATTTTTACTAAAGAATTTATGATTGAAGCAAAAGGTGATAAAGAAAGCGTTAAATTGTCATATAAACCAGGTAAACGTATCGAAAAAGTATATGGTCCAATTACTCATGTAACTTATCAAGAAGAGCAAGATACAAAAGAAATAGTTACTGCTTCTGGAGCATACTCTCACTATAAAATATTAGACTTTACATTAAGATTAACTAACAATGATTTTACTTCTGGAACCCTTGTTTTAGAAGATCTAGACACTGATAAAACAAGAATAGTTATTAAAGTTAAAGATAACCAAGTAAGTATTTGTAAATATTCTCGTAAAGGAAGAAAAATAGATTTATTAGATGGCACTCATAACTTTAATACAATAATTGAATTACTAGAACCAGATACATCTAAAATTGAAAGTCCATACCTAAAAAGACTTATTCATGCCTTTGCATCTGGAGTATCAACAACATTAGTTTATGGCAATGATCACATTGATCCAAGTGATTTTAATTTATCAACAATAAACGAATTAGACTCTAAAGTAAGTGATGAAATTAAACAAGTCAAAAGCGAAATTTTAGTTCCTGGCTTATTAAGTGTCGCTGATGAATACTTCGCTATAGAAAAAACCAAAGACAAAGTTATCAGAAAGGATTAATATGGAAATACAAACTGAAACAATTAGAAACGATATAATTGAAACTCAAACTAAATTACAAGATCATAAATATCGTAATAAATATTTTAACTTTAAAGCTCCATGGGTCTTCTTTATGCAAAGAGAAACCAGAAGATTAACTCTAATCGAAGAATTTGAAGAAGAATTTGGTATGGAAATTGGAACTCCAACTATCATTCCTTACATGGAAGAAAACACTCCAATTGCTCATTTTACTTATAATGATAATTATTATTTTGAAGCAAATGGTTATCAAATCTATGATTTAGAAAGAAGAAATGGAACTGAAACTATAACCTTTGAAAGTAATGGAAAAGTAATTCAAAGTAGAAGAATGAATCATGAAATAAGCCCTTATCTATCATTTACTTGTCAAAGTAATATCTTTAAACCTGGATTTTATTTCTACCTAGAAGGTGATGAAGAAACTCCATCAATTGAAGTTACTCTAAATGAAAAAGGATTAACAAAAGAATATGATGAATTAACAATTACTGAAACAGCCAATAAAGAAACCAAAACAACCGTTGAATATCAAATTCCTAATTATGAACTAGAAATATCTACCGAGTTAAATGCTAGTATGGAAGTTGAATTAATTCAAATCACATTTGCCCCAAGAAATAAACATGATGATAAATATGTTGTTACTGCCACACCTTCAGATATCGAATTCTTTAAAATAGATTCACATGACCTAAAAACACCATTATCAAAAGAAGAAAAAATTGATATTCTGACAACCGATTATTTAAGTCTAACCAAAAATAACTTAATTGCTATCTACCTAGTTAGATTATTTGAAGGCTTACAAGATAGCTTACTAAAAGATGGAAAGCTTAACAAAGATTACTTTGATAAAGATATTTTAGTTCAAATCTTAAATTATATTAACGATGAAATGAAAGGATATTTACCAGAAATTTCATCACCATCAATGCATAAGAAAGTTGAAAAATTAGTTAAAAAAGATCAAAAAAGAATTGACAAAGTACTATCATTATCAAAATAGAAGTATTTAATTACTTCTTTTTTTATGATAAAATACTATTTATGAGTTACATAAAAGGAAAATATAAAACATCAATTTTTGAAGCAACATCTGGCTATAAAGTCGGACTTTTTAAAGTACAAGAAACTGATGATAAAGAAATAGAAGAAAATAAAACCTTAACCTTTACTGGTTATTTTACTGAATTAAATAATGAAGATACCTATATTTTATATGGAAATTATATTTTTCATGATCGTTATGGGTACCAGTTTAGTGTCACTAACTATGAAAAAATTATGCCAACTGGTAAAGATGCTATCATCGATTTTTTATCTAGTTCATATGTTAAAGGTTGTGGAGAAGCCACTGCTAAAAGTATCTATAAAGTCTTTAAAGATGAATCATTAAACAAAATTAAAGAAAGCAAAGATAATCTTTTATTAGTTCCCAAAATGACTGAAAAGAAAGCTACAAGTATCTATAATTCTGTCTGTAAATACTTTGAAAAAGATGAAGAAATTATTAAATTAAAAAACATGGGATTTTCTATTAAAGAAACCATGGCATTAATAAATATTTATGGCGAACAAACCCTAAATATCATTGAAAAAGATATCTATAACTTATTAGTTAAAATTGACTTTAAAAAACTAGATCGTATCTTCTTAAATAATAATGATAAAGAAGACCCAAGAAGAATTAAAGCTTGTATTATTCAAAGTATGAAAAACTTATCATTTGCCCTAGGAGATATTTACTTATCAAAAGAAGAAATAACTAAATACACTAGTGAACAATATAAAATAAATACCGACTTAACCCCTTACTTTGAAGAACTATTTGATATTAAAAAAATCATGATTCAAGAAGATAAATATTATCTAATTGAAGATTATTTAGATGAACTATATATTGCTAAAAATATCCCATATCTAATGACTAAATCAAAATTAAATTTAAAGAACTTTGATAACGTTATTAAAGAATGTGAAGAATACCTTCATATTACCTATAATGAAGACCAAAAAAACGCTATCTGGACTAGTTTATCTAATAATATAAGTATTATCACTGGTGGCCCAGGAACCGGTAAAACCACTATAATTAAAGGTATAATTAATGCCTATGCTATCATCAATAAATTAAATAATCAAGGTATCGATAGACACTTATTATTACTAGCACCAACCGGAAGAGCCTCAAAAAGAATGAGTGAAACAAGTGGTTATGGAGCCAGTACCATTCATAGATTTCTTAAATGGGATAAAGAAAACAATATCTTTGGTGTTAACGAATTAAATCAGTTACACTATAATCTAATCATAATAGATGAAACCTCAATGATTGATAACCATCTTTTTGCATCTCTTCTAAAAGGTTTAGATTTAACTAATACCCAAATAATTCTAGTAGGTGATGAATACCAATTACCAAGTGTCGGTCCCGGACTAATCTTAAGTGATTTAATAAAAAGTAATATTCCTCATATAAGTCTTGAACAAATCTATAGACAAAGTGATAATTCATATATACCAGAACTAGCTAAAAATATTAAAAATTGTAATATCGACGCATCAATCAAAACTAAAAGAGATGATTTCTCATTTATTGAGTGTCCTAAAGAAGACATCAAAAAAATAATGATTAAAGTTCTAGAAAAAATGAATGATAAAAAAGTTCCTGAAAATGCCATTCAAATTCTAGCTCCAATGTATAAAGGTGAAAATGGTATCGATAATCTAAATATAACCTTGCAAGAATTCTTTAATCCTGAAGATAATCAGAAAGCTGAAGCAATCATTGGCCCCATCACATATCGTGAAGGAGATAAAGTTTTAAATCTAGTTAATGATGTTGATAATAATATTTATAATGGAGACATTGGTTACATTGACAGTATCAACTTAAACTCTAAAAAAGATTTTATTATTGTTAACTATGAAGGTAATTATGTTTCTTATAAAAAAGAAGACATCAATACCATAACTCATGCTTATGCCATCAGTATTCATAAATCTCAAGGTTCTGAATTTGGCTATGTCATTATGCCAATATCTTTAAGCTATTCCCGA
The DNA here is from genome assembly GCA_004563275.1 of bacterium. Next base: position 12,082 of record SFSZ01000006.1, read on the forward strand.
ATGCTTTATAACAAATTATTATATACCGGAGTATCTAGAGCTAAAAAAAGTTTAATCTTAATTGGATCTTTAGAAGCCTTTAACCAAAGTATTTATAATAATTATAGTTATCAAAGAAAAACAACTTTAACCGAAAAAATAATGAATAATTTAAAAGATTAAACCCATAATAACATTAGAGGTGTTTTTATGAAAGATTCATTAATGATGATGGTAGGCGCAGCAGCTGGTGTTGGACTATACATCGGATTATCAAACCTAACATCAAATAAAAAAGATTTAAAAAAGAAAATGAATAATCTAATTGATGATACAGCAAGTATGTTTAATAATTAAAGGTTGAATTGACAACAAAAAATTAAAACATAAACAAAAAAGGTTTTGAGTATAAAACCTTTTTTTGTGCCAAAATATAATATGAATAAAATTAAATATTTAAAGCTTAGAAAAATTCTTTTATTACTGCTTATTACATATTTAATCTTACTAATTATCAGAATGTGTAATATTTTAGAAATATGTTATGCTATTATTAATTTAATTAGTCCTATATTTTTTGGATTTGCTATTAGTTGGATTTTAAAACCAATTGTCTTATATTTAAATAAATATATAAGTGAAAAGCTAAGTATACCTATCACTTATTCTATTCTTATTGTAATAATATCTATCATAAGTTATTTTTTTATTCCTGTTCTTATTAAAGAAGTAAAAAACATTATTCCTTTTATAATTGATTTATTTAATAAAATACCTAAAGAATATACTAAAAATATTGATATGACTAGAATAGGTAAGAGACTTATTTCTTGTACATCCAATATTAAAAATATCTTGCTTAATATTTTTTATAGTGTTTTTATTTCTTATTATTTTTTGGTAGGGCATAAAAGTGTCACTAAATTTATATCAAAATATACACCATCTTCTTTAATTAATGAAATAAGCACTAATTTAAAGTCTTTTGTTAAAGGAACTTTATTAGATACATTAATTCTCTTTATTATGAGTATTATCCTCTTAACAGCCTTTAAAATGCCCTATGCCTTACTATTTTCTATAGTTATATCATTAACTAATATTATTCCATTTATTGGACCTTATATTGGAGGAGTACCAGCCGTTTTAGTAGGTTTATCAGTTAATTTAAAATTAGGTATCACTATAACAATTATTGTCATCTTATTACAATTTGTTGAATCTAGTTTTATTCATCCTTTAATTATGAGTAAAAGTTTAAATTTACATCCCATTTCAATTATTATTAGTTTAATTATCTTTGGATATTTATTTGGTGTAATAGGTATGCTTATATCTACGCCAATATTAAGTGTTATTAAATCTTTATATTTATACTATAAAAAAAGACCTAAGAAAGCTCTGAATAGATAGTCTTATCATATTCATGATCTGTAATCTTATAGTCTTCTAATTTTTTAGTATCAATTAAATAAAATTTATGAAGTAGGGTATCTTCTGTTGAATTCTCTAATACTGGATCATCCCAAGTTAAATCCAAATGTAACCAGTTACCATTAATATATATTGCATTCCAAACATGAGTATCAGTAGATATTTTATAATTCTTAATATTAAATCTATTTAAAAATAAACTCATCGCATCAGCATAACCACCACATACCGCATATCCTTCAATTAAAGCCCCATAAGCTGTATTAGATTTATATTTACTAGTTCCTTTTTCTCTTAATACATCATATTTAGTATGATTAATAATATAATCATGGATAGCTAAAACCTTATCTTCATCACTCATATCATCTTTTATAGTACTTTTAATTATTTCATCTATCTTATTATTTATTTTTATAATATCATCATCACTATATAACTTAGTTACCTCAACATTAACTTCACCACTATTAATCCCACAAGTAATCTTAACATTACTATAACTATTAAAAGGACTAACAAAATTATTAATATGAGTAAGTATATTAGATTTATTACTTATATTTTGAACATCCTTAATACAATCTTTATATTCTTCTGGACAATAAAACGTAAATGTATCATAACCTCTATTAAAAATAGAGTAGAATATACTATATAAATCATGTTTACTATAAGGGACAAAATCTTTACTATCAGAAACAAATTCATAATTAGTCTTTTTATAGTATTCATTAGGATTACTTACTACAACTTTAGGTTTATTAGCTAAATACTTTGAAAAGTATGTAGATATATCATCCATATAATAAAAACATCCTGCCACTATTAACAGGGTAAGTATCAATTTAATTATCTTTTTCATATCATCACAATTATATAATAACAAATAAGCTAAAAAAAAGAAATGAAACTTAGTTCATTTCTTTTACTTTTTTATTTAATCTTGCTTTTTGTCTATCACAAGTATTTTTTTTCATTAATCCTTTACTAGCGCATTTATCGATACTAGATAAAGTTGATTTTAGTAAATCATTAGCTTTTGCTTTATCATTTTCTTTAACTGCTTTTTCTAGTCTTTTCATACCATTTTTTACTCTTGAAGTATATGAAGTATTACTAACAGTTTTTACACTATCTGTTTTAACTGTTTTTTTAGAACTTTTAATATTAGGCATTAGTTTACGCTCCTTCCTTAAATACATTTATGATTGTACCAAAAATTATATTAAAAAGCAAATAAAATATTGATAAAAAAAGCATTATTTGGTATTATTGTAATAGAAAATAGAGGTTATGTGCCTATGAATATGAATAAATTAATTAAAAAACAGGCTTTTTTATCTTTAATATCCTTAGCATTAATAGCTTTTATTGTAACAGGATCTTCTTATGCTTTATTCCAAAGTAGTGTAGTTGATAGTAATATTCATTCTATAACAACTCCTAACTTTGCTATTTCTTATTTAAATAGTTCTGGTCAAGAATTATCTAATTCTGATGCTTTAAATATTGATAATTTGATTCAAACTTCTGATGATGATGCTTTAGCATCTACTTCTAATATTTATAAGTATAAGATTACTAATAATGGTACTATTCCATATCGTTTTATAGCATACCTTCAAGTAAATCCAGCTTATTTGCCAGGTGGAAGTAGTAATCCAAGTGGAAGCATTAATTTATTAGATTTATATTATATTAATTATGAAACTAATTATGAAACAGTTGGAACCTTAGCAGGCGAACCTGGTCAAAGTAACACTAATATAATTCAAGTTTTCCCTGGTCCTTCATATACTTCAAATGTTAATGATGTTATAAATCCTGGCCAAACTAAAGAATTTTATATTAGATTATGGCTTAGAAAAGATATTAATGTACCCAATAGTGCAATTGGTTCAGAAACTCATCTTCAATTAGTCATAGAAGGAGAATCAATGTCAAGTGATGAAGTAGCTCCAAAGGGGTGGAATACATCAGCATCTGGCACTTTATTAGCAGCATTAAAAAATAATAATCCTTTAACAATACCCCAAACTCAAATAGGAGAGGCTTCATTACAAACAAGTAAATTAACTACAACTGAAGGTGATGGAGTTATGTATGTTCATTTATTAGATTTAGCTGGAGAAACAGTAAGTTACTCTAATAAATATTGCAAATATTGTACTTATAATTCATTTCCTGACACAGCAACCTTATCTAATTCCGATATGTCATCTACTTTAAAAGGAAAATACATCTCTTATGATAATAAAGTATGGTATGTTAATGGTTTTAAAGAAGTATCTTCTGGCAGATGGGCCATGTATATATCTCTTCAAGAGACAACCTCTACAACTGATGAAACAACCTTTGCTGGAACTGAAGATAGTTTTGGAATATCTTATTATTACCGCGGAAAATCAACGAATAATTTTGTCCAATTTGCTGGCATGTGCTGGAGAATTGTAAGAATTGAGGGAAATGGTAATATTAAATTAACCTTATATAATCGTAATGGAACAAGTTGTTCTACAACAGGTAACAATCTAGCTTTTATTCCAAATATAAATGGAGACTATACCACATCATTTAATGATAATGGTAATGATAATGCTCATGTTGGATATAAATATGGTACAACTGGTTCAACAAGTTTTATGCAAACTCATTATCCAATAAACGACAGTGTAATTCTAACTCAATTAAAAGATTGGTATGATAAAAAATTAAGAACGTATGATTCGTATATTGCTGATACGGTTTGGTGTAACGATAAAAAAAGAGGTTCTGACGGAAGAACTCCTGAATACGCACCATATAGTTATGAAACTTCAGCCTTTGCAAGTTCAAGTGGCTATGGAACCAATTTAACTCTTTACGCAGGAACTATTCGAAATATGAAAACATCAACCGGTACTTCTTCTGATACAAGAAATAAGAGCAATATAGCTGGTTATCAACAATTTACTAATATTGATATTTCAAGTGCAACACCAAGTTTAAAATGTGAAATTCCCGCTGAATACAATATATTATCAAACTTTACAGCCGGAACTACTAAAGAAGGAAATAAAACTTTAAATGGCTATAAAATTGGTCTTCTAACTCTTGACGAAGTGATTTATGCAGGTGGTTCTGTGTTAAGACCAAATGGAAAATATTATTTAATGGAAAATGCTAGTGCCACAGGTTCAACCTTAATGGAAGGATGGTGGACAATGACTCCAGCTGGATTCTTCTCATTAGGCGATACTGCAAGAGCCATTATGTTTTATGTTAACGATAATGGAACTGGATTAATTTCATATACATATGCTGATTATCCTTTAGGAATAAGACCAGCAATTTCATTAAAACCAACAGTAAAGATATCTAGTGGAAACGGAACAGCAAGTAGTCCATATGTTATAAGTTCAGCTAGTTAATAAGGAGGAAATATGAACAACGATATATTATTTGAAACAAAAGAAGAAAAAGAAGCGACTGAAAGAGTTTTAGCAGCATTCAAAGTAAAATCTTTAAATGAAAATATTGATGGTTTAGTTGCTGAAGTATTAAAATATGCAGTTCAAATCGATGACATCCTAGAAGAACATAGCTTACCAAAAAGATACTTAGATAGAGTAAGCACTATTAATGAAAATGGCCGCATATCACTAGATGATGATTTAATCAAACTAGACTTCAGAGTTAAAGAAATTCTTGATGATTTAATTAATAGGATCAATACAAGAATCTCAATAGTTAAAGAAGAAACAATCAATCTTTTAGGTATTCAAAAAGAATATGACCTAGAACATATTGATTTAGAACATGAACTAGAAGTATCAATGTTAGATGAAAAATATTATTTATAGAAAAAATATAAATAATATGGTATAATACGAAAACGAAAGAAGGACCGAAAATATGAATGAAAATCATGTAGATTTAAACCAAATTAATTATTTATTAGGCCAAGAAGGATTAAGTGCAGAAAGAAAAGCTCAATTAGAAGCAATTAAAGCTCAATATGAAGCCTTAGCTAATCAAGTAAATACTATTCAAGAAAGCCTTGCTAATTTAACTAATAACTTCAATAAAGCTGAGGAAGAAATTAAATTAGAAAGAGAACATGAAAGATTAAGTGGTTTAATTAATCATTATACAGAAATTAACAAAACTTCTTTAACTGATTATGAAGCAAACTTTAGAAGAACAATGATGAAGGAAGATGGTTCTGGATTAATTCAAAGATTATTTGCATGTATTGAAAAAGAACCGAGATATGCAACATTACCAGCATATTTAGAAGCTAAAAAGGAAATTGAAGAAGCATTTAAAAATCCTTTTGATATAAAAAAATTTGCTAAAAAACAAGAAGAATATATTGCAACTCGTGAAAAATATAGAGAATTAATTGCAAAAGATCCAAATAATTATGTAGAACTTTCTCAAATATCGACTAAATTAAAAAGATTACAAGAATCAATTGTTACTGAAGCTAATAAGTATGTATTTAATAAAAAGAAATTAGAAACATTATATGAAAAAAATATTCATCAATTAGCTTCTTTTGGAAGTTATGCAATAAATGCTGAACGTAATGCTATTTTAAATGAAATTCGAAAAGTTTATGAACCATTCCATGAGAGATTTGATTCAGAAAGAAAATTAAAATTTTATACTCAAGATTTAGCTAAAATTGAAGCTCAAATGGCTGAACTTGGAGTTAAGAAGGCTGAATCAAAAGCGGCATCTGCTGCCACAGCAACTCCAGCATCAAGTGCTGAACCGGAATCAATTTCAAAAACAGCCACACAAGGGACTCCTGTTACACCTGCATCGTCAGTTGGGACAGCTACTAATCCTACAGGAACCAATCCAGAAAATGATCCAGAAACGAAAGACCATAGTGGATTACATTTTATCGGATTACCAAATGATAAATATTATGATTCAGTAAGAGATGCATATCGTTATGGTGATGAAATTGAAATTGATAAAGAAGAAGAAATTGATGGAACTACATTTATTACTTTAAAAGGTTCAGATGTAAAAATAAAAAAGGATTTATTTGCTACAACTGCCGATATTGAAGATGAATTTAAACATGCTATGAAAGCACATAAAACATCAACAAATCATATTAAAGCAGGTATGAAAGTAACGCCATGCTGGCCAGGTCATTATAACCGTGCCATCTTAAAAAATGGTGCTAGAGGTAATGACGCTGATATCGAAGTTAAAAATATGAAACTACATGATGAAATTGAAGTAGAAAAAGTATTTTATAAAGGTAATAGAAAATTTGTTAAATTAGTTGGTTATGAAAATGCTTTCTCAGCAGATTCATTTGCAATTGCACCAAGCACAATCAAAGAAATAGCTGAAAAGAAAGAAGCCGCTAAGAAAGATAAAGAAGAATTAAAAGCTAAAAAATCAAAAACAGGACCAGAAAATGAACAACAAGCAACAAGTAGAATCTATTCTTCAGTTCCAGATGTATCACAATCAACAAACTTGTATGAGATTGCTAAAGTTATACAACAATTAAATCCAAATGCTGAAATAAGAGTTGCTAATATAGCATATGACCCACAAGCAACAAGTAGATTCTATTCATCAGTTCCAATAGGACAATTAGTATTACCTGAAGGATTTTATGCTAATGAAAAAAATGGAATTACAAATAAACATAAGACACAAAGTGGAATGTATTGTGATTTAAGTGTTGAAGATTTATCAATGGCTGATGAAAGAACATTATTGCCAAAAAAACCACAAGTAAGCGAACAACAAACACTAGAAAATGAACAACAAGCGCAAATAAACGAAATCAATGAAGCAGATCCTAAATTCGATCCAGAAAGTATCATACAAGAGGTTGAATCATATTCTCCATCAAATGCTTCAGAAAATAAAACTAAAGACACAAAACTAAAAGAAATCATAGGCGAAGATGAATATGCGAAATTTATTGAAATTTATGATGATGTTAAAGATGAAAAGTCAAAAACACAAGAAAATGAACCACAACAATCAGTTTTAGATATCTTAAAGGAATTTAATGAAGCTGAAAATACTACCGAAAAAGATGAACAAAATCAAGACAAAAAAGAAGTAACTGCTACAGAAGAAACACCAGATAAACAAACTGAAAAACAAGCTAGAGTAGGAGCTATTGCTGGCATTGCTAAAAATAAAAGAACACCATTAAGAGTAAAAATTGCATCATTGTGGTCATTAATTACATCTAAAGATGGAAAATCAATTAAAGGTAGAGCTGCTGACATTGCTCAAAACATTGTGGATGAAGCTCAAAATCAAGGAGCTCCTGAAGAAGTATTAAAAGATGCTAAGGAAGTGCAAGCTGAAGCAGCACGTCAAGATGGAAAAGCACCAGAAAATGAACTAGAAGAAGAATTTCAATGGACCATATAGGAGGATAAATGGCTAGATATAAAGTAACTGATACTAAAGAAGCAAAAGAAGTTCTTTTAGAAAAAGAAGAAGTATTTCAAAAAGTTAAAGTTGGAATTTATGGAGTAGCAGTAGCAGCAACAATAATTGCTTGCCCAGGAACTATGAAAATAGCAATGTGGGCAGCTGCTCTTGGTTATAATGCTGTTGTTAAACATCGCGAAACAAGTCCTTTCTGCGGGCTAGTATCCGATGCAATATATGGTATTTTTAAAAAATTTCAAAATATAAAAGATGATCTTGCCGAATATAAAACTAATTATTTAGAAAAATCAACTCCTTCCATGAGTGAAGAAGAGATGAGAGCTGCATATGAAGCAGCTGAAGAGAAAAAATGGAGAGATTATGCAGAAACTCGCAGAATACTTGATGAAATTAAAGCAAAACATGAAAGTAGTTATCAATCAAAAAAGCAAAAAGCTGCTGAAAATGCTTTATATAGTATGACAGCAAAACAAAAATCAACCGATGCTTATGCTACTGAAGAATTTCTAAGAAGAGTTAATGCAATCCAAAATGAGGGTTATCAAACCACAAAGAATAATGAAGGGAGACATTTATAATGAAAGTTGACACAATTGTAACTTTAGATGGAAATGAAAGATACTATCTTGTAGATAAAACTGAACAAGATGGTAAAACATACTTCTTAGCAACAAAGCTAAAAGAAGACAATACACCATTAGAAGAATCACAAATATTTGAAGAAATTGTAGAAGAGGGGACTACATATTTAGAAACAGTAGCTGATGAATTAACATATAATCAATTAGCAGCTATCTTTGTTACTAAATTCAATGATTTAGTTTTAGAAGGAGAAATTTAATTTCTCTTTTTTTGTATAATAAAAAATAAAAACTACATAATAATAAAAAGGAGAGAAAATGAAAAATAAAATATTAGTCTTTAGTTTATTATTATTTAGTTTAATTCTTTTTGGGTGTGAATTTAATAATACCCCAACTAAAAAAGTTGAATCACTCTTAATGAAATATCAAAATAATTCTGAATCAGTAAGTAAAGAATTAGATGATTATGTTAAAAGTGAAGAAATAGAACTCGCATATCAAGATAAATACAAAGAAGTATTTTTAAAACAATATCGAGATTTAAAATATGAAATAAAAGATGAAAAAATTGATGGAAATACTGCAGAAGTAACTGCTCAAATAGAAGTATATGATTATTATAAAACTCAAACTGAAGTAAGCACTTACATAACAAATCATCAAGACGAATTTAATACTAATGGTATTTTCGATAATAATAAAGTATTAGAATATAAAATTAAAGAATTAACCAATACTAAAGATAAAGTAACTTATACTATTGTATTTAATTTAACTAAAGTAAATGATACTTGGACAATAGATAATCTATCAGAAGAAGAATTAGAAAAAATTCATGGAACATACGCCCATTAGAATTAATCTAATTCTTTTTTTATATTTTTAGAATAATATTATTTAGGTGATTAATTAAATGAAAAAAATAATATTATTTATTCTTTTACTATTTCCAATTTTTGTTAAAGCTGAAGATCTAACTCCTAATGCTGAATCAGGTATCTTAATTGAATATTCTACTGGAAAAATCCTTTATAGTAAAAAAATAGATGAAAAACTAGCACCAGCATCTATGACTAAGATTATGACTCTTTTACTTATTATGGAAGCAGTTGAAGAAGGTAAAATAAATTTAGATGATAATATCTCCATCAGCACTAATGCTTCATCTATGGGTGGATCCCAAGTGTTTTTAGACCCTAATACGGAAATGAAAGCTGAAGAATTAATTAAATCAATTGCCATTGCCTCAGCTAATGATAGTGCTGTTGCGATGGCTGAAGCTATTTCTGGTACAACCGCTAACTTTGTATCTAGAATGAACTCCAGAGCTAAAGAACTAGGATGTAAAAACACTAATTTTAAAAACGTCCATGGCTTAGATGAAGAAGGCCATTATTCAACTGCTTATGATATGTCATTAATAGCTAGAGAACTTCTTAAACATGAACAAATACTTAAATACACAAGTACCTATGAAGCCTATTTAAACAAGCCTAATGGGACTTCAACCTGGATGGTCAATACCAATAAACTAATCAAATATTATACTGGCTTAGATGGCTTAAAAACAGGCTTTACTAAGACAGCAGGTTACTGTCTAACATCAACAGCTAAAAGAAATGATATGCGATTAATAAGTGTTGTTATGAAAGAACCATCAAGTCAAGTTAGAAATTCAGAAACTATTAGCTTATTAAACTATGGATTTTCCAACTATAAAATTAAAACTATCTTAAAAAAAGATCAAAAACTAGGAACCATTGAAGTTCAAAATGGTAAAAAAGAACTTGCAGACATCACCATATTAGAAGATGCTACAAATCTAGAATCAATTAATGATAATAAAGAATATAGTTTTAATATTGTAACCGATAAAGTAAAAGCACCTCTTAAAAAAGGTGATAAAGTAGGTACCCTAGAACTAACCGAACAAGGAACAGTTATTAAAAGATTAAATATTACAGTTAAAGAAAATATTCCTAAAGCTAATATCTGGGATTTATACAAAAGAAACTTTAAATCTATAATTATCGGTAGTATCCATTAAAAAAATACTTAGAATACTAATTCTAGGTATTTTTTATGATATAATTATATAAGAATAAAAATCTAACCTTAAAGTATGTGATAAATTAAGATTAGAACTAATAAAATATGAAAGTGAAGGAAATAACTATGACAAAACAAACAAAAAAACATTTACCAATGTATGGAGTAGGACCATTATATGTTTCAATAATTTTAATAACTACAATAATATTTATATTTTTATCTTATTTAAACTACATTCCTAGTTATAACATTAAAGAACTATCAACATCTATAATTATGCTCGGAATAATCCTAATAATAGTATCTATTTATATGTGGTGCAAAGCTGTTATTAAAGATAATATTGATAAATATATCATTAAAAATAAACTATTAACTACCGGTATCTATAGCTATACAAGAAATCCCATCTATTCAGCATTTACCATTCTATCTTTAGGTTTAATTTTAATAGCTAATAATTATTTTCTTTTAATTTTACCAGTATTATATTATTTATTTCTAACTGTGTTAATGATTTTAACTGAAGAAAAATGGCTTAAAGAAGTATTTGGTTCTGAATACGAAGAATATAAAAAGAAAGTTAATAGAATTATCCCGATTAAAAAAAGAATTAATAAATAAGAGGTGTTTTAATGTATACAATAATCGATTACTTAAAATTTTATAGTGATGCTTCATTAAATGAAGTTAAATGGAATAATATTGATAATTTAATGGCAGCTATTATAGTTTATTTACCAATTCCATCATTTAAAGATAATAAAAGCTTAAAGGAGTTATCTGAATATGCTACTAAAAATGAAACAGATATTCGTGGTTTTACAGCTACTAAAGCAGTTGAAATATTAAATATTATTAAAAATAGTAAAAGATATAAAAATATCACTATTTCTAACTTTATTAATGTTAAAAATGAAGACTCTCAATTTGGTGCTTGTATCATCAAAACTGATAAAGAAAAAATCATTAGTTTTAAAGGTACAGATCGTTCCTTAATTGGCTGGCTTGAAAACTTTAGACTTATGTATGAGTATCCAACGTATACTCAAAATCTAGCCATTAAATATCTAAATGATAATATAACTTTTATAGATAAAGATATTTATGTAGTTGGACACTCTAAAGGTGGTAATCTAGCAATGGCAAGTACTATGGAACTATCTGATTCAAAATTTAATAAAATAAAAGAAGTTTGTAATTTTGATGGACCAGGATTTAAAAAACAAGAGTATGAAAGTAAAAAATTTAAAAGACTAAAGTCCAAACTTTTAAATGTCATTCCTACCGGATCAGTTATTGGAACTATACTTTATAATGACAACTATAAAGTTGTTTCAAGTAATGAATATGCTTTTGATGAACATTATCCAACCTCATGGAAACTATTTGGTCAATACTTCGTTGAAGGCAAATTATCAACTATCAGTAAACAATTTCATAAAAATACCTCAGATGGACTAGAAACCCTTGATAAAGAAAAACTTAAAAAAACCATTGAAACAAGCTTTAAAAGTTTTGAAAAAGAATACTCAAGTGATTTTACCTCAATCTCATTTAATGACATTAAAAACTTCTATACTAATATGAAAAATGTTGATCCTGAAATAAGAGATTATCTAACAGTTTTAATGGAAGAATTAATAAAATATTCATAAAAATTATCTTAATATAACTATAATTTTTTTTGATTTAATAGCAAAAAATTGACAAGCAATAATTAAATGTGATATATAATAATTAATAAAATTATTAGGAGGTACTTGTATGGTTAAATTTTTAAAAAGAGTTTTCAGAAAAAAAAGTGATTTAACTGATAAACAACTTTTAGCAAGCTGCTGTGTACATAGAAGCTAACAAAAAAAGCATTTAAAAAATGCTTTTTTGCATATTATAATAGGAGAAGTAATGAAAATAATTGAATTAAAAGAAGCAAAGAATAATTGCGGTGGAAAAGCCTATGGATTATATAAACTAATTCAAGCAGGTATAAATGTACCTGAAGGATTTGTTATCGAAGACTCACAATCACTATCAAATGAAAATATTTCTGAATTAGAAAACAAATTAAAAGAATTTGCTAAAAATGACAAATTAGCGGTTAGATCATCAGCATCAGATGAAGACGGTAATATAAAATCATTTGCTGGAATTTTTGAAACTGTATTAAATGTCAAAAATGATATTAATGATGTTACAAAAGCTATTAAAAAAGTAAATGATAGTGCTAATACTGATAAAACCAAGAATTATTCAAACAACAAATTCAAGATGAATGTCGTAGTGCAAAAAATGATAAATCCTAGAATATCTGGTATATGTTTTACCAATGCTATTGATTTTTCTGGTAAAAGATGTGCTATGTTTGAATATGTTCAAGGAATCGGAGAAACATTAGTTAGTGGCAAATCAAATTCAAATAGAATAATTGTTAAATATAATGATGATAAATTAGATTATAACCATGCTAGATTAGAAGGAAGTTTAATAAACTTTAATGGTTTTGAAGAACTATGCAATTCGATAACTAAAGCAATTAATAACTATGATAAAAATCTAGATATAGAGTGGTGTATAGATGAAAATAATATAGCATATCTATTACAAGCAAGACCCGTAACAAAAGAAGTATTTATTGAAAAGAGTAGTGACAGTGATCATACAAATACAATAGTTGCATCAAGAGGATGTGTTGAATCTGAAACATATGTAATTGATTCGGATTCAGATTATGAACAAGTAAAACATGAAATAGAAAACTTTCCTGAAAATAAAATTTTAGTTTGTGATTATACTGAAACATATTACCTACCAGCAATGAAAAAAGCAAAAGGAATAATCACAAATACAGGTTCAGCTTTATGTCATGCTGCAATCGTGTCAAGAGAATTAAACATTCCTTGTATTGTAGGCTATGATAATGCAACAACAAAATTTAAAACCGGAACTCTAATCAAGTTAGACGCTAATAATAACTCAATTTCTATCGGAAAAGAAAATATGTTAGTATCAAAAGAATATAAATTAAACTTTGGAGAACTTGATTGTTTTGATAATTACATTGAATTTATGCTAGATAAAACAAAAATATTTATTGAAAATACATATGGTGGAATATATGTTCATAAACCGGATAGATTAAATAGTTCAGAGATTAATGAAATTGAAATATTTGTTAGAAAAACATTTGGTCAAGTACCGATATTTTCATCAGATGAAAATAAATACTTATGGATTAAAGAAGTAAATCGTTTTCATAAATTACCTTATTTTTCAAAATATTATGAAAGAGTAAAAAATAGTTCAAAAAGCTTTAATGAATTATCTTTAACTAAAATTCAGTCAGACTTAATTAATATAGCAAAACAATATTTAACATATAAAAAGTCATCAAAAGACATAATATTAAATATTTTTATCGATGAAATAATTGCATCAATAAATGAACTACTAGATGGAATAATCCCATTTGGTTATCCCATGTATGAATCTTATGTTCAATCATTACAATTATTAGATAATGAAGGAAAAACATATAATGATTTATTTGGAAATACTTTATTTAAAAATGAAAAATTAATAAAAATCCAAAAATTCTTACACATAGTTTCAAAAATAAAAGACGAAAGTTACCAAATTATATGGGATATGGGCGGAAATGGTCCGGATTATTTTGAAAAAAGAGATGAAAAATTAAAACAAATATTAAATGAAAATAATCTTAATGAAGATTTCATGGATACATTTTATGAAATTTATCTTTCTAAATATTATAAAAAATTACTGGAGATAGTTGAAAAAAATGAATTATAACTTATCAATCATAAATAAAAAATACAAATATGTAAACAATAAATTTCCAGTAACAGTTTTTATAAAAATAACATCCAAATGTCTGTTTAAATGCCATTTTTGCTCTCAAGGAGATTCTTGTAATGAAGAAATATCTATAGAGGATATGAAAATAATTTTAAATAAACTAAAGAGAAATGGAGTACTAAGAATATTTTATACAGGAGGAGAACCATTTTTACACACTAAGTTTTTAGAAATAGTAAAATATGGAAAAGAGTTAGGGTTTTGTCAACTTGTTATAACAAATGGGTACTTGCTTGAAAAAAAATCTGCAAAACAAATCTTAAAATATATTGATTGTTTATCAATATCCATCCATGGAACAGAAAGTTTTCATAACACAATTGTTGAAAATAAACATAGCTATGAAAAAATAATTTCAGGAATTGAAATGCTAAAAAAAGAATTTCCTGAAATAATCTTAGATATGTGTTTTACAGCTTCAAAAGAAAATGCAACTAAAGAAAATATAGAAAGCGTAGCTAAATTGTGTAAAAAATATAATCTTTTATTAACGATTACTAGAGCATATATAATTGGTAATGAAAAAAATCATGATTTTTCTTATATCAAACCAATGATTCAAACAATAGATAAGCTCATAAATAAAGGCTACAAAATAGAGATAGGACATTGTTTAGTGCCTTGTGCATTAAATGATAATGCAACTTATTTAACCTCATGTTGTACTGCTGGTATTAATTTCTGTGCAATAGATATTAACGGAGATGTCAAAATTTGTGCAAATTCGAATCAAGTAATAGGAAATGTTTTGAACACAAGATTCAAAAAAATATGGAGAAAAAATAACAATATCTTAAATAAACATATTAACAATTTATCAATAAAATGTAAAAATTGTTCTTACTTTGTCCAATGCGCCGGTGGATGTAAGTGTGAAGATGGAATCATGGAAAATGGGAATGCTGACTTATTATATTTTTACATTTTAGAAAAAGAATGGCAAAAAATATACAATTTTTACATTAAAACACAAATTGCAGAAATAAAAAAAGTTGCCATTAACAAATATTTATTAATTGGAAAAAATAATTGTATCATAAATAACAAAACATATAAAATGATAAAAAAAATAGATTTTTCAAAAACTTTTATTGAAAATCAACAAATATCAAAGATAGATAAAGAGTTATTATTACAACTATATAAAGACGGTTTTTTAGGGGTGGTAGAAAATGAAAAAATATATATTAAATGATAGTAAAAAAATAATATTTTTAAAGAATAATGAAATATTAGTTGAAGCAAAAAAATGTCCTAGATTAAAATTAGATAATAGTGACTATAATTCTCTTACAAATCTCTGTAAAAAATATACAATTTTTGAAAAAAATTCTATTTCAGAAGAATTATTTTCAACATTATATAAAAACAAAATAATTATTGAAGCAAATTTTAATATAAAAGATTCATATAAAACAAAATATGAAAGAAACGAATTATTTGCTTATAATTTTTTCGGTAAAAAAACATTTAAAAGTATAATTGATAAAAAAGTATTATTTATTGGTGTAGGGGGAATAGCATCTATAATAATCGATCAATTAATTTCAGTAGGAGTAGAAAATTTTAGTATCGTAGATTTTGATAAAGTTGATTTATCAAATTTAAATAGGCAATTTATTTATAAAGAAAATGATGTTGGACTATATAAAGTCGAATTGTTTAAAAACTACATTCTCTCAAAAAATAGTAATGCAAAAATAAAAATATATAATATGAAAATAGAAACTAGTAATCAAATTAATGAAATAGTAAAAAATGATAAAATAGATTTTATAGTTAATTCTGCAGACACACCACCTTGTTACTTACAAAAATATATAGTTGAATCATCACTTAAATTAAAAGTTCCTTGTATATTTGGCGGAGTAGGAATTGAAGAAGGTAGCTATGGACCATTATTAGATAGTTCTATTGGCAAAATAAATTATTTAAAACAAATTAATTCTACATTAGATAAAATTAATTATTATTTTCCTTGTAAAAGTTCATTTGGAGTAACGAATAGTATAATATCAAATTATATGGCATGGGATATAATAATGTACATGATGAACGAAAAAAAATATGTCAAAAGTTTAAATAAATCAATTAATATAAATTTTAAAGGAACAAAACATGATTAAAATTGCAATTGATCATATGCCATTATCTGCAAATCCATTATCTGCAAACGACTTTGTTAGTTCTTATATATATCCATTTATTATGTGTCCACTATTCAGATATAACAATGGAAAACTTGAAAAATTGGCATGTAAAAATATTATCGTAAAAGGAAAGACCTATTGTATAGATTTAAATGATAATATTAGATATAATAATGGAACATATGCTACTATCGAAGATTATTATGAAACTTTTGTTAAAATAATGAACAGTATTACTTACCCCAAATATTTAATTGAGAATATAAAGAAAATTAATTTAGTAAATAACAAATTAGTTATAACGCTTAAAAGAAAAGATATATTTTTTTTACATAAATTAACATATTATTCATTTTCACCATTTAAAAACAAATTAAATTGTGGGCAATATTATATAGATAATATTAGCGAGAATACTATAATTTTAAAAAGAAATAAATATTTTAATTTGTCTATTCTCCAAAAAGAAAATACATTAGAATTTAAAAAATATGAAAATCATGAAGATATAAAAGCATTTTTAAATAATGAAATTCAAGTAACAAACATAACTACATTTCCCTTAGAACTTGTAAAAGAATTACAGCCAGAAATAAAAGAATCAAATTTAATGTTTGTTTTGAAATTTAGTCCTAATTTAATGTTAAAAAAACACAAAAAATTTAGACAATATATTGCTCATATTATTGATAAAAATAAAATTAATAAAAAACTTAATAATATGTTCATTATCAAAAATGATTTTTGTTTAAATAATGGAGCCAGTATAAATATAAATTATAACGTAAAAAAGCAAAAAAATTTAACATATACACAAAATATTAAACTTGGTTATACCGAATTTTATCCAAATGGAATTATTGCAAATACAATAAAAAATCAATTGACAAAAAATAACATAAATACAGAACTCTGCCAATATAATCTATGTGAACCAAATGATTGCGATATATATATTGACATTATTTTTTCACCATTTTTTTATGATGAATATTTTTATTTATCAAAATATTTTAGAATAGTAAATGGAAAAAAATATAATAAACTATGCAATAAATATGAAAAAACACAAAAAGAAAAAATTTATCAAAACATTATCAAAATATGTTATAATAACGCAAATATTATACCAATTTTAAAAAGCAAATATATATATCTATATAATAAAGCAGTTAAAGGTAGAAATGAATAAAGGTAAATTATTATGGTAAATAAAAGTACAAAAAAATTATTAATTGATTTAGGAAATTACGATTATTCACAAGAAGTATTAGAATTGAAAAAAATGTATGATTATATTAATCAAGAAAAATACTTACCAAATGAAAATAAATTTAATTTTATGTCTGGAGATCCAATTAATTACAAACCCTATCCACCGATTATAAAACATTTAAAAAGAACATTGAAGAGAAAAGATTTGTTTGAATACCAGTTAAGTAATGGAAATAAAAAAGATAAAACAATAATTAGTGATTACCTAAAAAATATAGGCATAAATGCTAATGAAGATAATATAACTTTTACTTATTCGACAACCCATGCATTTAATTTAATATTTGACTGTTTAGGAAAAAGTGGCGATGGCATTATTATTCCATCACCTAATTATGGATTATTCGATTTTATTCCAGAACGATATGGATTAAAAGTGATTCCATTGACACTTAAAGAAGATGATAACTGGCTTATAAACATAGAAGACTTTGAAAAAAAATTAAAAAACTTTAATAGTCAAAACAAAGATTTTAAAATAAAATTTTTTTATAACATGAATCCACATAATCCGACTGGAAAAGTGATGAGTGCTAAGGATACTGATATAATAAAGAAAATAGGTGAATTATCATTAAAATATGGCTTCTATGTAATCGATGATATGATTTATAGAGATTTAACTTTTGATAACTCGAAAATGCCCAAACCATTTTCATCCATTGAATCGTATTTTAATAACACTATATCATTATTTGGTATATCGAAATCATATAATTTAGCTTCAATACGATCTGGCTTAATTGTATCAAACAATAAAATATCGAATATGATTCAAAATAAAATATATCATCAAATGGATTCATTATCAATTATCAATATTCAATCATTAGTATCAGCGTTTAATGTCAATAACAAAAAACAATATAAAAAATATTTTTCGAATTTAAAAATTAAATATATGTATAATTTTGAAATATTAAAGTATTTGATTGAAGGAATAGAAACAAAATCAACATTTAAATTAATATCAAAAGATAAATATATTAAAATAATGAAAAAGTATATTTCGAAAGAAGATTATAATTTCGCACTACACGACACATCGAAGCTATCATTTGTTTCAAATCTCGAAGAAATTGAATCAGGATACTTTTCGTTGTTGTCAATAAAAAGTAATAAAAATTATTATGAACTATTTGATGAGTTATTTAACAAAGCCAATATAAAAGTTATATGTGGAAATTCTATAATGTATCCCAACAATGAAGAAAAAATTATAAGAATAAACTTTGCTGTAGAACTTAATGTGTTGATTATGGGAATTATAGAATTAAAGAAATATCTTGAAAAAAGTTAATAAAAGTTGTAGTATACACAGAAAAAGGAGAAGAGTAATAAAATGTTATTATTGAGTGCAAATAAAGTATCAAAAAATTTTGGATATGGAAGTATACTAAAAGATGTATCGTTTAGCCTTAATTCTGGAGAAATACTTTCAATTGTTGGACCAAACGGATGTGGAAAATCAACACTCATAAAAATAATAGCTGGAGTTGAAAAGTGTGATAGTGGTAGCATAAGTATAAAAAAGAATACAAGAGTTTCATACTTAAAACAAGTTCAAGAAGAAAATGATAATAGAACAGTATATGAATATTTAAGAGATGCATTTGATGATTTATATAAATTGGAACAATTAATAAAAAAATATGAATTATTAATTAATGACCCAGATAATAAAGATTACGAAAAAAATTTAAAAAGATATTGTGATTTAATTGACGAATTTGGTAACATGGGTGGATATGAGATAGATTCCAAAATAAATGAAGTTTGCAATGGTTTAAAAATATCATCTCAAATGTTAACTCAACCATTTTCATCTTTGAGTGGTGGAGAAAAAACAGTTATGCAACTAGCAAGATGTCTTTTGCAAAATTCTGAATTATTTTTACTAGATGAACCAACAAATCATTTAGATATAGAAAGAATAGAATGGCTTGAAAATTATTTAAAACAGTATAATGGAGCTATAGTTATTGTTTCACATGACAGATATTTCTTGAACAAAATGTCAACGAAAATACTAGATTTATCTGATGAAGAATCAAAAATATATAATATGAATTATTCATCATATTTAGAAACAAAAGAACAAGAATTCGAAAAACAAATGAGTAATTACAAATTACAACAAATGCAAATAAAAAAATTAGAACAGGAAATCAGTTATTTTCTACAAAAAGCAGATCAAACAAAGAGTTCTGCCATGTACGATAGAGCAAAACAATTAAAAGCAAAAGTTCAAAAAATAAAGGAATACGGTGTAAAAAAGCCTAAAAAGCCTAAAAAATTAAATATTAATTTTGTAGAAGATAATAATATGAGTAAAACAGTTTTCGACGTACAAGATTTAACAGTATATAAAGAAGATGGAAGTATGATTCTTGATCGTGTGAATGCAAATATTACTTATGGAGATAGGGTTGCGTTAATTGGATCAAATGGAAGTGGAAAATCAACATTTATAAATACTATACTAAACAGACAAGAATTAAAATATGACGGCAAAATTGTTGTTGGGCCTAGTACGAAAATAGGATATTTACCTCAGTTTATAAAATTTGATAATCCAGATATGAAAGTAATTAGTTATTTTCAACTGGAAGCCGGAAAAGATTTTGAAACTTCAATGCGAATACTTAATAGATATCATTTTTATCAAGACAATGTTAATAAAAAAATAGGAAGTTTATCAGAAGGAGAAAAAATACGACTTGTATTAGCTATATTGTTGCAAAAATCTGTAAACTGTATAATATTTGATGAGCCAACAAATCACATAGATATAGATACAAAAGAAGTTTTAGAAGAAAGTATTGAAGATTATGATGGAACATTCATTTTTGTATCGCATGATAGATTTTTTATCAATAAGTTTGCTAATAAAACATTCGAATTTAAAGATGGAAAAATGAAATTATTCTATGGAAATTATGATTATTATAGAGAAAAAAAGAATGAGTTGGAAGGAACAAAACAAGTTCCTAATAAAATAACAAAATAATATTTGTAAATTAAAATTAAAGCAATCGTAATAATTGTTTGATATTTTATTTTACATGATATAATGTAATAAATAAAATAATAGAAAGGAGATTTTATGAAAAATAAATCTATTTTAATTGGTAGTATAATTGCCACTATTGTTATAGTTTTTGGATTAATTTTTATCTTTAATGGTAAAAGGGTAGAAAGTGACATTAAAACTGTTACAGACATCAAAAGAATGTTTAATAAAATATATAAGGGAGTAAATTTACCTGAAACAGAAACAGAAGAAATTAAAACTACATCTGATAATGTAGAAGCATATACAGGTTTGAAATCCAACTCAAATATTGAGAAAATGGTTGTTTCTGAACCATTCATAAATGCTCAAGCATATTCAGCAGTGGCACTTATTGTTAAAGATGGTTCTGATATTGAAAAAATTAAACAAGAAATATTGGAAAATATAAATATGAATAAATGGATATGTGTATCGGCAGAACAATTATATATAACAAATAATGGTAATGTAATTTTTCTTGTAATGTCTGATGAAGATCAAGCTAAACCTGTTTATGATAACTTTAAAAAATATGTTAATAATGAAATTGGTAAAGAATTACACAAAGAAAACAAGGAAGAAAATATTGAACTTCCACCAGAATTACCAGCATCATAAAAAGCACCTAAAAGGTGCTTTAATTCTAAGGAGGAAACATGCTATTTTCAAGTATAAGCTTTTTATATTATTTTTTACCAGTAGTTTTATTATTTTATTTCATTGTTCCCAAAAAATATAAAAACTTAATATTATTTATCTTTTCAATGTTTTTTTATTTCTATGGTGAACCAAAATATATATTTTTAATGCTAATAGAAATATTAGTAGCATACGTTGGAGCCATTTTAATAGATAAATATAAAAGTAAAACTATTTTTACTATTGTACTTACTATCCACATAGGACTGTTAGGTATATTTAAATATGCCGATTTCTTTATTCAAAATATTAATAATTTATTTAAAACTAATATTTCACTTTTAAGAATTGCTCTACCAATTGGAATATCCTTCTATACCTTTCAAATTATCAGTTATATTATAGATGTTTATCATGGCAAAGTAAAAGTCCAAAAAAGTTTTTTAAAATTAGCTACATATATTTCTTTATTTCCTCAACTTATTGCAGGACCTATTGTTCGTTACGAAACAATTGAGAAAGAATTAGATAATCGTAGTCATAGTTTTAATGATTTTGCAATTGGCGCACGTCGTTTTACAATTGGATTAGCAAAAAAAGTATTAATAGCCAATATTCTTGGAGAATTATGTACAAAGTTTGCATTAGAGTCAGGTCAAAGCGTTGTCTTTTATTGGATAAATGCGATAAGTTATATGCTACAAATATACTTTGATTTTTCAGCATATTCTGATATGGCAATTGGACTTGGGCGAATATTTGGATTCCATTTCTTAGAAAATTTTAATTATCCATATATTTCCAAAAGTATTACCGAATTTTGGCGTAGATGGCATATTTCATTAGGATCTTGGTTTAAAGACTATGTTTATATCCCTTTAGGAGGAAATCGTAAAGGAAAGTTAATATTACTTAGAAATGTCCTAATTGTCTGGTTTTTAACAGGATTTTGGCATGGAGCTAGTTGGAATTTTATAATTTGGGGATTAATGTTTGGTATTATTTTAATTATAGAAAAACTATGGTTAAAAAAATATCTTGAGAAAATGCCTAAGTTTATTCAAAACATCTATGTATTATTTATAGTTATGATTAGTTTTATTATATTTAGCGCTGATAATATGGAAGTTGCTTTTAAAAATATTACAGGATTATTTGGGTTAAATAAAGTAGCATTTATTAATGAATATACAATTTATAACTTAAAAAGTTATGCGATGATATTGATAATTGCCATACTAGCTGCTACACCAATTTTTAAAAATCTAATCGAAAAATTAAATAAAAATCCATATCTAAATAAATTAATAAATCTTTTAGAACCTATATTAATAGTAATATTATTATTAATAGTTACATCTTATTTAATTGATAATTCTTATAATCCATTTTTATACTTTAGATTTTAGGAGAATAATATGAAAGATCACAACAAAAACATAATTATAACAATTGTATTTTCACTATTTATTTTTAGTTTATTTATAATAAATATTGTTAAAAAAGATACGTTAATATCAAAATCAGAGCGAAGAAAACTTGCACAATTTCCTGAATTTTCCTCTAAATCTATATTTGATGGAACTTTTTTTCATAAATTTGATAATTATGCAACTGATCAATTCTTTCAAAGAGATAAATTTAGACTCTTAAAAGTTAATATTGAATTAAAAACTAAGCATAATTATAATGACTTATATGTTTATAATGATTATATAATTAAACAGACATATCCATTATCAGAAACTTCAATTTCGCGTTTAACCAAAAAGATAAATTATCTTAAAGAAAATTATTTAAAAAATAATGAAATCTATTTTAGCATAATTCCTGACAAAAACTATTATGTTTCTAATGGAAACTTAAAATTAGACTATAGTAAAATGGAAGAAATGCTTAAAACAAATTTATCCTATGCTAACTATATAGATATCTTTAATACATTATCAATCGAAAATTACTATAAAACTGATACGCATTGGAAACAAGAGACTCTAATAGATGTAGCAAATAAATTTGCTCATGAGATGAATTTTAACATATCAAATTCTTATCAAAAGGAAATAATAACTAAATTTCTTGGTGTTTATGCAGATCAATTGCCAATCAAAAATAATTATGAAGATATAAATATTTTAATTAATGATTCAATAAATAATAGTAAAGTATACAATTATGAAACTAAAAAAACAACTCAAGTATATGATTTAACCAAAATAAATTCGATAGATAAATATGACATTTATTTATCTGGAGCAACACCACTTATTACTATTACTAATGAATTAAGCGATAATACTAAAGAATTAATAGTATTTAGAGATTCTTATGGAAGTAGTCTAATCCCATTATTTATTTCCGGATATAAAAAGATAACTATGATTGATACTAGATATATTTCTCCAAAAATATTAAATAGATATATAGAATTTAATAATCAAGATGTTTTATTTCTTTATAGTGCTTTACTAATTAATGATAGTTCTTCATTAAAGTAAATAACAAATTATAATAAATATTGTTTTAGAAAAAAAATTATGGTATCATTAACATGGTGATAGTATGAAGAGTATAATAAAATTTATAAAAGGTGTTTTAATTTCTTGTTGGGTCGTTTTAGCAATCTTTACAACAATCTGCCTAATAAGTTATAACGATTACAAAGTAAGCGTTTTTGGAGATTATTCTTTATTTATTATTGATAATAAAGAATTAGAACCAACCTTTAAAAAATATGATGTAGTTATTGTTAAAAAAGAATTATCTAAAAGATATCAAAAAGATGATCATGTTTTCTTTTATTTAGGTAATACTGAAACTCAAAGTTATATTAATTTAGGTCAAATATCTCAAATAGATCGCAATGGAACTACTGAAGATGTCTATTATTTTGGTAATTCTAAAGTTAATTATAGTAACATTATAGGTTCTGCTAATGGTGCCATAGTTTGGCATAAAGTAGGTTTAGCACTAAGCATTTTAGAATCACGTTGGGGCTTTATGTTCTTAATTATTTTACCTACATTATTTGCAATCGTATATGAAATTTATTACATAACTCTAGAAGTAAAAAAAGAAACTAGAAAAGAAACTTCAGAAGAGTAGTCATTATGAAAACAAAATTAAAACTATGGTTATTAGTAATTTTGTTTTTTATATTATCTATTTATTTAATATCCGATAGTTATGCTTTATTTGAAACAAATTCAAGTGGTGAAGCAAACTCTGAGATAGGTAAATGGGTAATTAAAATAAGTGATATTTTAATTTCAGATAATCAAAAAGAAGAATTCTCTGTTGATAATTTTGTTTATGAAGAAAATGAAAATATTGCTGATGGTTATATAGCTCCTGGCCGTAATGGTTACTTTGATATCATCTTAGATCCCACTGGAACTGAAGTAGCAGTAAGATATGATTTAAGCTTTGATACTGAGCAATCATATGGAGATAACATAAAGTATAGTGTAACCTTATTAGATGGAACAGAGACTATTAAAACAGCTCCAAATACCTATTCAGGGACTATATCATTAAATCAAATAAACCAAAATACTAAAATAACATTAAGAATAAATTTAACATGGGATAATGATGTTAATTACAACTCAAACGATACTAAACTAGGAACCACTGAAGATAATAAAATCAGAATACCCGTTGGAGTATCAGTAACCCAATATCTAGGAGAAACAATTACCCCATATACAGAATAAAGAGGGAAGGAATAAGATGTGCCAAAGATTTTAAAGAAAATTTTTAAGACTATAATCGACATCTTAATATTTATCATTTTTTTAATATTAATTGTAATAATATTTGCAAAATTAAAAATGTTAAATGATAATAATAACTATTTTGAATTATTTGGCTACTCTATATTCAATGTAGCCACCGGTTCTATGGAACCAACCATAAGTCAAAATGATGTCATATTAGTAAAAAAACAAGATAACTATAAATTAAATGACATAATAACTTTTAAAAAAGATAAAGATTTTATAACTCATCGTATTATTAAAATTAATGATACTTATATAACCACTAAAGGTGATGCTAATAACGCTATTGATGTTGCTATTACCCAAGATGTTATTATTGGTAAAGTTATTAAAATTTATGAAAAGGCCGGCATTTGGCAAAAAATTCTAACTACACCTCAAGTAGTAGTAATGATCTTTGTTACCTTAATATTATTTGATTTAGCGTTCTCATATAAAGGTTTTAAAAATAAACAATTAGTTAAACAAGTTGATCAAGTAGACTTAGAACAAGTTGCTAAAAAGTCTCCTGATTTCAAATTTAATAAAGAAGAAATCAAAGCCCTTTATAATAAAATGGACTTAATCAAAAAGAATAAAGATATTGATTTAAATAACAAAGAAAAAGAATTATTAGAATACACAATCAGATTAGATTTAAGTGAATTACAAAAAGAAATAAATGACAAATTAAATAAGGAGGAGTAAATGAAAACAAAAAAATTCTTTACAATTTTTGATAAAGATAAATTTGTTTTTGCCTCTAAAATAATTGTATTATTTCTTTTTTTAGTTGCTATCTTTAATTTATTAGATGTCGCATACTCTAAATACGAATCAAAAGCTAACATGTATGCTGATGCTAATATTGCCTTTTTTATAGTAGATACTGGCACCTATGAAAATAGTATATCCATCAAAGGATTAACTCCTTCAATAGAACCATTTATCTATACCATAAATGTTTATAACCATAAAAACAATAAAAGAGCAAACGTTAACATGCAATATAAAATTAAATTTGAAACAACTACTAATTTACCCTTAACATATCAAATAATTAGAAATGAAAAATATTCAGCTGATGCTGTTAATATAATTTCAAGTAACACCTTAAGGCAAGATGCTGATGTCTATTATAATGTTTTTGATATTAATAATACTTATAATTTTTCTCATACCAAAGATGAAATGGATCAATATACTATCGTTGTAAACTTCCCGGAACAATATAAAAATAACCCTGATGATTACCAAGGAAAGATTGAACTTATTTCCGTTATTATCGATGCTGAGCAGGTTGTTTAATAAATTTAATTGTGTTATAATTTCATAAGATAGGAGTTGTGCTTATGACAAAGAAAAAAGTAATTATAATTCTTCTTATAATTGCCTTAGCTTTGCCCCTAGACATAACTTTTTCTAAATATGCTTATACATTTATAAGTAATTATTTAATGGAAGCTAATAACTTCTTCTTTAATAGTGATAAACTAAGTCAGAAGGGTATAACTTATAATATAAATAACTGGAGTGGAGTAAGCCCTTTTACTATCCAGTTTGAACTTAATAACCATAAAAATAATATCTTAACCAGTGCCGCTGACATTACTTATGATATTGAAGTAACATGTTCAGAAGATATTACTTGTGCTTTAAATAGTACTTCTGGAGTAATCTACGTTAAAGAACTAACCGATAATTTTGTTTTATCAGTAACCCCTCAAAGAACCTTTGATACTAATGAAAAAGTAACTGTTGACGTAGTTGCTACATCAAGTAGTCCTTACGTTAAAACATTAAGTGCTAAATTCATTGCTACCGTTGGTAAAAAAGGTATCTCTTACGAAATAAATGATGAAGCTTATCAACCATATTTAAACTTTACAATTACTAACGCCTTAGATCAATATAAAGTATTAGAAGCTTTTGATAATTACTCAGTAGGAAACATTATTTCATCTGAAACTTATCTAGCCTTAAGTGATACCAATAAAGCTAAATGTGCATCTGCCATTGTAACTTTATCATTTGATCCTAATAAAATAATTTTAGATACCACAACAAATATTTTAAAAACTGCAACAACTACCACAACCAATGTTGGTGGAGTAGACTATATAAGCTCTATAACCTTTAAAGTAGAAGCCGTAAGTAGTAATATCATTCGTTTTTATAAAAAAGATAAAACTCTAGATCATACTTATCCATTCGGAACCGATCAAGAACCAATTATCACATTTAACGCTGAAACATAGGAGGTAAACATGGAAAATATTATTGAAAAATATATTAAATACGTTGAAAACTTTCTTTTAAATTATTATCGTCTTTTATTAAATACTTCCTATGAAAGAAAAATGGTAGATCCCTTCATAAATAAATATATTGATGTAAGATACTATAATAATTCAATCTATGAGAAAGAACAAAACTTTATCGAAAGAATCAATAAAGAATTAAAACTAGTTGCTAAAGAATTAATCGTTCAAAACCAAGAAAAAACCGAAAAAATAAAAAACATCTTTGCATTATTTGGTTATATCTTATATATCGATGATTGTCTTCCTTATACAAATCTAAAAACTCTTTTAAAAACCCTTTTTGAAGATGAAAATATTAAACTAACATATGACCTAGAAACCAAAGAAAAATTTACTGAACTAGTAAAAAACTTTATTAATCAAAAGAAAGAATTCTTAAAACTATTTAATAGTAAAGAGATTAAAAAGAAATTTATTTTTAACTGAACTAGAACAAAATTGTAATATTAATCCTTTATACAGTGAATATGCCATTAATAAAGCTTTTACAACCGGAATAGTTCTTGAAAATAAATTCTATCTAACATGTCTTTTATTATCAGGAGAAGTCTTAAAAAATACTATAAATTTAGATTACAATAAAAACTATGTCGTAGACTTTCCCATAACTTTATTTACAAAATCTAAAAAAATAAATCGATATTTAAAAGTCCTTGAAAATAATATGGTATTAAATAAAATAAATTTAAGATTCTATTATAAAGACTACTTAAAAAATAAAGAATCAATAAATAAAATAATTAATATGGGATATAGTGTATCTATTGTCTTAGATGAAACCTTTATTGATGATTATGATTCATTAATTTTATTTTCTTATATTTTCATCTACGAAAAATATGATTATTATGATATTATTATAGATAGTAAAGATACAATTAACACAACAATTGTTACATTATAGAGGTGAAGTATGGATACATTTTTTAAATTCTTTTATGAATTTTTATCTCAATTCTTTTCAGGATTCGTTGAAATCTTTAAAGGCATCTGGTATGGAATTAAAGCCATGTTTAACATTCCTGAATACTTAAAAATAATTAATACCTATAAAGCTGACTTTACTATTACTGAATGGATCTTATTTGGCGTAGGAACTTTAATAGTAGTAGCTTTAATTGGTTTAGTAATATTCTTAATAGTCTTCTTAATTAGAAAATATTTAAGATTTAGAAAAACCATCGTTGAACAAGAATCAATGCTTGAAGAAATATCAACTTTAAATAACAAAGTTGCATCATTAGTTACTGAAAGAGAAGACATCCTTGCTATGAAAGTATCTCAATTAGGACTTAAACCTGGTGAATCAGACACTGTTGAAGTAACTGAAGGTGATAAAGATTCAGTTGATCAAAATACGTCTATTAGATTCTCAAAACTAAATGATGTAGATATAAAATTTGCTAATTATAAAGTTCAAAATTATGGTAATACCTTTACTTTACCAGAATTAGTTGAATTATTTAGAAACTTTGCTGCCAGCCAGTTACATTTATATTACACATCAGAAATGATTAGATTATTTATCTCCGCTTTAGCAAGTACTAAATTAGTTATCTTACAAGGTATTTCTGGTACAGGTAAAACATCACTTGCTTATGCTTGGGGAAAATTTTTAAAACACGATTCATGCGTTGCTTCAGTTCAACCATCTTGGCGTGATCGAAGCGAACTTTTCGGTTATTTCAATGAATTTACCAAAAAATTTAATGAAACCGATATTTTAAAAGAATTATATGAGGCTGGATATACTGATGATATATATACAGTAATCCTAGATGAAATGAACATCTCTCGTGTCGAATATTACTTTGCCGAGATGCTATCAATTCTAGAAATGCCTAACAAAGATGAATGGATTGTTGAAGTAGTTTCATCATCATGGAAGAGTGACCCTAAATATTTAATTGGTGGTAAATTGCATATTCCTGCTAATGTTTGGTATATCGGAACAATCAATAACGATGACTCAACATTCATGGTAACTGATAAGGTATACGACCGTGCTATGCCACTTGATATCAATGATAAAGGACAAGTCTTCGAACCAGAAGATACCCAAGCTCAAGATATTAATTATTCTTATCTAGATGCCCAATTTCAAAATGCCATTGCTAATAATGCAATGACTGAAGAAGTTTTAAAGAAAATTGATGCTATGGACGATTATGTTATTAAACATTTCCGTATTGCTTTCGGTAATCGTATCGTAGCTCACATGAAAAAATTTGTTCCTGTTTATGTTGCTTGTGGTGGCGATGAAGTATCTGGGGTTGATTACTTCATAGCACGTAAAATCTTAAGAAAATTTGAACAGTTAAATATTTCATATATCAGAGATGAAATAGATGGCTTTGTCGATTTCTTAAATAAAACCTTTGGTAATAACAAAATGAAAGAATGTATTGAATACGTACAAAGATTAAAGAAAATGGCTTAATAACAAAAAGAATAGAAAGGTGATAATATGGATAACGATTTAAATGTTTTAACATTATATAACGAAAAGAATATGCCTCGTATTAAAGCATTTAATAGTGCAGTTAAATCCGAATATGAAGTTCAAACTAACTATGAACAAGTCGATGTTAACTTCGAATGGTTAGAAATCATGGAAGATACTGTTAGATACTTAGATAATATCTTAAGAAATCCTAATCGTTTTATCGTTAACGAAGAAGAAGTAGTTAAAGTTGAACAAGCAAGAAGAATAACTGTTGAAAGTATCAAACACCTTTCTAAACATACTAACTTTATCCAAGAAATAGATCCTGTAACAGATGATGTTAAGCCTTCAAAAATCTTAAACATTAATAAAGATGAAAGTTATAATACCTATGAAAATAGAGTAATTTATACTTTAATTCAAAATATGCGTATATTTATTGATATGCGTAAAAGAAAATTAGTTACTCAGTCATACTCTAAAAATCATAAAAAAGGTGAGTATCATGGAGTAGCCAGAGTTGGTTCTGAAAATGTAAATATTGATATTTCCATGAATAGTAAAGCTGACTCTAAGAAAACATATGGCGCTAAAGGCGATTTATCTATTGAAGAAAGAATTGCTAAATTAGAACTTAGAATAACCGATTTAACTAATACTTCAGTATATAAATCATTAGCTAAAGCCCATGTTGCAAAAGTAATTCCTCCGATTAAGAAAACTAACTTAATCTTAAAAAATGTTAATTTCCAATACGCAATGAGATTATGGGATTACTTAGCAAGATATCGTGATGACGGTAATAAAAGTACTAAAAATAATCTTGTTTATAAAGAAGATAAACACGTTCAAAAAATGTTTGATGATGTCTTTTTACTTAATTATTTAGTATTAAATAGTTTAGGTGGTAATGACGATAAAACCTTTAAAAAAGAACAAAATAGAGAAGCTATTGAAACCCTAACTAATAATATGATAACTAAAATAGTGGAAATTAATTCAGATTTACCAGTTGAAGAAATTGAAAAAATTATTGGTGATAAAATAGCGGTCATTAAAAGTAAAAAAGAAGCATCTATTGCTGAAGTAAGTAATAAACTAAACAGTAAGATGCAAAGCTTAATAAGTAAAATAATAACATTTGATTTTAGGTGATAAATATGTTTAAAAAGATAAAAAAAATAAAACAAAAAGTAGAAAATAATAAACCATTAATGATTACATATAAAATCTTTAAATGGATTTTCGGAATATTCTTATGTCTAATATTATTTGTAATATTAGTTCAAAAATTCTCTAACAATAACTTATCTATTGGTGGAGTTAGAATCTTCAGTGTAGCAACAGGCTCAATGAAACCAGAATATCAAATTGGTGATATTATCGTAACTAAAAAAGTTCCTGCTGAAGAATTAAAAGTAGGAGATAACGTTACTTATCTGGGAGAGAAACTAGATATGGCCGGTTTAATTGTAACCCACAAAATTATGAATGTAAGACAAGCAGATGGTAAATATTACTTTATAACCAAAGGTACAGCAAATGAAATTGCCGACCCAGAAATTAATTATTCACAAATATATGGTAAAGTTACTTATCATACCGTAGTTCTAAGTTTTATTGGAAGAGTAATGACAAATATCATTGCTTACTATGCAATGTTCACAGTAGTAGGCGTCCTTGCCTCATATCAAATTGTTAAAATAATATTTGAAAAAGAAGAGGACGAACTTGAGGAACAAAAGGATGGCAAAAAAGAGTAATTTCAAAGTTGTCTTAAAAGTTATCAAGAAAAAAGTCAAGCTAAGATACTTACTTTTACTAATCGTTTTATTAGTAAGTAATACCTTTGCTTGGTTTATTTATAATACCCAAGTAGACAACAAAATAGATGTTCATGTTCGTGCTTGGAGAATTGTCTTAACTAAAGAAGATTCTCAATTATCTGACTATGTAACTTTTAATGTTCAAAATGTATATCCTGGTATGACTGATTATACTGATAGTTTAAAAGTATATAATCAAGGAGAAGTAGGAGCAACCCTAAGATATACAATTATGTCAGCTAATATTTTAGGAACCGAATACATCTCTAAGGAGGGACGTGCAGAGAAGGGCGAAAACGCAGTAGATACTGATTTATCTAGTGGTGAGCTAGAACAGAAACTAGCAAGTGATTTTCCCTTTAAAATCAGCTTTAAAATGGGTAAGGATAGTCTAGCAGCCGAAGAAGATGAAACAACATATACATTAACTGTAACCTGGGCTTATGAATCAGGTGATGATGCTATGGATACTTATTATGGTAATTTAGCATATGATTACATCCATAATAACCCTAATACATCATGTATAACCCTAAAAGTAAAAATTGATATTGCACAAGAAAACACTAGTGGAAACTAGTGTTTTTATATTATCCTCTTAATTGAATAACATTGACATTAACCTTAAATTTAGCAACACCACTATTAGCAGCGGTAGTATCATGAACATTAGTCATAGTTTCATCATCAGTTTGATCAACCCATTCAACATAAACTCTAACGGTTAAAGCACGATTTTGATCATTTAATAAAATATTACCACTAATTGGACCATTATAAGTATAAGAATGACCATTTATTTCATATTTAGTTATTTTTAAATCCGTTACAGTATTATCATCTGCTTCACTTAAAGAAATATCATAAGAGAAAGAAACATCAGTTGTACTACCATCTAAAGTAATATCAAAATATCCAGTAGCAGTAGGAGCAATAACACCCTCTTTAATATTTTCATTTCCTGTAAAAGTAGGTTCTAATACTTCAGAAAAATTTGAGTTCTGACTAATATCTTGATTATTAACTAAAATATTCCATCTAGCAATTGTAATATTAGTATCAGCATCAGCAGTAGATAAATACTTAGCATAAGTAGATTGAATTAAAGAAACACAATAAAATAAAGCAAGTAAAGCTAATAAAAATGTTATTTTTCTATTAAGTTTCATAAATTCGACCTCCTTATCCCTTATAATCAACTTAATTATAATATATAAGGATGTAAATTGACATAAATATGACAAAAAAATCATCTTACTTTACACAAATTTTATACATCCAAATTTCAACAAAAAACGACATATTTTTGTTGCATTATTTAAAAACTTGTTTTATAATTATATTGTATGAAGATAGTAACTTCATAAAACCATGAACATAATTTTGAAAGGAGTACATTATGGCAAAAGAAGTCATTGTAACTGCAGACAAAATTAGTAAATGGCAAAAATTCGGAAAGATTATAAAAATCTCGCTGCTAATACTTTTACTATTTTTAATTATAATTTATTTAGTTTTAAAAGTAACATATCATGGTGGTAGCTTTGTAGTTAATTTAAAACCAAATGAATCAATAGATAGTGGTTTAGCAATGTATGAATCACTTTATGATCGAGTAGGGAAAAGAACACTAAAAGCAGATAACTTGCAATTTATGGACAATATATCAATAAAATGGCTACCAAGTAATATAAATGATGCAGGTGAAGGCTCACACAATGGAGATAACTACATAGCTTATACTTTTTATATTGAAAATCAAGGCAAAGACGTTCTTAATTATTGGTATAAAATGGTTATAGACGATATAGTTAAAAATGTTGATGAAGCAGCAAGAATAATGATCTTTATTAACGGTGAATCAACAGTGTATGCTAAAGGAAGTTCCAGAGATGGAACACCTGAAAAAGGCACTGAAAAGTTCAGAGATGATAAAGATGGAACAATAATTTTAAAACAAAGAGCGAATCTGTATTCAGGGGAAATTGATAAAATAACGGTTGTAGTTTGGATTGAAGGTGACGATCCTGAATGCATTGATGCCCTTATCGGAGGCGAATTAAAAATGCATATGGACATAACTGAAGAACATCCTCAAGCGTAAAATGAAATGAATTGGAGTGTAGAAAATGGAAAAAAAGAAGAAAAATAAAAAAAGAAAATTAGGTTCATTATTACTACTTTTATTCTTAACAGTAGTAATGTTAGCAACATCAACATATGCATGGTTCACAGCTAATAAAACTGTAACTGTTTCTGATATTAATGTTTATGTAGCTACAAGTTCAGGTTTGCAAATTTCAACAAATGCAACTGACTGGAAAACATTGATTTTAAATGATGATATTACAGCAGGATATACATTACAAGATGGTGGTAATACACTAGATGATAAAAATCAATTTCCAACTGAACTATCACCAGTTTCAACGGTAGGAACAGCTAATGCAGGATTATTAAATATGTATAAAGGTACAGTTGCTGCTGATATGGCAGATGGTGGTACATTCAAATTAACTGCTACAAAAGAAACAGAAGCAAAAGGTACTACTGGAGCATTTATTGCATTTGATATCTTCCTTAAAACAGAAAAAGCAGAAGATTTATATTTACAAAACGGATCAGGTGTTACTGTAACTGATGCTAAAGCAGATAATGGATTACAATATGCTTCAAGAATGGCATTCGTTATTGAAGGAAATACAACTGCAACTGATAAACCATACAATATGGCAAATAAATTTGAAGCATCAGACATCAAAATTTTAGAACCAAATTATGATGGACATACAGCAAACGGAATTACAAATGGTCAATTATATTATACTCAATATGGTGATATGTCTGGCTTAACTGCTGGAAAAAATAATGCAAAAGTTGCTTATGATGGAGTTAAAGACGTTATTACTACTGGAATTGCTTTAGCTCAAACTAATGCAACAAATAACGCTGACAAATTCCAAAGAGTAACAACAATTGAATTAAAGGATGATTTCTCTAAAGCTGCTGAAACAGAATCAAATAAATTATTATATTCATCATTCCCAGCAGGTGTAACAAAAATGAGAGTATACCTATGGATTGAAGGACAAGATATTGACTGTGAAAACAACGCATCAGGATCTTACTTAACATTCAATATTTCATTTACACAGAATGCTTAATAAAAAACTTCAAGAAATTGAAGTTTTTTTTAATTTATTAGTTGCATTTTTATAATTTATATTATATACTACATATAGTTAATAGGATAAACCCATTAACCATAAATATCTAATTCTAAAAAATTAAATATTTATAACTATTAATTATTAAATAATAAATAATAAAATAGGTAATGTGTTATTTATACCTAAAAAGTATATTAATAATTACCAAACAAAAAAATTTATTATTTAAAAAAATTTAATAATTAATGATATTTTATATAGTATTCGTGAAGTACTATTTGGGTAAAGATATTGAGCTATTAACTAAAATACGTATTTGTGGAATCTTAATATCGATTATTATTTTTATACTTGTCAATATAAGAATAATAAAAATAAATCCACGAGGAATATACTGTCTGACTAACAGTATATTTTTTTGTCTTAAAATGTCATATTTTAGTATAAAAATAGAGATAAATATGTTATAATTTTAATAGTATGGGGATGTATCGACTATGCTAAAAAAACTAAAGAATTTTATAACAAAATATAAATTTTTAATAGCGGGATTTGTCCTAGTTTTTTGTGTGCTTATTTTAATTTTAGTTCCTACATTTTCTGAAAAAACTACCTCAACAATTTGGGATGGAAGTATTGCATCATCTTTTACTTCTGGAGATGGAACTCAAAATAATCCATATATCATCAGTAATGGTTCTGAATTAGCATACCTATTTTCAAAATTAAAAAGCGAAGATTCCTCATCATACTTTAATAAATTTTATGAAATAGAAAATAATATAAATTTTGATAATCGTGATTTTTCTTTTATAGATGCAACTAAAACCTTTAGTGGCACTATCAATGGTAATGGTTATATCCTATCAAATTTAACTCTTAACACATGCAGCTTAAATGAAGAAACAAATACTTGTGAATATGCTTTATTTTCTAATCTAAATAATGCCACTATTAAAAACATTAATATTTCAAATTTAACAATTACATCAAATACAATTAGTAATCATCGTTCAGTAGCAGTCATTAGCACATCAGCAACTAATTCAAACATTAATAATATCTCACTAAGTAACATTGAATATAAAATAACAGCTGATCAAAACTATGACATAAAATCATCCGGACTATTAATCACTGATAATCAAAACAATACTATTGAAAACATCCATATTGATTTAAAAGATAATAATTCAAATACATCAAATTTAATTCATACTTATAATAACAGCACTGTATCAAATATAATTTATCATAAAAACAATACAAAACTATTTAATAATGTAGACACTGAAATAAGCACATCTTATGGATATAATAAAACTAATAATATAATAACTTTCGAAAATAATTATCCTGTCAAAACAATCTTAAATACATTAAATAAAAAGTCTGAGTTAACATGGGTGTATGCTGATAACACCATCAGAATGAGAAATACTGGGGTAGACGAAGTAAAAACAAAAGCAGCACCAACAAGTATAACATCTCATGAATCCGGAATATCTGGTAGTACTATCTATATAAATGATTTTATAGCAGATTATGATTATTATATGGGACTTAACTATACAACAAGTACTAATCAAAATATTCCTACTAGAGTATCTAAAAATATTTATAGTGATAATAATTTAGTCTATGTAGCCGCAACTTACAAAGGAGCAGACTATGATAGCAAAAATACTGGGACAGTATCATTAACTGAAAATCAAAATACCTATGTATATTATAAAGTTTATGAAATAAATACTAACAATACAACTGACCAATCAGACGATTATGTTGAATTTGATCTTATTGATAATCCTTATGCCAATAGACCAAAAGATAAAGCCTTTAATGGCTGGTTAACAGATTATCAAAATGCAGAAGTAACTTTAGACCGAGATATTTATGTTCGTAAAGTTAAAATACCTGTAACTTATGAAAATGGCAAACCAAAGCCAATCGAAATAACTTTTAATGCTTCATGGATTCAAGCAAGAACCTATAATGTCAGTGGTAGTTATTGGAATAATGCTTTTGATTACTTCTATAATGAAGGATTAAAATTAGCAAGTGGAACAATATCATATTGGGATATTGAAGATTTATACTATGCCGTAACTGTTGCCAGAAATGGACAATTATTAGCAGGTGACTATCAACAATCAATTTGGTATGGTTGGCAAGAAGTAACAAGTAATACAACATGTCGTACTAATGGTGGATGTCAAGTAAGAAGACCAGCAGCCGGCACTGAATATCAAGCAACCAGAACTTACTATACCTTAACAATTGATTCTGGTGGTTGGGTTGGAACATCCTATACTTTTACGGAAACAACACCTCAATATGTTACAGAATCCAGTGACATTGTAAAAACTGGTGAGATAGCTGGTGGATTATATCGCAAAGTAACACTACCTTATGGTGAACAATTAAATGGTTACTATAACAAACAGGGAAATTTACTTACATCAGGCACATGTACACAAGGTAATGGCTGCACATATTATGAATATATTAATCTAAAAAATGAAAACGGTACTGTAGAAACCGTTATAGATGGAGTAGAGTATTACTTCTTAGTAACAAGAGACACAAATATAGCTTTTGTAACCGGAAACTTGACTGGTACTTGGTCTAATCAAACCAAACCGTTTACCTTAACATCAATTAACAATGGTACAAATAACATTAATAGATATTATTGGAATGCTAATAATACCATTCAAGTTGGAGCTGATACTAGAATTGAAATGATTAGAATTAGGTCTGGACAAAATATGCAAAACGATGACACATCTCCTACATCAACCAGAACTATCTATGGAAATTATAATAATCTAAAAATCGGTAGAGGAATAACTCAATATAATAGTTATGCTTCATTTGCTTCAGCAGCTGGTGGTTCAACATCATTTTCAGGTACAACCGTTAAAAGATATACATTTATCGTTGAATCGGGATTCTATAATAACCTAGGATTAACAACTACCACATCATCAGGTGGAACTCACTATGTAATGGCTTATGGAACTTACGGAAACGATTATGATCGCGTTACTAATAATAACAATAATTTACTAGTTCAATACTGTGCTTCGGGCTCATGGGCTGGAACCATTAAAAGTACATCAACTAATACCATTGCTTTAAATACAACTGTTAAAAGTGGTAATATTGGTCGTAATAATTATGAATATGCTGCTGGATTATATGTTGGTGGTCGTAACAATGGTAATCACTATGTATTAAGAAAAGCAATCATTGAAGGTGGAACTCAAGCAAATGTTATCGGTGGACCTCTTTCAGTTGAATCAAATGTTTTAAATGGAAGTACTTTCTTAAATGATACATATATTTATGTTAAAGGTGGTACACCAGATATAATTGTTGGTGGTGCTGGAGCCTCAAGTACTTATGGAAATAGAGTAATTCAAGTTACCGGTGGAACCGTAAATTATGCCGTATTTGGCGGTTCAAATGGTGTAACCGGATCAGATGGTGGAACATATCCAGGTATTCTTTATGGCGACTCTTATGTTTATATTGGTGGTCATGCCACAATTGGTAATGGTTCAAACACTAATCATTCAGTATCAGCCGTTGAGTCAGGAAGCGTCTTTGGAGCTGGTAACGGCAACTCTTCATCAGTGGGTGTTGGATCAGTAAACAATTCATACATCGTAATAGATGGAGAAGCTGTAATTAATAAAAATGTCTATGGTGGTGGCAACTACGGAGCAACAGGTTATGGCAACAGTAGAACCTATAATCCATCACATACCGAAATCAAAATAAATGGTGGTACAATTAATGGCTCAGTATATGGAGCTGGAAATAATAATGGAGCAGGTAACTATGCTCATACCGTAACATCAGGTAGTGGCTGGAATCAAACCAGTATTAACTACTATGATATCGATTCATCAATTAAAATTGAAATGAATGGTGGAACTGTTAAAACTGGTATTTATGGAGGCTCAAACGTATCTGGAACCGTTTATGGAAGCACTGATGTTAAAATTCTAAATGGTAATGCTAAAGATGTTTATGGTGGTGGAGAAGGACAAAGAACCTTCGTTAGAGATAATGTTGATGTAACCATCGGTACTGAAACAAATGGCCCAACTATAAGTGGTAACGTTTATGGTGGTTCAGCTTATGGAACCGTTAATGCCTCTACAACATCAGCAGCTGCTAATACAAAAACCGTTAATGTAACCGTTAATAATGGAACAATAACTGGTGATGTCTTTGGTGGAGCAAAAGGAAACGGTACAACAGTCCCTTACGTAAAAGGCAATATCACTGTAAATATCAATGGTGGAACAATTGCTAATGTTTATGGTGGCTTCGATGCCAACGGTAGTCCTGAAAATAAAGACTATGTTTATCTAAATGGTGGAGTCATTGGTTCAGCCTTTGGTGGTGGTAAAAATACTTCTCAAACTGAAACAAACATCTATCTAAGAGGTTCAGAAGCTGGCTATGTTTATGGAGGTTCAAATCAAAGCGGTGACGTAACCACAACTAACGTTCATATCGAATCCGGTACATCAAATTATGTCTTTGGTGGCAATAATTTAGGTGGAACTTGTGAAGAAACTAACGTAACAATGACCGGTGGAACCGTTAAAGAAAATTTACTTGGTGGTGGAAACGCGGTTGAAACAACCACAACTAATGTTGATATTTCAAATGGCAAAGTAAA
This sequence comes from bacterium, assembly GCA_004563275.1. Next base: position 51,793 of record SFSZ01000006.1, read on the forward strand.
AAATGTCTTTGGCGGTGGCAATGAAGCTGGAGTAACCAATGAAACCAATGTTAATATTAATGGTGGTAATATCACTAATTCCTTTGGTGGTTCAAACAAAGCAGGAAATGTTGCTAAATCAAATGTAACCTTAAATACTAATACAAGTAAACCAAGTAGTGAATCAAAATTAAAATTAGTTGTAACAACAACATCAAGAAAAATTGAAGATTGGGAAAAGAATAATTATGGTACCAACTTTAATAGTATAAGAGCTGTTAAAGTAACCGTTACAAACAACACTAATAAAACTATTAATTCATGGGCAGGTACACTAAATATCCCAGGAAGCCAATTATATAATAACTATTCATCAGACACTAACGTAATTGATAATAATGGCTTATATAGCTTTACCTCAGCAAGTAGATGGACATCAGGTACTCATCATGTTCTAAGTCCAAATGAAACTTATTCATTCGAATTTAATGCCTTATCAGAAACTCCAAGTGATCAAGAAGTAAGCTATGATTATCAATTTGAAGGAAATAGTACTGATGGAGAAAGCTATACAGATACCAACATGGGCTTTAGAATCTATGGTGGCAATAACGAAGGTGGCAACACCAACGAAAGTAATATTACTTTAAATAACGGTTATGCAATGGAAGTATATGGTGGTAATAACCTAGGTGGTACAACCGTTGTAACAAATATTAGATTTAATAATGGAACTGTTGAAAGTATTTATGGTGGTGGAAACCAAGCTGAATCAACCACAACTAATATTGCTCTTAATGGAGGTACATCAACTAATGTCTTTGGTGGTGGAAACCAAGCTGAGGTAACAACATCAAATGTTAATATTAACGGTGGAACTTCAACAAATATTTATGGTGGTGGAAACCAAGCTGGAGTTCAAACCACAAATTTAAATACAACCACATCAACAACCATGAATGTAACCAATATCTTTGGTGGTTCAAACCAAAGTGGTAATGTTACAAAAGCTAATATTGATATTAAAGCTGGAACTTATACTAATATCTATGGTGGAAACAATAAAGGTGGAGTAACAACCGAACCAATCATAGATATTTCAAACGGAACAATTGAAAACGTTTATGGTGGTGGTAATGAAGCCGTAGTAACTAAAACTAAAATAACTATCACCGGTGGTAACATTAATGATGTTTATGGTGGTGGTAATGCCGCTGCTATAACTGAAAACACAAATCTAACAATTACCGGTGGAACAATTAAACAAAACACCTATGGTGGTGGCAACTTTGGAGTCGTTAATGGCTCTACTAACGTTGTTATTCAAAACGGAACTATCGGTGGAAGTGCTTATGGTGGTGGCAACGGGACAACCGCTATCGTAAAAGGTAATACCAATATTGCCGTAGGCGGAACTACAACCATCGGAACCACTGCTTGTCAAAAACCAAGTGATTGTTCGCTATTTGGTGGTGGTAATGCCGCAGCAACTGGTGATGATACAAACAATAATAGTACTGCTAACGTTGAACTAGCTGGTGGGACTATTTTTGGAAACGTTTATGGTGGAGCTAATACCTCAGTAGTTTATGGTCAAACCAAACTAAATATCGGTGCTGAAGTAACAGATACTAACATAACTAAAGGAAATATCTTAATAAGCGGAACCGTCTTTGGTGGAGGGGAAGCTAATGCATCTGGTTCAGATGATTACGACTATACCTTCATCAGTGTAACTAAAGCAATTGAAGTATTAATTAACGGAAAAGATTACACTTCATTTGATATCTTAGGTTCAATCTTTGGTAGTGGTAACGCTTCATCATCAGGTGGTACAAGTAAAATAGATATTAAAAACTATGGAACATACGCTAATCCAAAACGAAATATTTCAATTCAAAGAACCAATACCTTAACAATTGATAATTCAGCTTTAGTCTTAAAAGGAGCAACCGACCGTACTAATGATTATTCAGATGTATTATTTACCTTATCAATAATAGATAAATTAAATCTAAAAAATAATTCAACTCTATATTTAGAAACCGGTTCAAACTTATTAAAAGAATTTAATAGTTTAGCTAGTGATGGTTCTCTTGCTAAAGTTGACATTGATAAAGAAAATGGAACAGTAACTAAAAACGTAGACAACCGAATTTATATGTATGCTGGTAAAATTCTTAACATCGCTACTAACCAATCCGTAACAACTTATGGTGATGTTAATGGAATGACATTCTTTGGAATGTATAAATATAAACAAGATAATACTGTAAGTGTTGGTATTTATGATAAATTTGATTATGGAGCAACCCTAAATTGGGGCGATGTTATCGATGATGGTTCATACGTTTTAGGATCACATAAAGTAAATCATGACATCACAAAAGATGGTTTCTATTCAAATTATATTAACGAAGAAACCACTAAAAATGATATGGATTACATTAAACCAACACCCGAAGATGCTGCTATGTACATGTGGATCATCGGAGAATCCGTAAGAGAATACAACGTTGACTTAGTTGCATCAAAATACTCAACCTTAGGTACAGCAGAACTATCATTCTTAGATTTCTCAAAACCGAATACATCATTTGAAATTCTAGGATTTGATTACAGTGAAATTGCTAATGGCGTTACTTTAACTGAAAAAAATAAAGTGCCAAGAACCGCTGCCAGTAGTGAAGATGCTGACAACATCATGTCACTAACTATGGAATCAAGTAATAAAGGATGGTTAACAACCGGTTCAACAACCTTCCTAACAAATAAAGATAGACAAGTTTTAGGTACTACAACCTACGTTGGAGAAAACGATACATCCATTCCAACTATGTTATTCTATCTAAATCACTCAAAGAATCTATCAACATCAGGAAATATGGGAACCGTTAAAATAATCATCATGGCAATTACCAAAGTTGATGATTTAACTAATGAAACCGAAAGATTAGTTGTAAACGTTAATATGTCAAGAGTTCTATATAACACCAATGACTATGAAGGTGCCCTTACTGAAGGAAGAAAATACGAATTATTTGCATCAACAGCCGCTAACATAACCTCAACATCATCAATAAGTGCATACTACTCACTTTACACCGAAGGAACGGCAGTATATAAAACTGGTTATCATCGTGCCTTAGTATCAAATTATGTTTTGCCAGAGAATACTAAAATAACCATGATTGATTTAAGTAATGGTAAAACCGAATACTATTATCACGTTATAACTGCTGATGAAGTAACCAGAGCAACTACAGAATTAGCAACTGAAGGCGATATTCACTACAAGTTATCAATCTTTGAATTAATGGGAGCAACCAACAGTGGTATCTATTATAATGATGCAACCAAGAATCAAGAATATTATAACAGTGAGAATCAAATAACCGATGAAGAATTTATCTTTATAGTTGATTTTGAAGACACAAATATTACTGAAGATGCCTTAAATAAATCATTGCTAATCGAAATGCTAGATGCTAATGAAGAAACAATGATAAGCGTCCTAGGCATCCAACATGCCAATATGGTTTATAATCTTTATACTGATAAAGAAGCCGTAATTAAAATTGATGGAACAATCAGTAGTAATAAAATTTATAGTGGTGAATCGGTAACATTAGACTTATCAACTGAATATACCCAAGCTAAATTACCAACCGGTGCAACTATTTATGATACAAGTTTCTTAGAAGATAAATTAGGTTTCAAAATCACTCTTTATAATAATCAAGACGAAGTCGTAACCGGAACATCACTTTTAGGTTTAACTTATGTAATAGATGGTGTTGCTTACTCACCAAACATCGATGGTACAACTAGAATTAAAGTTTCTGATAAAGTAGGTAATGTTAAAACCTGGGTAAAAGTAAATACCGGAACCGCAAATATTGCTACTGGTAATTATAAATTAGTAGTTGAAACCTTTGGTTCACCAGACGGTATCTACTACGGTTTAAAATCATCTGCATCTAAAATATTTGATATTACAATCATTAATGAAATTTATGGTTTAGATATCAACACTGATGAAAAAATGATGATCATCGATCAAAAAACAGGCAATACCTTAAATGGAGATAATCGTCTAACTTATAACATCGAATATAACTCCGGACTTGCCAATCCAAATATCAAAGTTAAATTCTATCGTCGTAATTATGATGAAGTATATGATAATAACTTTACACTAGTTGATTTAAAAGATTATATTACTAATTCACTTACTCCAACAGCTCGTGATAAAGAATACTTAGTAGTAAATAATCCAAATGAAATTAACAACTTCACCTTATTACTTAAGGATAAGTTACAAATAGGTACCTATAAATTTGAGTTTATCTTATATGATGATGAATCACAAATTGGAACTATTGAAAAATATATAATAATAAAATAGGAGGTAAAAATGACAGAAGTAAGTAATGAAGAATTATTAGATATTTATAATATTTTAAAAGAATATCAAGAATTTTTAGAAAGTGAAAAACAAGGTGACTAACATGAAAGAATATATCTTAAAAGACATTGAAACTGTTAAAGCCAATCTTGAAATACTTCCTAAAAAAACTAAAGTAAATAAAGCTAAATACAATGAATATCTAGAAGAACAATTAAAAAAAATAACTCCTATGATAGAAGAAGCAGAAAAAGAAATAAGTAAAAGAGTAGAGCAAATTAAAAAGCATAACACCGAAGAAAGCTTACCAGAAGAAAGAGAATTATTAGATATCACTAAAGTTAAAAGATTAAGTTCTCTTTCTTCATCTTCTAATAAAATGAATTTAGATTATTATTTATACGAATTAAGCAGCTTTGAAAATAATAACCTAGAAAAAATCAATGGAGTAATCTTAAAAATACTTTTAGCTTTTAAAGAAGTAGGTATAATACTTACCCCCAAAGATTTTGAATATTCAGAAGTAGTTCAAAAATATATGGATACCTTAATTAATGATTATGATAATATTGAAAAAGTATTTGATGACATCTACTGGGAAAATTCAAACATTATAACTCAAATTGAGTTAAACATTAGATATCTTTACTTTAAACATAAAAAAGAAATCGATAAATATTATCAATCACTTAAAGAAGAACCACTAGAAGAATATCTAACTAAATATATTGAACTTAAAACTAATCAAAAGTTAAACGAATATCAAAATCGTACATATCTATTTAATAACTTTATTAATCATACCTTAATGCTTACAGATTATAGCGAAAAAACTATTGATGGACTTCTTACTGATATTATTTTAGATCGAGAAGATGAAGATAACTATTTAAATTTAACTAAACTATCATCATCATTATCAGAATATAATGAATATCTAAACTTTGAATATATCATTAAAGATATCAAAGAACTATTTACTAAAAAAGAAGAGTACAAAGGTAAATATGATTTAAAATTAAAAGATATTACTAAAAAAGAAAAAGAATTATTTAGTTTAAATAAACAAATCAATAAAACCGGATTATTTAAACCAAATTTAAAGAAAATTAATGAACTAAAATTAAAAAGAAATACAACCATTACTGATATTTTAAGTTTATACATTGAACTAGATGAATTAACTATTCAAAATGATATTTATAATAACGTTACTAACGAAACAACTTATCAAGATATTTTAAAATTAACATGCTTTAATACAAAATATTTTATTAAATTGTTAAAAGATCAAATCGATAATTTAACTATTGAAGATATTAACCAAAATATCACTAACTTATTTGAATATGCATTTGGTAGTGAAATAAATATTATTTCAAACATCGCTATCAGTGAAGAAAAAGATATTCCTAAAATTATTAAAGATAAATATCGTTTATTAAATATTTCTATTAATGAAGAAAATTTAAATAAAGATGATATTGAAAAAGTCCAAAAAAACATTGAAGATTTAATAATTTACTACAATATCAAAAAAATAAATTTAAATATTCAAGACATCGACTTTATCTTTAAAGCCGAGAAACTTAAAAAGTAGCTTAATTAAAGCTCTTTTTTTGTGATTATTCTTGCGCAAATTCGTAAAATTTGTTAATATATAGGAGGTTTTATAACCAATATGTACTTAAACTGATTTAGTTGCCTAGTGGCCAAGTGTTGGTAATTAAAGAAGACGTTTAAGGGTAAATAACGAAAGGATTGTGAGAATTATGGCTGTTGTTTCTATGAGTTACTTATTAGAAGCAGGTGTTCATTTCGGACATCAAACAAAAAGATGGAATCCTAAAATGAAGGAATACATCTTCACATCTAGAGATGATATTTATATTATCGATCTAGAAAAAACTGCATCATGCATTGAGACTGCATATGCTGAAATTAAGAAAATTGCTGAAAACGGAGGAAGCTTCCTATTTGTTGGAACTAAAAAACAAGCAGTTGAAGCATCTAAAGAAGAAGCAGAAAGAAGTGAATCTTTCTATGTTGTAGAAAGATGGTTAGGTGGAACACTTACAAACTTCAGAACTATCAGAAAGAGAATTAAAAGATTAGAAGAAATCGAAAAAATGGAAGCTGATGGAACATTTGAAGTATTACCTAAAAAAGAAGTTATCGGACTTAAAAAAGAATATGACAAATTAAATAAAGTATTATGTGGAATCCGTAACATGGAAAAATTACCAAGTGCTTTAATTATTGTTGATCCTAAAAAAGAAATCAACGCTATTAGAGAAGCTAGAAAATTAAATATTCCAGTATTCGGATTAGTAGATACAAACTGTGATCCAGATGATGTAGACTTTGTAATCCCTGGTAATGATGACGCTGTAAGAAGTGTTAAAGTAGTTTTAGGTGTATTAACTAATGCTATTTGTGAAGCTAAAGGATTACCAATCGTAGATTACGTTACAGAAGAAGAAAAACCTAAAAAAGACCATAAAGAAGCTAAAAGCGTAAAAGAAGTATTTGTTGAAAGTTTAGACAAAGAAGAAACTAAAGAAGCTATTAAAGAAGAAAAATCAGTTGAAGATGAAGATTTAACTATTAAAACTTTAGTAGAATTAAAAGCTATTGCTAAAAAACGTGGTATTAAAGGTTATTCTTCAATGAAAAAAGAAGAATTATTAACTGCATTAAAATAATTGGAGGAATATATATGATAGATGCTAAAAGTGTTGCTGAATTAAGAGCAAAAACCGGTGCAGGAATGATGGACTGCAAAAAAGCCTTAACTGAAACTAATGGAAATATGGAAGCTGCTATTGATTACCTAAGAGAAAAAGGTATTGCTAAAGCTGCAAAAAAAGAATCAAGAATTGCTGCAGAAGGATTAGCAAACGTTTATATTGATGGTAATAAAGCTGTTATCTTAGAAGTTAACAGTGAAACAGATTTCGTTTCTAAAAATGAAGAATTTACATCTATGTTAGATACAATTGGAGAAGCTATCTTAAAGTCAGATGCAACTACCGTAGAAGAAGCTTTAACTTTACCAACAGATGAAGGAACAGTTAATGATTTAATCGTTGCTAAAACAGCTAAAATTGGTGAAAAATTATCTTTAAGAAGAATTGAAGTAGTTACTAAAACAGATAGTGAAACATTTGGTTCTTACTTACATATGGGTGGAAAAATTGCTGTATTAACTGTATTAGAAGGTGCAAATGTTGAAGTAGCTAAAGATGTAGCTATGCAAGCAGCTGCTATGAAACCAGAATATGTTACAGAAGATGAAATTCCTGAAGACAGAATTGAAAGAGAAAGAAATATCTTCAAAGAACAAGCTATTAACGAAGGAAAACCTGCTGAAATAGCTGAAAAAATGGTAGAAGGTAGAATTAAAAAATTCTTTAAAGAAATCTGCTTAGTTCATCAAGCATTTATTAAAGATGGAGACATCGACGTAGCAACATACGTTAAAAATAACGGTGGTAAAGTTGAAAAAATGATTCGTTTTGAAGTTGGAGAAGGAATGGAAAAACGCAATGACAACTTTGCTGAAGAAGTTATGAACCAAATAAAATAAACTCAACCACAAGTTGAGTTTATTTCTATTGATTTATCATAAATATTACTATAATATATTAATATGAAAGGATTAACAAAATGAAAAAGAAAACAAAAATAATTATCTTAATATTAATATTACTTTTATTTGGAGGCTTACTAACATTCTTTATCATAAATAATAAAAACAAAAAACTAATTACCGAAGACTCATTAAAATTTAAAGAAGACTACGAAAGTGTAAATGGTAAAAAAGTATCAGATGAATTATCTTATTCAAGTTTAGATATTCCTAAAAACAATCCTATGAAATACTCATCATACGAAGAAATCTTTAAAATATTAGATAATGGTACTGGTGTTATCTATTTAGGTTTTCCAGAATGTCCTTGGTGTCGTAATATTGTTCCTGTTCTAATAGATACTGCTTTAAAATCAAAAGTTGAAACAATTTATTATTTAAATATTAAAGATGACCGCAATGTCTTATCTTTAACTAAAAAAGGTAAAATTAAAACTGAAAAAGAAGGAACTGAAAACTATTTAAAATTAGTTGACTTATTAAAAGATAATTTAAGAGAATATGAAGGCTTAAATAATAAAAATATTAAAAGAATTTATGTTCCTTTAGTAATCTTTGTAAAAAATGGAAAAGTAGTTGGAACTTATGAATCATTACCAGCATTCCAAGAAAGAGCAAATGGTAATGGCTTCACTCAAATGAATGAAAAAGAAAAGTCTGAATTAAGTAAAATTTATGAGAATTATTTTAAAAAAATAAACTAAGTGCATCAAGCACTTTTTTTAATGCTTAAAAGCGTGCAAAAAGTCGGAATTTGTTGACAAAAAATTAAAATTAGTATAGTATATCTAATCACAAACGCATAATCATATTAAGTATAGGGGGTGCTTATATGAAAAAGAAAATAGTATATTATTTACTAATAGTTTTATGTCTATTTACTTTTATATATTCATCATATCAAATCTATGGTGATTATAAAGATGATCAAAAGCAAAAACTTATTGCTTTAGAAGGCGCAGTCCCATCAACTAAAAAAGAAAATCCAGAAGAAATCATCAATAATTTAAAAAGTGAATATCAAAATAATGACATAGTTGGAACTATAAGAATCCCAGGTACAAATATCAATCATGCCTTTGTTCAAACAACTAATAATACTTATTATTTATCTCATACCCTAAAGAGAGAAAAAAGTAAATTAGGTGCTATTTTCATGGATTATCGAAATACTTTTAATGATAAACAAATAAATATTTACGGACACAATTCAAATAAGTATGATGTTCCATTTAAAGATTTAGTTAAATATAAAGATTCAGAGTTTACTAAAAGCAATGATGAAATATATCTAACAACTTCATCTGGCACAAATAAATACAAAATTCAAATTGTAAATCGTACTAAATCAGATGAACACATGAAAATAGATGTTAAAGAATCATCATGGAATGAGCATATTTCAAACTTAAGAAAAGGTGCTATCTATGATACAAGAAAGGCCATAACAATGGATGAAGATATATTAATTCTTCAAACATGTTTATTAAAAGATGGAGGTAATTACTTAATAATTACTGCAACCAAAGAGAAGTAGTATATGTTTACCAATTTGTTAAAGGTCAAGGAGATGGAGAAGATCCAGTTATAACTCCTGAAGATAAACCTTACACTGGAGTAGAAGAAAGTAATTCTTATACTTCAGTAATCACTATGATATCAAGCTTAACATTAGGAACATACTTAGTAGTATCAAAAAAGAGATTTAATTAAATCTCTTTTTTATATATCTAAAGTTTCAAGATTGCTATTACTATTAACAACTTCACTATCATTTAAAGTTTCTTTTAAACCTAAATTAGTATTTGTACCTAAATCATCTTCCAAATCAATAAGTTTAATAATTTCTTCAAAAGAAGTTTCACCATTAACAACTTTATTTAAACCATCTTGAAGCATTGTTGTTGTGCCAGAAGAGTATACTAAATGTCTAAGTTTAGCTTTGTTATCATTTCTAACAATCGCATCTTTAATTTCTTGATTAATAAGTAAAACCTCATGAATAGCAATACGACCACTATAACCTTGATGACAAGCATCACAGCCCTTAGGTTCATATATTTCATTAACATCCATATTTAAAGCTTGTTTAAATACTTTCTTTTCATAATCAGTAGTAGGTCTAACTGTGCGACATTTCTTACATAATCTTCTTGCTAATTTCTGAGAAATAATACCAGATAAAGCTGCACCTAATAAGTATCTTTCAACTTCCATATCTGTTAAACGTTCAATTGTATTTAAAGAGTCATTAGTATGGATTGTAGATAATACTAAGTGACCAGTAATAGAAGCTCTAACCGCAATACGTGCCGTTTCATCATCACGAATTTCTCCAATCATTACAATATCCGGGTCTTGACGTAAGATACTTCTTAAAGCATTTGCAAAAGTAAGCCCAATTTCGGGAATAACCTGAACCTGATTAATGCCATCAATATTCATTTCTATCGGATCTTCTACTGTAATAATATTTCTATCTTCTGTATTTAACTTTTGTAAAATAGAGTATACAGTTGTTGATTTACCAGTACCAGTTGCACCAGTAACTAATATAATACCATTAGGTAAACTAATCATTTTATTAACTTTAGCTAAATTATCTTTACTAAAATCTAATTCTTCAATACCAGCTGAAGACATCTTATAATCTAAAACACGAATAACAACTTTTTCCCCTAAATTAGTCGGTAAACAAGAAACACGTAAATCAACATCAACATTATCTAAACTATTCTTAATAGCTCCATCTTGAGGAACTCTTGATTCCGTAATATTCATCCCAGAAATAATCTTTATACGAGTAATCATATTCTTTTGAACATATAAAGGAACATGACTATAATCAGATAATTTACCATCAATACGCATTCTTATCTTTAAACCATCATCAGAAGGGTCAAAATGAATATCTGAAGCTTTATTCTTAATCGCATCTAAAATAATCGTATTAACAATATCCGTAATCGGAGTATCTTCATAATTAAAAGAGACTAGGTTAGCATTTGATGATGTTAACTGTTTTTCATCAAAGGATACTTCATTAATGCTTGGAATCACAGGTTTAACATCCATACAAAAGCCACCTTTCTATTCTTAAATAATTATACCAATAAATAATTATTTTATCAATATCCGAACCTTAAAAAAATTACCATAAAAAATTAAAAAAAACTTATCTTGAAATATCTAAAAAAATCCTTTATAATAATTATAGTTTTCAATGAATTTTGAGGAGTAATATAATTTATATTTATAGAGAGTTAACATTTGGTGTAAGTTAATAATATAATTATATGAAGGTTGCAAAATGAGAAAAATCGTTTATATGCGTTAAATATATAAAGATAACTAATAAGTTATAAATTAAGGTGGTACCACGGCCATAAGTCGTCCTTTAATTTATAACTTTTTTTTCTTTAAAAAGGAGTTGTTAAAATGTATCGAGAATTTGAAGAGTATATTTTTAATAATTATGATATTAAATTATTAGGTATCAATAGAAAGTATTATCATTCAAAACGAGTCGCCATCTTATCTAAAAAGATAGCTGAAAACTTAAATTTAAGTCTTCATGATGTTAAATTAGCTACAACCATCGGTTTACTTCATGACATTGCTAGATTCTTTGAATACGACTTATTTGGTAAGTTTAATTCCCAACACTTTGATCATGCCAAATATGGAGTTAAATTATTAAAAGAAGATGACTACATAAAAAAATATAACGTAAGTGAAGAAGATTTAGATGATTTATATGCTGCTATTTACTATCACAATAAATATGTAATATCAAGAAAATATCAAAACAATAAATTTTGTAAAATTATCAGAGATGCCGATAAAATAGATATTATTTATTTAGTATCTATTCATCAAAACATGATAACAGCATCTATCGAAAACTATACAGTATCTCCTAAAGTATATAAAGATTTTAATAAAGGAAAATGTATTAAAGAAAAAGATGTTAAAACTAAAGGTGATAAAATCCTAAATATCTTATCATTTATCTATGATATAAATTATACTTATTCACTAAAAGTAATTAAAGAAAATAATTATATTGAAGAAATGTTTAATAATTTAGGTAAACCAGAAAATTTAAAACCATACTTTGAAATTATAAATCGAGTAATAAATCAAAAAATAGAAAAAGAGGATTGATTAAAATGTTAGATAAAAAATATGAACATAAACAAGTTGAAGAAGGTAAATATGAATATTGGTTAGATCATAAATACTTTGAAAGTGGCGATGTTTCTAAAAAACCATATTCAATTGTAATTCCACCTCCTAATGTAACTGGTAAATTACACTTAGGTCATGCTTGGGATACTACCTTACAAGACATAATTATTAGATTCAAAAGAATGCAAGGATTTGATGCCTTATGGGTTCCTGGTATGGATCATGCCGGAATCGCAACTCAAGCTAAAGTAGATGCTAAATTAAGAGAAATGGGTATTAATCCCCGTGGAATTAGTAGAGAAGAGTGGCTTAAATATGCTTGGGATTGGAAAAAAGAATATTCAGAAAATATTCGCAAACAATGGGCAAAATTAGGTTTAAGTCTAGATTATACTAAAGAAAGATTTACTTTAGATGAAGGATTAAGTGACGCTGTAAAACACGTTTTTGTTACCCTTTATAACGAAGGATTAATCTATCGTGGAGAAAGAATTATTAACTGGGATCCATACGCTATGACAGCTCTTTCTAATGAAGAAGTAGAATATAAAGATGTCCCAGGAGCCTTTTATCACATTAAATATTTTATTGAAGGAACTCATGACTACCTAGAAGTAGCAACAACAAGACCAGAAACTTTATTTGGTGATACGGCTGTAGCTGTTAATCCAAATGATAAAAGATACAAACATCTAATTGGTAAAAATTGTATCTTACCAGTTGTAAATAAACTAATACCTATTATTGGTGATGAACATGCTGATCCTGAATTTGGTACTGGTGTCGTAAAAATAACTCCAGCTCATGATCCAAATGACTTTGAAGTAGGAAATAGACATAATTTAGAAAGAATTATCGTTATTAATCCAGATGGCACCATGAATAAAAATGCCTTAAAATATGAAGGAATGGACCGTTTTGAATGTCGTAAAGCCCTTATCGATGATTTAAAAACCGAAGGCTTACTAATTAAAATTGAAGAAATGACTCACTCAGTAGGACATTCTCAAAGAAGTGGAGTAATGGTAGAACCATATTTATCAAAACAATGGTTTGTTAAAATGAGACCACTTGCTGATCGTGTTTTAGAAAATCAAAAAAATAAAGATACTAAAGTAAATTTTGTCCCAGAAAGATTTGAAAAAATCATGAATCACTGGATGGAAATCACTTACGATTGGTGTATTTCTAGACAATTATGGTGGGGACATCGTATTCCTGCTTGGTATAAAGGCGATGAAGTATATGTTGGCGTAGAAGCACCTAAAGAAGAAGGTTGGACACAAGACCCAGATGTTTTAGATACATGGTTCTCAAGTGCTTTATGGCCATTTAGTACCCTAGGATTCCCAGAAAAAACCGACCTTTTAGAAAGATATTATCCTAACAATGTATTAGTAACTGGTTATGACATTATCCCATTCTGGGTAAATAGAATGACCTTCCAAGGCCTACATTTTACTGGACAAAGACCATTTAAAGATTGCTTAATTCATGGTCTAATTCGTGATAATCAAGGAAGAAAAATGTCAAAAAGCTTAGGCAACGGAGTAGACCCAATGGATGTTATTGAAGAATACGGTTGTGATGCCTTAAGATACTTCCTAGCATCTTCATCAGCTGCCGGCCAAGATCTAAGATATGATGAAGAAAAAGTTAAATCAACTTGGAACTTCATTAATAAATTATGGAATGCTAGTCGTTTCTGTTTAATGAATATTGAATCCTTAAAAGAATATGACTTTAAAGAAATAGATGCTAAAGACAAATGGATCTTATCTAAGTTAAATAAAATAATTAAAGACGTTACTAAATCTATGGAAAAATATGAATTTAACAATGTAGGAACCATGCTTTATGACTTTATCTGGAGTGACTTCTGTGATTCATACATTGAAATGTGTAAATTTACTCTAGATAACCCATCAACTCAAAGTACTCTTTGTTATGTAATAACTAATATCTTAAAAATGATGCATCCAATCATGCCATTCGTAACCGAAGAAATTTATAGTATGTTACCAATCAAAACCCATGAAAGCATCATGATAAGTGATTATCCAACTGTAAATAAAGAATTTAATTTTCCAACTGAAGAAGAATTAATTGAAAATACCATTGGATTTATCAAAACATTTAGAAACATTAAACAAGAAAATAACATAACAAAAGACTTATCAGTTAAATTTAATAATCAAGAAGATTATACATTAATTACTAAAATGTTAAAAATAACTGAAAACATCATTGATAAACCATTAGATATTACTGAATATAAAGTAAACTTTGGTCAATTTAGTGCTTCAATCTACTATGAAAAAGAAATAACTGAAGAAGATATCCTTCAAAAAGAAAAACAAATAGAAAGTTTAAAACAAAGTATTAATAAAAGAAAACAATTATTAGCTAATGAAAACTTTGTTAAAAAAGCTCCAGAAAAATTAGTAGCTGAAGAAAAGGCTAAATTAGAAAATGATGAAAAATTATTAGAACTACTAACTCAATAGATTAGTAGTTTTTTTTCTTGATTTTTTGGGCATTTTATTATATTATATGACCCAAACGAAAGGGGGTTTGTTATATGAAAGAATATCCAGAATTTTTAAGTGAAGAACAAACAATAAAATATTTACAAGATATAAAAGAAGGTAAAAAAAGAGCTAAAAATACTTTAGCAAAACATAATTTTAAATTAATAGATCAAATTATTAAGGATAACTTTAATAATACACCATACACTTATAATGTCATCTTTTCTTTAGGTTTAACAGGTTTAAGTACTGCAATCGACACATATGATAAAGAGAAAGGTTCATTTACTTCATATGCATCAGAATGTATTATTGTAAATATAAATGATTTCTTAAAAAAGTTTCCTCAAACATCTCTAAAAGCAGAAGGCCAAAGATTTGCCCAAACTGTTATTAAAGAATTAAATCTAAATGTAACCCCT
This sequence comes from bacterium, assembly GCA_004563275.1. Next base: position 66,976 of record SFSZ01000006.1, read on the forward strand.
GATCAATCGCCTAGATTAACAAACTACATAATTGATCAATTCGAATTAAATTCAAGTAAACAGACTAAAGAAATATTAAAATTAAGATATGGTTTTTATAAAAGACCATATCTTGAATATCAAATAGCTGAAAAATTAAAAATAGAAATCTCTGAAGTTATTGCAGTTGTTATGAAATATAAATCTCAAATCATAAAATATGCTGCTAGATTAGAAATATCACCACAAGCAATTAAAAACGAAACATTAAGAGAAAAAGATGTTTCAAAAAATATTGCATCAACCATTACGTCAACTAAAAATAATATAATAACAGAGCCAACAACAATATATGAACATGCTGCTCAATTAGGTTATTCCAGAAAAGATACTGATATCCTTTTAGATCAATGTAACGATGGTAAAATCAATTTAATCAAAAGATTATATGGTGAAGACTTCTGTACCCTTCAATCAGTTTCATCTAGTGAAAAATCTTATCTTAAATCCGAAATACGTAAAATATTTGTTTTCAAAATGACTGGTAAAGAAAAATACCAACCTAGAATTAAATCCTTAGAAGAACGTTTATCATTTGCAACTTATGAACAAATCAAAGCTTATGTTGAAACCCTTCCATTAAAACAAAGAAAATTAATTTATGAAAAGTTCGGTAAAAACCTAAGAAAACAAAATAGATTAGATAAACAATCTGAACAAGCCATCTATAGTATAGTAGCTAAAATGGTAAAAAGTTTTGATAAAGAAAAAGGTGAATTCAAACATCGCGAACCAAAGGTTGAAACCTTATATTCATTCTTAGGATTTTTCGGTATAACTGAAGCAGAAATTGATCGCAAATATCCATATCTTTCAAAAGATCTTCAAAATCAAATTAAAAAATTATATGGTGAAGATTTCTGCACTTTACAAAGTATGAATCGTAACTATCAAGTTAGTATTCGTGCGGCAATTAAAGATGCATATGGAATAGATCCTCAAACTGGTAAAAGAAAAACTACTCCTTATAAAACATTACTAGAACGTTTACCAGAAACAACTCTTGATATTGTCAATGAAATTATTAGTACCTATTCAAAAGAGTGTCAAGATTTACTTCATCAAAAATTTGGTGAAGATCTAACCGAATGGAATCGTTTAGACTATATCGATGAATCTAGAATAAATAATTTTCTTAGTAGGATAAAAAAAGATTTAGCAAAGCGTGAAGCTAAAAAAGAAGTAGAACCACCAAAACCTAAAAGAAGTAAACCAGCTGTCTCATTTGAATTATATCTAAGAAGAAAAGGTATACCTACTGAAGAAGTAATGAAAAGATATAATGATTTAAAACCAAAAGAAAAAGAAATAATCAAAACATTATTTGGTGAAGATTTATCAAGATATGACATAAGAAATGCCGATGAAAAAACTAAACATCAATTTTATTACATTGTTAATAAAATGAAAAATGGCAGTAAACTACCAGAACCAAATGAATCTATTTATGTAACATTTAATAGTTTCACTAAAGAAGAAATTGATAAAGCCTTATTATCATTAGCACCAGAAACAAGAGAATTAGTTTATGCTTATCATGGTTACGATTTAGAAAATCCAGTTTATGTTAAATTACCAAATACCATGAAGAAAACAGTCATAAATATCATTTATCCAAGAATAAGTTCTTTACTTCAAAATCCTGAACTAGTTAAAAAACCAGAAGAAAAAAAATTAGATTTAAATGAATTACTTAATTTAGCTCAAGTTCTAGCTGCCAAGAATTTAAATAATACATTTACTAATAAAGAACTAATAATCTTTGCATTAAGAGTAGGTATAGTAGAAGATGGTCCTTATTGTATAGAAAAAAAATGTTTATTCTTTGACCTTACCGCAGAGCAAATTCAAACTATAACTCAAAAAGTTATGTCAAAATTTAAAGATAACTTTGACGAAATATATGACCTAATCATGTCATCACTATATAAATCACAAATTAAAGAATTAAAAGGAAATCAAATTAAACCAATAAGCAGAGAGGAATAATAATATGGAACAAATCAAATCAATTATCAAAAAGTATATAAAAGATAACATTAAAGTAAGTTCTAGACCAAGTGAAAACTTAAAAAGTCTAACTGAAATCACAAATTATTTTTCTGATTTATTAAGAAGTACTCAGGATAATATTACTTATGAATTAATCGATGAAATTCTTTTAGAAAACGATGTAGTAAATACTTTACTAACATCTATTATGAATAAATACTTACCATACATCGAAGAAAACTCTTTAGAAGAATTATTTACCGATGAGATAACATGCCAAGTAGTTGAAATTTATTGTGATAAAAATAATATTGATATCAACAAGTTAGATTTATCTGAAAGTACTTTTCAAAGTGTTGAAGGCTATGTTGGTGAATCTCAAACTATGTTTTTTAATGAAATTAGACAGTATCGTCTATTAACTCCTGAAGAGACTAGAGACTTAATTATAAAAGCTCAAAACGGAAATATGACTGCTCGTGATGACTTAATCAATCATAATATTAGATTAATTATCTATATAGCAAAAAAATTCAATTTGCCAAATAATCAAATAACTATCAGTGATTTAATACAAGAAGGAGTTTTTGGCTTAAGTAAAGCTATTGAAAAATTTGACATTAATAAAGGATATATGTTTTCAACTTATGCAACATGGTGGATTAAACAAGCAATTAAAAAGTTTTTAAGTTCATCATCAACAACTATTAGATATTCAAAAAATGTTAGAAGAAATTTTCGTAAATTAGATAGAGCTACAAAAATAATTCTAGATGAAACCGGACATAATCCAAGTATTTCTGAACTGGCAAAAGTATCAGGTTTAACTGAAACCCAAATTAAAGATTTAGAAACTATAGCTAGAGCAGATATTAGTCTAGATTCACCAGTAACGTCAAAAGATTCTGAAAGTAAATTATCAGATTTTATTGCCGATGAAGCTCCCGCAATAGAAGAAGAAATTATAAATGAAGATTTTAAAGAAGCTATTATTACAGCTTTATTTAATACAAAAATGCCAGAAAGAGAAAGACAAATCATTATTCATCGTTTTGGTCTTCTTGGACATCGTAAGAAAACTTTAGTTGAAGTAGGTAAAATGTTTAATGTGACTCGTGAAAGAATTAGACAACAAGAAGTTAAAGCCCTACGTCGACTAAAAAATAATAGTGCCTTTAAAGCCTTAAAAAATGTTAATGAAGGAAATATAGAAGAATATGATCCAATCTTATTTAATCGTTTAATAAGAACATGTCGTTTAACTAAATATTTTCCTGCATATTCAAAATCAGAATTAACTTTAGCGATTGAACATCTAGATAAAGCTAGTCAAGACTTAATTAAAAAATATTATAATGAAGAATATATATTTAAAAAAGAAAATTTCATTACTGAAGCAGATCAACATCATCTATCAAGATTGATATATAGGGTATTACCAAGGGCTTTAAGACAATTAAGAGTTACTTCGGATCAAGCATCCAAAAAAGAATCAACTGGATTATTCCAAGAAATGTCAGACATTCCCCAACATCTAGTAGTAAATGCTATATTTACATTTCTTCCATCTGAAGATAAATCCTTATTAAAAAAAGCCTATGGTCCTAAATTTAATGAAGACCATCTTGAAGATTTACTTCCTATTGAAAAAGAAATGTTAAAAACTATTATTCCTTATGTTAAAAGTGAAGCTTTAACAATGTATAATTCTAAATCAAAAAAGCAATACACTAGACAAGACATACCTATGTTAGAATTAACAAAGCTTCCTTCATTCTCAAAATTAAATTCAATTATTGGTACCGAGTTAATGATTCTTCTTACCTTAAAAATTTTAAATAATGAAGATTTGTTTAAAGGTGATGACCAAGGCTTTACAGAAGAAGAAAAAACATTAATTCTAGCTAATAAAGATTTAGTTGCAGACTTTATTATTGAATTTCAAGAATTAATTCCTAAAATTAAACAAAACAAACCTAAAAGCATCAATTTGAAGTGAACCCCAAATAGTTCACAATAAAGAAAGACAACTCAAGATTAATTCTTGGGTTGTTTTGACTTTAATCTATCTGTGTTATAAAATAATATCC